>JBAXFS010000031.1:0-15765 GCA_037139795.1 Actinomycetes bacterium
CAAGGTAAGGAAGGATCAATGACTCCTTAATGAACTGCCAGATGATGCGCGTCATTTCATCGCCATCTAATTCAACTACGGTTCCTTCTACTTTGATCTTGGCCATGCTTGGAGCTCCCTAATTAGAGTGTTTGGACGTCTGCCTGTTTTGCGCGAACAGCTTCAGCTGCAGCTTTAAGGGCCGCTACCTCTGAATCCGTTAGCGCGCTTTCAATAACTTTCTTAATTCCATTGCGGCCAATCTCGGCTTCGACACCAAGGTAGACGCCTGAGATTCCATATTCGCCATCTACCCACGCACATACCGGCATAACGGCGCCTGAATCTTCGATGACAGCCTTAGCCATACGTGCAGCCGCGGCAGATGGAGCGTAGTAAGCCGAGCCAGTCTTAAGAAGTGCGACGACTTCGGCGCCACCATTACGGGTGCGATCAACTAGCTCATCAATTTCACTTTGCGATAAAAGTTCACTGAGCGCCTTGCCATTGACTGTGCAGCGACTTGGAACTGGAACCATTGTGTCGCCATGTGAACCAAGAGTAAGCGTCTTAACTGCGCCAACTTTGACAGCAAGTTTTTCAGCAACAAAATTAGTAAAGCGCGCGGTATCGAGCATTCCCGCCTGGCCCATAACTCGGTGCTTAGGAAAACCAGTTGCGAGTTGGGCAAGGGCGGTCATTTCATCAAGTGGATTTGAAACAACAATAATGACGGCGTTAGGTGAGTGCTTAGCAATATTTTCAGCCACTCCACGAACGATGCCGGCGTTAACGCCGATTAGATCCATACGGCTCATGCCGGGCTTGCGTGGAAGACCTGCAGTAATTACTACAACATCTGAGTTTGCCGTTGCTTCATATCCAGCGCCTTCGGCGGTTGTCGTTGCACCAATAACTTTAGTTTCAAAACCTTCGATGGAGCGGGATTGATTCATGTCTAGGGCTAAGCCTTCAGGTTTGCCTTCGACGATATCTGTGAGAACTACTGTGTCAAAAACATCGAATTCAGCTAATCGAAGTGCGGTTGTCGAACCATAAAAACCTGCACCAACTACGGTTACTTTTGCGCCCATGGCGTGATCCCCTTTTTAACTCTGTGAAGCACTGCGCCAACTCTACCGTCCGTGAGGAAGTGCAACTGCCAGAGCAAAGAGGGCGATGGCAATCACAAGCGGAAAATAAAAGTCGAATTTACGCAAGTTACGCCCTTTGAGTGCTACACCTGCAGTGCCCGCTGCGATAAAAAGTGACCCACCTCGCACTATTCCACCAATACCTAGCGCTATGCCAACGAGTACGGCTACATTGCTAATGATGGTGAGTAGGCGATTACTTAACTGCACGCATCTACTACATTCTTGATGAGCATTGCGCGTGTCATTGGTCCAACGCCACCAGGCATAGGTGCAACCCATGATGCAACATTCATCACGCCAGGGTCTACGTCTCCGAGCAAGCCAGCATCGGTTCGAGAGATTCCGACATCGATAACTACGGCGCCGGGTTTAATCATGTCGGCTTTTAGAAAATGGGCTTGACCAATTGCAGCGACAATAATGTCGGCGTTCTTAGTGTGTGCTAATAAATCTTTTGTACCCGTATGCGTCAAAGTAACGGTCGCATTTTCTGCTTTGCGCGTTAGTAATAGTCCAAGTGGCCGCCCAACAGTTAGGCCTCGACCGATTACGGTTACTTCAGCACCCTTGGTGCTAATTCCATAATGCGTGAGAAGCTCAACGATTCCATGTGGCGTGCATGGCAAAGGCGCGTCATATCCAGAAACTAAACGGCCCAAATTCATAGGGTGTAAACCATCGGCATCTTTAGTTGGATCGATGGCTTCTAAGATTCGTTGAGTATTAATTCCTTTAGGCAATGGCAACTGCACAATGTAACCAGTGCACTCAGATGATGCATTGAGATCTTTAATTGCAGCCATTACATCGGCTTCAGTGGCATCGGCTGGAAGATCAACACGGATTGAGTTAATACCGACCTCGTGGCAGTCACGGTGTTTTCCGCCAACGTACGAATGCGAGCCTGGATCATCGCCAACTAACACCGTTCCAAGCCCAGGTGTAATTCCACGAGACTTAAGTTCAATTACTCGGACTGCAAGTTCGGATTTAATTTTTGCCGCTAATGCTTTGCCATCTAATATCTGTGCGCTCATGTCGGCAATCCTATTGCAGCCTTAAGCGTGGGAGAAATGACGAACTCCTGTGAAAAACATCGCAATGCCAGCACTCACAGCCGCTGCAATGACCTCTTCATCTCGAATACTTCCGCCAGGTTGAACTACTGCGCTTACTCCAGCGTCAATCAAGATTTGTAGGCCATCGGCAAATGGGAAAAAGGCATCACTGGCCGCAACTGAACCGACAACTCGATCACCTGCACGCGTCACCGCTAAACGTGCAGAGTCAACACGGTTGACTTGACCCATACCAATTCCAACTGATGCGCCATTACTGCTCAATAAAATCGCGTTGCTTTTAACTGCGCGCACCGATCGCCAAGCAAACTCGAGTTCTTTCATAACTTCGGCACTGACTGGTTGCCCACTGACTTGCTTCCATTGCGTCGGTGAGTCACCCGGTGCATCAATTAAATCTGTCTCTTGAATTAGTAAGCCACCTGAAACTGGACGCATTTCAAACTCGGAGATAGTTGTAACTTCGCATTGCAGAATACGAATAGCCGGCTTTTTGGAGAGAAGTTCTACGGCTCCAGCTTCATAACTCGGAGCAATTACAACTTCAGTAAAGATTTCAGTTAACTGCTCGGCCATTGCAAGGCTTACTTGGCGGTTAGCTGCAACAACGCCGCCAAAGGCTGAGACTGGATCGCATGCATGAGCTTTTTTATGTGCAGTTGAAATATCTGAAGCCGTTGCGATGCCACAAGGATTAGCGTGCTTAATTATGGCAACACAGGGGTCGCTGTGATCTAAAGCCGCGCGCCAAGCCGCATCGGCATCGGTGTAGTTATTAAAAGACATTTCTTTGCCATGTAACTGCACGGCGTTAACGATTCCGCTTGGTCCACCTGAATATATTGCCGCGCTCTGGTGTGGATTCTCCCCATAGCGTAGAGAGCTCTCGCGTCGCCAAATACGGCCGAACCATTCAGGAAGCTCGTCACTCTGAGCCAACCATGTTGCAATTGTTAAGTCGTACTCCGCTGTAGTCCGAAAAACTTCCAGGGCTAATTGGCGTCGCTCGGCATTAGTAAATCCCCCTGCTTTAATCGCGACCAGCAAATCGTCATACTGTGAAGTACTTGATATGACTGCGACGGAGCCATGATTCTTAGCTGCGCCACGCAACATTGAAGGTCCGCCGATATCGATCTGCTCAATGCACTCGGCAAAATCAGCACCCGATGCAATTGTTGTTGCGAATGGATAGAGATTGATAATTACTAAGTCAAAGGGCGCAATGTCTAACTCGGCAATTGCCGCCAAGTGCTCTGGATTATTTTGATCGGCCAAAATTCCTGAGTGCACGCGTGGATGCAACGTCTTTACTCGCCCGCCCATAATCTCTGGAAAACCGGTGTACGTACTTACTTCTGTCACGGGAATTCCAGCGCTTGCTAACTGCGCGGCCGTTGATCCAGTCGAGAGAATCTCTACCCCAGCTTCACTGAGAGCTTTTCCAATTTCCAACAGCCGTGTTTTGTCATACACACTCACGAGTGCTCGGCGAATAGTTTTACGTTCAGACATGGGGCTCCAGTGATGGAAGAATCAAAGAAATGGTCGCAACTATGAGACCGCGTTCTACTTTCTTAATTCTCTCATGGAGGATGGCCTCATCATCACCTGGGAGAACTGGAACCTGCATCTGGGTAATGATCGGCCCCGTATCGATGCCGTCATCTACCCAATGAACCGTGGTGCCCGTAACCGAAACTCCTGCAGCCAGCGCATCGCGTACGGCATGTGCACCTGGAAAATCCGGTAGCAATGCGGGATGGCTATTGATAGTTGGAAAGCGATTCACAAAATCGGGCGGCAGGATCCGCATGAAACCAGCACTGACAACTAGATCCGGCTTATAAGCGGCAACCTTTTCGATAATCTGCAGATTCCAGGTATCGCGTGAACTGGCAACTGGAATGACTACCGTTGCAATACCTGATGCTTGAGCGCGCGTGAGAACAGGCGCATCAACTTGGTCGCTAATAATCGCCACGATGTCGATATCTAAACTATCGGCATCAATGATTGACTGGGCTAGCGTTCCAGATCCCGATGCCAAAATCACTACGCGGTGGGACATTATCGTCTTCCAATCCGCGGTAGATAGATTGCAAGTACGGCCCCAAACATTAGTTCGCAGCTTACGCTAAGTGTGAATTTCCACGGCGAAACACCCATCGCAGACATCGCATCCGTAATTAGAGCACCGCTACCGGCATAGGCAATTACAGCAATCATTATTACCGATGCGAAAATCGATTGAAGGAGAACGCGCATACTAAGTGAAATTGTCCAACTTGTTAAGAGGGCACCTGCCACAATCACGATCAATGATCCAAGAATTGCAAAGTGTGAAGTGCCTCTTGGTAGGGCACCTAACAATGGAAATGCCGGAATTGAATGTAAGTGAAAACTCCACGGCGAAACAATCGAACCGGAACCTATTGCAAAGCCAGTACCCGAAAAATATCCAAGGGTTGCGACAATGGCATTCGGAATATAAAGGATATTAAGAAGTAATAACAAGAGACCACCAAATATCCCAGGCTCAAGTACTAAACTTAAATCTCTGACTGTAGAAATGTTGATTAAAAGTAAGGTTCCAAATACTAGGGAAGCTACTCCTAGGATGAATGCGATTACTCTAGAGCTGAAAAAAATCGCCTGCCCAAAGGCTAAGCGTCTGCCAACGGTTGCTGCGCTCACTAAAGTTATTGGAAGTAAAAAGACTGGGACCAAATACCACACGGGTTTAACTGCACTAGTCGAACTGAAATAAGCAAAAAGTGTGCCAATGCCGGTATAGAGAACGGCAAATAAGATGCGCGTTAGAGGAATCAGTGAGGCGTCATCATCAAGACGATCAATGATGCGCTTCATTCCATTACGAATTGCGAGAACGGGAAGTACGAGTGCGCCAAGCGGTAAGTAGGAAAGGAAGCCGGCGGCATTAGAGGGTGGAAGCGCTAATGAAAAAGGAGTTTGGTGAGCGCCTAGCCAGATCCAGAGAGCTGCGCGCAATGGATCGCCAGTATTTCCCGTTGCACTTCCCGCTGTCGCCCACGCAAGTAAAGCAATAAATGATGTTGGGAGTAGGACTAGCGCAACGCTGCGCAGTACTTGAGTCAGTGTGACCCCAAGTACGCGCCCGAACACTTTCTTTAGCGCCCTAAAATATCGCGCAGTAGTTGCGCAGTTTCACTCGGAGTTTGCCCGACCTTAACGCCAGCAGCTTCCAGAGCATCTTTCTTTCCCTGCGCAGTACCCGATGAACCAGAAACGATTGCGCCGGCATGGCCCATGGTCTTTCCCTCAGGTGCGGTGAATCCTGCAACATATCCAACAACTGGTTTAGTTACATACTCTGCAATAAACGCCGCTGCGCGCTCTTCAGCATCTCCACCAATTTCACCGATCATGACGATTGCCGTTGTCTCTGGATCATCTTGGAAAGCGCGAAGTGCATCGATGTGCGTTGTTCCGATAACGGGATCTCCACCGATTCCAATTGCTGTACTAAAGCCAATATCGCGCAGTTCGTACATCATTTGATATGTCAGTGTTCCAGATTTTGAAACCAATCCGATTGGACCGGCACCCGTAATATCTGCGGGAATAATGCCAATGTTAGATTTACCGGGGCTAATTAATCCGGGGCAGTTTGGGCCGATGATGCGCGTCGTTCCTTTAATCACTGAATATGCGTAAAAACTTGCTGAATCATGGATTGGAATTCCCTCAGTAATAACAACAACCAGCGGCATCGCCGCATCGATTGCATCGATTACTGCCGCTTTAGCGAATTTAGGTGGAACAAAGACAACTGAAGCATTGGCGCCAGTGGCACTCATCGCTTCAGCAACAGTATTAAAAACTGGTAGTTGATGACCGTCGATATCTACAATTTGGCCACCTTTGCCTGGAGTTACTCCACCAACAATTTTTGTTCCAGAGGCCAGCATGCGTCGAGTGTGCTTTGTGCCTTCAGAACCAGTCATGCCTTGAACGATTACAATGGATTTTTCATCTAAAAAGATTGCCATTTACTTAGCCGCCAACTCTGCAGCACGGTTTGCTGCTCCATCCATTGTGTCGGCCTGTTCGATGAGCGGGTGTGCCGCTTTGGCCAAAATTGCACGTCCTTCTACAACGTTATTTCCATCTAAACGCACAACAATGGGTTTAGTTGCCTTTGCTCCCAGCAGTTCGAGAGCTTGAACAATTCCAGTTGCAACGGCATCACATGAGGTTATGCCACCAAAGACATTGACGAATACGCTCTTTACATCGCTATCGCCAAGAATAATTGATAAGCCATCGGCCATTATCTGTGCTGAAGCACCCCCGCCGATATCTAAGAAGTTCGCCGGACGCACTCCACCATGTTTTTTACCGGCGTAGGCAACTACATCAAGTGTGCTCATAACCAGGCCAGCACCATTTCCAATGATTCCAACTTCGCCATCTAACTTCACATAGTTCAAATCTTTTTCCTTAGCGGCAGCCTCTAGCGCATTTGTTGCGGCATGATCAACGAGGGCGGCATGATCTGGCTGACGGAACTCAGCATTATCATCTAGCGTGATTTTCCCATCAAGGGCAATTACTTTGCCATCTTTAGTCTTAACAAGTGGGTTTACTTCAACGAGTGTTGCATCCTCTGACTGGAAAACCTCCCAGAGTTTTAATAAGACGTCGGCAACTTGGTCTGCAACATCTTGTGGAAAGTTTGCTGCAGCAATAATCTCTTTAGCTTTAGCTGCACTAATACCGTCTACGGCAGAGACGGCAATCCGAGCCAATTTTTCGGGGGCGGTATGTGCGACTTCTTCGATATCCATTCCACCTGAAACCGAGGCCATAACAAGGAAAGTTCGGTTTGAGCGATCGAGAAGAATTGCTAAATAATATTCAGATTCAATAGGCGCAGCTGCTGCAATCATGACGGTGCGAACTATGTGACCTTTAATGTCCATTCCAAGAATTGCACTGGCTTTTTCCCGTGCATCGGCGGCATTCTCTGCAAGCTTGACTCCGCCTGCTTTTCCGCGGCCACCAACTTTTACTTGTGCCTTAACTACGACCTTGCCGCCAATTTTATTTGCAACAGCTTCAGCTTCATCAGCCGTGGTCGCAATCCCTGCGGCCAACACTGGAACTCCATGTTTTTCAAATAAGTCACGTGCCTGATATTCAAAGAGATCCACTGGTACTCCACATCATGATTAGGGGGTAATCCTAGAGCTTCTCAACGGGCGCATAGCGCAGCAGCAATCGCTTCTCGCCATACTGGCCAAACTTAATCGTTGCTTCGGCCTTATCTCCTTCGCCAGCCACCGCCACTACGGTGCCCAAACCAAATGTGTCATGTGACACACGCTCGCCAACGGCCAGTTCAATTGCAGTGCTCTTTTTACCAGTCGCTCTGGGAGGCGGTGTAGTTGCAACTCTCGAACGTTTTAATAACGAAGGTGAAAGTGATGGTGATGATTCGTTCCGCCATGCAATTACATCCTCTGGGATCTCATCTAAAAAGCGCGATGGAGGATTGTAATTAGGTGCACCCCACGTCGAGCGGTATTCAGCGCGCGAAATGTATAGACGCTCACGGGCACGCGTTAAGCCTACGTATGCAAGTCGACGCTCTTCCTCCACTTCATCTTTCTCGCCCAGAGTTCTTGAGTGCGGAAATATTCCATCTTCCATTCCTGTGAGAAACACGGTTGGAAACTCAAGACCTTTCGCAGTATGCAAGGTCATCATTGTGACGACTCCCCCGTGGTCTTCGCCTTCAGGGATCTCATCGGCATCGGCGACGAGTGATACCTTTTCTAAAAATCCGGCCAGTGAAATCTCTTCATCTTCAACTAACTCTTCAAAATCGCGCTCTTCATACTCCATAGAAACGGCAACGAGTTCTTTTAAGTTTTCAACTCTCACTTCATCTTGGGGGTCAGTACTTGCCGCCAACTCGTTGAGCAAACCTGACTGCTCCAGTGCAGCTTCTACGATGACCGAAGGTCGAGTTTTAGCTTCAACTAAAACATGAAGGGCGCTAATCATCGAAGTGAAATCGTTGACCGATTGGGCTGCACGAGCTGGTAAGCCAGGAACCTCCGAGGCGCGAAGTAATCCTTGCCAAAAAGAGATTCCTTGCTCGCGTGCAAATAAGTCAATGTAATCTAAAGAAGTATCACCGACGCCACGTTTTGGAACGTTGATAATCCGGCGAAGTGAAATTTCGTCCTCCAAGTTTGCGAGGACACGCAGATATGCCAGTAAATCCTTAACTTCGCGGCGCTCATAAAACCTCAATCCGCCAACAACTTTATAAGGCAGGGCATTTCGCATAAATACCTCTTCAAATACGCGAGATTGTGCATTCGTGCGATAGAAAATCGCCGTGTCTCCGGGCTGTGACTTTTCATCGCGTTGTAGTTGGCGAATCTCTTCGGCAATAAACCTAGCTTCATCATGCTCATTCTCGGCGACATAACCCGTCAGCAATGCTCCGGAGCCTGAGTCGGTCCAAAGGTTCTTTTCCTTGCGACTGACATTCTTAGTAATAACTGCATTGGCCGCGTTTAGAATGTTTTGTGTTGATCGATAGTTTTGCTCAAGCAGTATGGTGGTGGCATTTGGATAATCGAGTTCAAACTGCAAAATATTGCGAATAGTTGCGCCGCGAAAGCCATAGATTGACTGATCGGCATCGCCAACCACACATAGTTCTGCCGGTTGCATGCCCTCTGCCTCGGTTCCTACTAACTCCTTAACAAGAATGTACTGAGCATGGTTAGTGTCTTGATACTCATCAACTAGCACATGGCGAAAACGCGATCTAAAGCGCGCTTTAGCTTCGGGGTAGCGCTGTAAGACTTCAACGGTCTTGAAAATTAAATCATCGAAATCCATGGCATTGGCGCGTTGCAAGCGATTTTGGTAAAGACTATAAACATCGGCGACTACCGCTTCAAACTGATTGCTGGATGCATTTAAATAATCTGCCGGCCCCATGAGTTCATTTTTTGCATTTGAAATCATCGCTTGAAACTGTCTAGCTGGGTATCGCTTTGAATCTAAGTTCAACTCTTTGGCCACAATAGTAATCAGGCGGAGAGAATCAGCCGAGTCATAAATTGAAAAAGAGTTGCTATAGCCAAGTCTGACTGCCTCTTGCCTTAAAATTCGAACGCAGGCTGAGTGAAAAGTTGAAACCCACATCGATGCCGCAACTGGACCTACTAGTTCACCCACTCGAGCTTTCATCTCGCCTGCGGCCTTATTCGTAAATGTAATTGCCAAAATTTGATATGGAGCAACGTTGCGGCGTGACATTAAATATGCAATTCGCCTGGTGAGTACTCGGGTCTTACCAGAACCTGCACCCGCGACAACAAGCAACGGCCCGCCCGCATGCGTCACGGCTGCGGCTTGCGCGGGGTTGAGTTCTGAGAGCAATTTTTCAGGACTCATCATGTCCTTAAGTCTATTAGGCTATGGCGATGGAACCGATTGCCGATAGCGAGATCAAGCGCGTCTTGGTCGTAAGTGCCCATCCAGATGATTCAGATTTTGGCGCATCCGGAACGATCGCCCAGTGGGTTAAAAAAGGTATAGAAGTCGCTTACGTCTTTTGTACTAACGGTGATCAAGGTGGCGAAGAATCCGACTATACAAAGGAAGAGATGCCGGCAATCCGCCAACGCGAACAACGCGCGGCAGGTGCAGCAATTGGTGTCACCGACATTACTTTCCTTAACTATGTTGATGGTCACCTTGAGGCAACGCTTGGACTGCGTAAAGATTTAGTTCGCCAGATTCGCATTTCACAACCCGATCGCATGGTCTGTCAAAGTCCCGAGCGAAACTGGGATCGAATTGGAGCGAGCCATCCAGATCACTTAGCTGCAGGTGAGGCCACAATACAAGCGGTCTATCCCGATGCTCGTAACCCATTTGCTTTTACCGACTTACTCGATGACGAAGGTCTTCAACCGTGGCGCGTTAAAGAGGTATGGGTAAGTTCGTTCCCCACTCCAGATCACTTCGTTGATATCACCGATACTTTTGATTTAAAAATGAAGGCTTTACATGCACATGAATCCCAGACCGCGCACAATAGCGAACTAGACAAAATGGTTCGCGAGTGGGGACAGCGAAATGCAGCAGCAGCTGGATTTGCAGAGGGCCGTATCGCTGAAGCTTTTAAAATCGTTAATACAAATTAATTAACGCTCACCTTAGTTAAGGCAATAGTTGTCGATGGTGTCCCGTCGCCGCCGCCGCCCTTAACGCCAGCCTTAGCAATCGCTTGAACGATTTCTAATCCTTTAGTAATTTTTCCCCAGATCGTGTAGTTAGCGCCAAGGCTTGTGTCGGCGAAAACTAAGAAGAATTGGCTGCCGTTTGTACCAGGACCTGAGTTAGCCATTGCAACTGTGCCTGCTGGGTAGTTATTTGCAGCATTAGCTGGAAGGTTTTCATCTGGATAAGAAAATCCTGGGCCACCCATACCGCTGGCTGTTGGATCTCCGCATTGCAAAACAAATATTCCAGCAGTTGTTAAACGATGACACAGAGACCCATCGAAGTAACCCGCCTTTGCAAGCGCTGACAACTCGGTCATCGTCCATGGCGCCTTGTTGCCAACGGTAGTAATCACGATAGTTCCGCAGTTAGTTGCAAGTGAAAATGTCTTCGGAAACTTAGTAAGAATTTTAGGTGTAAAAGCTACAGTTTTTGCAGTATGCCCCACAGCCTTGGTCGCACTGCATTTAACTACAGGTGCTTTTTGTGCAGCGGTTGCGGCATTCAGTGAGCTCGCTGAAAAAAGGCTTATTGAAATACATGCAAAAAGAAACTTCTTCACGGTCATTCCCATTCTATTGTTCCGGGTGGTTTACTGGTTATATCTAACACGACTCTATTGACTTCACGAACCTCATTTGTAATGCGCGTCGAGATCTTCTCAAGAACTTCATAGGGAACTCTCGACCAATCTGCAGTCATCGCATCTTCACTCGATACTGGCCTCAAAACAATCGGATGGCCATATGTGCGCCCATCGCCTTGGACGCCCACAGAGCGAACATCGGCCAGTAAAACAACTGGACACTGCCAGATATCGCGATCGAGCCCTGCTGCCTTTAATTCGAATCGGGCGATGGCATCGGCTTCACGCAGAAGATCTAAGCGCTCCTGAGTAACTTCACCGATGATGCGAATTCCAAGGCCTGGACCTGGGAATGGTTGGCGCCAAATGATCTCTTGTGGGAGACCGAGTTCTAGACCCACTTGGCGCACTTCATCTTTAAACAGCGTGCGCAGAGGTTCGATGAGCGAAAACTTCAGATCATCTGGCAAGCCACCCACATTGTGATGAGATTTAATATTTGCAGTTCCCGTGCCGCCACCGGATTCAACAACATCTGGATACAGCGTGCCCTGTACTAAGAATTCAACTTCGCCGCCAGATGCGATATCGCGTGCAGCTTTTTCAAAAGCACGGATAAATTCTCGGCCAATAATCTTTCGCTTTTCTTCTGGATCAATCACGCCTTTAAGTGCAGAGAGGAAAACCTCTTTGGCATCGACTACAACTAAATTAACTCCAGTAGATGCCACGAAATCACGTTCTACTTGCTCAGCCTCGCCTTGCCTGAGTAAACCGTGATCAACAAAGACACAGGTTAGTTGACCGCCCACCGCTCGCTGAATAATCGCTGCCGCAACTGCCGAATCAACTCCACCAGATAGACCACAAATAACTCTCTTACTGCCGATTAACTCTTTCGCCTTAGCGACTTCGGTCGCGGCAATATTGCCAGTTGTCCATGTGGCATCGCACTTCGCGATATTTACTAACCAATTCTGCAAAATGGCTTGGCCGTACTCAGAGTGCAATACTTCTGGATGAAATTGAACCCCAGCTAACTGTGCACTTTCATTCTCAAATGCTGCAATCGGAGTATCAGTAGTTGTAGCGCAGATAGTAAAACTTGCCGGCGCAGCTGTTACCGCATCCCCGTGTGACATCCAGACTTTCTGTGTCGCTGGAAGTTTTGCAAAGAGTTTTGTTATTGTTGAAATATTCGCTTCGGTACGACCAAACTCTGATTTACCAGTCTGACTAACAACACCACCGAGCGCTGCAGCCATGACTTGGAATCCATAACAGATTCCGAAAGTTGGGATACCTAATCCGAGAATTGCCGCATCAAAAGCTGGAGCGTTTTCTGCATACACACTCGATGGTCCACCGGACAAAATAATCGCCGAAGGATTCTTCTCTCGTACTTGCGCCGCGGTTATGGTCGACGGGACAATTTCACTATACACATTGGCCTCGCGCACACGACGTGCAATCAACTGCGCATACTGCGCCCCAAAATCGACTACAAGTACGCCGCGATCATTAGGCACGGTGAATAAGCACCTCTACGCGCTGGAACTCTTTAACATCGGAGTATCCGCACGTAGCCATTGCGCGGCGAAGTGCGCCAAATAAATTCATCGAGCCATCAGATGTATGAGAAGGCCCAAGCAAAATCTCCTCTAGCGTTCCAACGGTTCCAACGGCAACGCGTTCGCCACGGGGTAAAACTTGGTGATGAGCCTCCGAACCCCAGTGCCAACCCAGACCCGGCGCCTGTGTTGCTTTAGCAAGAGGCGAACCCATCATGACGGCATCTGCGCCACATGCAATTGCTTTTGCAATGTCACCGCTTCGACCAACGGCGCCATCTGCAATGACATGAACGTAACGTCCACCCGACTCGTCTAAATATTCACGACGGGCGGATGCAACTTCAGCAACGGCCGATGCCATTGGAACTTCAATGCCTAATACTTTGCGTGTTGTATGTGTAGCGCCACCACCAAAGCCAACCAGTACACCTGCAGCACCTGCGCGCATTAAGTGAAGGGCCGCAGTTGCAGTTGCAACACCACCCACGATCACTGGAACATCGAGTTCATAAATAAACTTCTTCAAATTCAACGCCTCAGCCTCTGCCGCTACGTGCTCTGCACTAACAGTCGTTCCTCGGATAACAAAGATATCTACGCCGGCATCGATAACGGCTTTGTGAAGTTGAACTGTTCGAGCAGGTGATAGTGATGCCGCAACAGTCACACCTGCATCACGGATCTGTTGGATCCGTTCCTTAATAAGCTCTGGCTTAATTGGTTCGGTATAAATCTCTTGCATGCGCTGAGTTGCATGCTTATCGGGCATTGATGCGATTTCACCTAAAGGAATTCGTGGATCTTCATAGCGAGTCCACAGGCCTTCAAGGTTTAGAACTCCGAGACCACCGAGGCGGCCTATTTCAATTGCAGTTTCAGGAGAGACAACCGAGTCCATGGGGGCCGCCAACATTGGTAGACCAAATTTATAGGCATCTATCTGCCATGTCGTTGAGACTTCTTCGGGGTCGCGTGTTCGTCGGCTCGGAACAATCGCAATATCGTCGAAGGAATACGCACTTCTGGCGCGCTTTCCAGGTGCAATCTCAATCTCGCTCATTCGCGGCCTTTCGCTGGGTAGTTAGGTGCATCGGCAACATGGGCAACATCATGTGGGTGACTCTCTTGTAAACCTGCTGAAGTAATTTGAATCAAACGACCTTCGCGGCGAAGCGTTTCAATGTCGGGAGCTCCTGCATATCCCATTCCAGAGCGAAGACCACCGACTAGCTGGTGGACAACATCTTCTACGCTTCCACGATAAACAACTTTGCCCTCAATGCCTTCAGGGACGAGCTTGTCTTCGGATAAAACATCGTCCTGCATATAGCGATCTTTTGAATAAGATTTCTGTTCTCCGCGCGATTGCATCGCACCGAGTGAACCCATTCCGCGATACGACTTGTACATGATTCCATTAATTTCAACGAGCTCTCCCGGTGCTTCTTGACACCCTGCAAGTAGTGAGCCAAGCATTACAGAGTTAGCTCCAGCAACAATTGCTTTAACGATGTCACCTGAATATTGAAGACCACCATCGGCGATTAATGGAATTCCGGCTTTGTTACATGCTTTAGCCGCTTCCATAATTGCCGTAATCTGCGGAACACCGACGCCTGCAACAACGCGCGTTGTACAAATAGATCCGGGTCCTACTCCAACTTTTACGGCGTCGGCTCCGGCGTTAATGAGGGCTTGTGCACCTGCACGCGTTGCAATATTGCCACCGATAATCTGTGTTGTTGGTGAAAACTTTTTAATTCGAGCAATCGCATCGAGGACTGCTCTGTGATGGCCATGAGCGGTGTCCACAACTACAACATCAACACCGGCTTCAATGAGGGCTTGCGCACGAGCAAAACCATCGTCGCCAACGCCAACGGCAGCTCCAGCAAGGCCAACGTTCTTTACTAGTTTGACGTGAGTTACTTGATCGGCGATTGGCAAGTTTCGGTGAATAATTCCAATCCCGCCAGCTTTAGCCATCGCGATTGCCATTGCCGATTCAGTGACCGTATCCATGGCCGATGAAACCAGTGGTACAGCAATAGAAATTGTGCGGGTTAACTGTGTGGTGGTGTCGACCTCTGAGGGCACTACATCTGAGGCATCGGGTAAAAGTAGAACATCATCGTAGGTAAGGCCGAGCATTGCGACTTTATCGTTCTCGCTCATTGCGCCCCCTAATTCGTGAAGGTGGGCAGTCTATCGGGGCTTTAGAGGCCGATTGCACGCTCTATCTCAAGGCAGGCCTCGGATAAATCTTCTACAAGAACCACACCTTCGTGCGAATCGCGATTCCACCCTGGCCCACCGATGAGAATTCTCGGGGCGGGGCGCACCACCGGCAGTTCGGTGAAGAACTCGGGTAGGGCATTTTCCTCTAACTGGGCCCAGAGAAAAATAGCGGGAGGCGCTGATCGATTTACTATTCCAGTAATTGCTTCTAACGGTGTTCGGGAACCTAAGAACTGAGTTTCAATTTTTCGTTCAGCAAGGGCAGCCGCCAAAGCATGAAGTGCTAAGCAATGGAGCTCCTCTCCCACAGCAGCTAAGAGTACCGGGCGTGAGTTGAGCGGTTTTTTTGCCACCTGAGCTCGTTCACGGAGAATGCGCTTTAAGATTTCAGTTAATAGGTGCTCAACGTCAACCCCTTCTCCAGTCTCCTCCCAATATTTTCCAATTAAAACTAGTACCGGAGTAATGATTTGTGACCAGGTGGAGACGACGCCATATTTTGTAAAATCTTTCCTCAACTCATTTTCAATAAACTCTACGTCAAAATAATGGGCGGCTTTATATATAGCCGTCACTAACTCATCGCCTCTTTCGACCTCGAGATTAATCTCTTCGCAACTATTTTCATTCCGTTGGGCGATTGCTCTTTCAGCTGCATCACAAGGGGTAACGCCTGTTGCAATCAAACGGCGCATCAGCATTAACTTAGCAACATCGAGTGAGCTATAACGCCGGTGTTCGCCTGGTTCATGCTCACTTGGGCCTAAGCCATAACGGCGATCCCATGTACGCAAAGTTGCAGGGGCTACCCCTAATCGACGAGCAACGGCAGCGACTGTTAGGAGCTCCTC
>JBAXFS010000032.1:0-14444 GCA_037139795.1 Actinomycetes bacterium
TTGTTAGCTCAGTTGGTAGAGCAAGGCACTCTTAATGCCTGGGTCGGGGGTTCGAATCCCTCACAACCCACCGAAAGCTGGTGTTTCCGAGATATAGATCCAAATCTTAAAAGTGGTTGGCGTTTATAAACCTATGTTGGGTGCGAGGCTAAAGCACTTCAAGATGAGCAGGAATCACGATTTCGTTGTACTGCAAGAAGCCAGGTTTAAATGGTGGATCAAAACGACAGATTCGCGTTTCATCAGAGAGTGCAATGTTAACTTTTGAAGCACTTGCGCGAAGCTCTTCAGTCATCTTTCGTGATAGCTCATCGGTTGCTCTTCCGCGGAATGATTTGGCAACGCATGTTTCGCTATCTAATTCGCGTAATTTGACTTGTGAATCGTTGGGATGTGGCAAGTGGCCAAAGGTGCTTCCTGATGGCATTACAAACGAGACGTACCATTCGGCGGACTCCAGTTGGTCTGCCTTTTGGGCGGTGATTACTGGGGCTGTCATGGCGATTTTTTGCGACGACTTATTTCCCTTTGAAATGTAATTAAATAACGAAGAGAAGGCGCTACTTGTTGCAGTTGAATACTGGGCAGAAACTTTTACCTCTGCGATGACGCAAGGAAAATATTCACGAAGCTCAAAATCCTCATAAGTTCGTAGCACTTTAAATTCTTGTCGTTCAGTCATAAATCGAGCCTACTCTTGCCCGACGCCCAAATACCTACAAAACCCTTTGAGACTTAGTAGTTGTAAGACCCATTCTCTGAAATATGTGGGGGTAGTTCAATATCCAAGACGTTCAGGTGATTGAATATAGGGCGGGGGGTTCGAATCCGACATATCCACCCGGAGTAAGTAAATCCGAGCTCTGTCTCCCAAAACTGGACGTGCTCTCCCTCTTTGAACTCGACATTCTTCGGAGTGTACTGTTGGGAAATGATTGAAACTAATCGTTTGATTTTGAGGCCATTCCAATTGTCCGATCATGCTGACATGCTGGAATACCAATCAAATCCTGAAGTAGCAAGATACATACCTTGGCCAATTCGCACTTCTGAACAAGTACAGGAAGCATTAGAAAAAGGTTTGTCTTGTAGCAAAATCGAAAAACAAGGCGATGCAATACTTTTATCTATTGAATTAAAGGAAAGTAAGAAAGTTATTGGTCAAACGAATTTAAGTTTGGTTTCAGAGAAAAATAAGTATGCTGAGTTCGGTTATGTAATTAATCCAGCATTTTCTGGCCATGGATATGTCACTGAAGCGGCTAGGGCGCTGATTACTTGGGCATTTGCCAATATTGACTTGCACCGAATCGGCGCAGTTATGGATCAACGTAATCCTAAATCGCGTGAAGTTTGTGAAAGATTAGGCCTTAGGTTGGAGGCTTCTCACTTAGAGGATGACTTCTTTAAAAATGAGTGGACGAGTACTTGGATCTTCGCAATTCTCAAGCGTGAGTGGCAAGCTTTAAATTAGGCGAACTGTATGTCAAAAGACTTAGCACCTCTGCTGGTTGACAAAATGGATCATATTGATCCGATCATCACGTCCTCCTCTATTCTGGTGACATGGCCAAGATGAAACTGAGCAAGCGGGCTCGTTTTTGGGAGCACATGTGGGCCAGCACGATTCTGCTCTACACCTTTGGCGCCACCTTCATTGTTTGGAAAACTTTAAAACAATATGGCGTAAACCCTTTTGTCTTCTTCGTCATTGATGCCATCACATCGTGGACGTATGGAATTACCACTGCTCGTCTAGTCATGCGCATCATTGCTAAAGATTGGCAAAATACGCGCAAATGGGCTTTGGGAGCCGCGATCTCTTTCATTACTCCGCAGCTCTACATTTTAATTGCCGCACACCACGCACCAAAAAATGTCTATCTCATAGTTATAGGAGTCATCAGCGCGCTTGCTCTTTTTACCCTCGTCAGTTTGCTTTTTGAAATTCGCAGAGGCAAAAAGAGTCCTACGCCACATTTAAACTAATACGTGAGGCCGATTGCCCGTTATTGCCACAGGAATACCAGAGCCATCTCTCAGGATAGGCACAATGCTTACCCTTAATATTTAATCACGGGCAATTGCTCGGCATTATTATTCAGGAGTCCATCATGAAAGTAAGAAAAGCTATCAGTGTGGCTTTAATTAGCACCGGATTAATTGCCAGCTCTATTGGTGTTACTCATGCTGATTCAACGCCAGTCCCAGCAGCTACAAATTCAGCTGCCTATCAGGCCGCCTTGGTTAAATATCAAGCCGACCTTCTTCAATATCGAATTACAGTTGCAAAAAATGGAATTGCATATCGCGTAGCCATGGATAAGTATCGGGTCGATTTGCAAGCCGCTGAAGACAAATACTATGCGGATTGGAAAGCCCTCATTGGTCAATTCCAAGTTGTGCAAAGTGCATATCAAGCAAAGATTGTTCCTCTTAATGCCACTCGCAAAGCTGCAGTTGAAAAGGCCGATGCCGATCTTCTCGCAGCACTCGCAGTAGCCGGAGCAACAAATGCCCAATTAGATCTTGCTCTAAAGGCCCATACCGCGGCAAATGAGGCAGCAAATTCGGCCTATAAAGCCGCAGTTGCAGCCCTTGGCGCAGCACCAGTCAAACCAACAAAGCCAGCAGAACTTACTAAACCACCAGTTCCAGTGCGAGCAGCTGATCCAGTTAAGCCTGTTGCACCAGCAAAACCAGCCAAACCAACCAAATCAGAAAAACCAGAGGTCAAGAAGACGCCTTAACAATTACTAAACAAAACCCCGAGCCAACTATGGTTCGGGGTTTTGTCTTTTAATTAATTACTGGGCCGTCCATCCGCCATCGATGGGAATCGATGCCCCCGTGATGTTATGAGCAAGCGGAGAGCATAGGAAAACGACCAATGCCCCAATTTCGTCGGGCTTGGACATGCGTTTGGACGGTTGTTTCTCCGAGAGTAAATCGGCGATCCCCGCAGCGCGATCACCATTAAACATATCCACGCGGGCTTGAATCTGTGGCTCGATCAGAGAGGTTTCTACCCAACCTGGACAGATCGCATTGACTGTTACTCCACCCGAATCACGAGTACCACTTGCGGCATATTCGAGGGCTGCAACTCTGGTCAAACCAATAACTCCGTGTTTGGCCGAAACGTATGGTGCCTTTGCAACGGATGCAACTAAGCCATGAACGGAAGCAGTATTAATTACTCGGCCATAACCTCGTGTTTGCATCTGCGGAAGTAATAATCGCATCGTGTCAAAATAGGATGAGAGATTGATTGCAATAATGTCATTCCATTTTTCAAGTGGCATATTTGCAATCGTTGCAGTGTGTTGAATTCCTGCGTTGTTACACAAAATATCGACCGGGCCTTTAGTTAATATCGCAGCTACTAGTGCTTCTGTTGCAGCACTATCGCGAAGATCGCTTACATGCGATTCGACGCTTAATGCACCTGCGGCCGTAACTGCAGCCTCGGCTTTTTTAATAGTTTCGGAATCGGCTAGACCATGAAGGACGATGTCGGCTCCCTCGCTAGCAAGGGCCGTTGCAATTCCAAGACCAATGCCTTGAAATGATCCAGTGATAAATGCGCGCTTGCCTTTTAAACTCATAGTGGATCTCCATAAATAATCTGTGCAACCTTTTCGGCCCCACTGGCTTCAGTAAACATGTCGTAATGATTGCAATCTGCAAGAAACTCTAGCTTTAACATCGGGTATTGCGGAAGTACTGCATCTAAAACCGCCATGGGGTAAAGACCGTTTTCTTCATTCTGTAAACCGCGCTCGGCTTTGATAAAAAGGCACTGCTTGGTTAGGCCTTTAAGCGAGCGCACGATTAAGTCATCTCCAAATAGATCACGGGAGTCGGCCTCAACTGCGGCCGGATTGGCCGATGCCTTCATAGTCGGAGCATCGCCCCGTAAGTCGTAGTCAACATATTCATCCATCACTGCCGACCAAC
Source organism: Actinomycetes bacterium (assembly GCA_037139795.1). Taxonomy (GTDB): domain Bacteria; phylum Actinomycetota; class Actinomycetes; order Nanopelagicales; family Nanopelagicaceae; genus Planktophila. Next base: position 3,961 of record JBAXFS010000032.1, read on the forward strand.
CCTTAGCAAATGCTGGTTGAGGTTTCCAAAACTCTCGATAGGCCTCTTTAGATTCAAAGACCATCGCTAAACGAGCAAGAGCTGGTCCTAGAACAAATGGCATCACTTGTTCTACCGTCATTCCAGCTGGCAGTGGCAATGGAACACCTCCATCTGCAAACACAACTCTTCCAACTAAATCTGGATACAGGCCAACTAGCGTCGCCGCTACAAAGCCCCCCATTGAATGACCAATCACATCCGGCTTTACCCAGCCAAAGTGTTCAATAACTGCCGCCATATCTTTGGCATGTTGAGCCATTCCAAATGGGCCAGGTAAATTATTTGAATCTCCGCGTCCTCGCAGATCAACTGCAAATGGTGCTTTACCGCGAGCAATTAGCGCATCGGCAAAGAGTTGAAATGCTCGGTTGGAAGAGGTAACCCCATGAATTAAAAGGGCTGGCTCTCCCATGCCATCACCGTATTGAAATACTGCAATAGAGCCACCTGATACCGGTACAAGAGTGCGTTTAATAGGAAGGGACATGAATATATTCTGCCTGATTTTCCTAATAATTGTTATGAAACCGTTGCCGAGGCGGTCATTTGAGATAACTCTCTCAGGGTAGATTTCTCCATTAGAAAGCCATCCCTCGATTTGGCTTCGACTATAAATGAGGAGAAAACCCTATGAGCAAGCGCTCACTAGTACGTTTGGGAGTAGCAGTACTCTCCCTAGCCGTCGTCATGCCAAGCATGGCGCCAGCGCAAGCAGCAAGCGATATTAAAATTGGTGTAATCACTGCAACATCTGGACCTCTTGGATCGTACGGCCTTGCATATAACGATGGCCTTGCATGGGGACTTAACTATTACACCGGCGGAAAAATGTCTATCAACGGCTCAAAGCTTGTTGTAACCACTAAAGATGATGGTGCAGATCCTGCATCCGCTACAGCATCATTTAAAGACATGATCGGTAATGGAACAAAGATTATTGTCGGAACTGCATCATCAGGAGTTGCACTAACTCTTGGACCACTTGCACTTCAGAATAAAATCCTTTACATATCTGGTCCAGCCAAGAACGATGCAGTCACATCGGCCGCGAACAAGTATGTTTTCCGTTCAGGTAACTCATCAACTCAGGATTTAGCACCTCTTGCTGGCGTTAAGCCAATTAATGGCAAGAAAGTTATTCTCTTCGTTGAAGATAATGCTTTCGGTGCTGGAAACGTTGCCGCTGCAACAGCGTTAATGGGACCAAAGGGTGCGCTATTTGAAACCATCAAGGTACCAACATCAACATCTGACTTCACTCCATTTTCTAAGAAGGCCTTCGATGCTAATGGAACGTACATTTTCATCGCATGGTCAAATGCGCTAACAGCAGGCGCAATGCTTACCTCCCTTAAGGTTCAGGGCGTGTTTGCAAAGTCAAAGCCAATTACAGGTCTTGCTGGCGCTGCTACATACAACATCTACGGAACTCTTTTCGAGGGTGCTGGCGCGATCATGACAAATAGCTACTTCGCAGGTGCTGGTAAGTCACAAGCAGCCGCTGATATGGCTGCATGGTTTACTGCAAATAAGAAGACTCAGGATCTGTTCACCTCAACTGGTGCCGATGCTGCCAAGATGATTGTCCAGGCGCTAAAGGGCAATACAGCCCAGAACGTTGACACAATGATTAGCAACCTAGAGGGCTACTCATGGGTCGGAGTTAAGGGCTTGATGACAGTCAGTGCCACTAGCCACCTACTTATTCAGCCAATGTTCCTTGTTGGTCTGACTAAGACCGCAACAGGTTATGTCCCTGTACTGCAAAAGACTATCGCTGGCGTAGGTAAGTAATACACCGCACATAAGTAAAAGAACCCCAGTGTAGAAATGCACTGGGGTTCTTTGTATATTTAGCACAAATATTTTAAGGAGCGAGCTACTTGATTTCTGCCTTGAGCGTTGCCGATTTATCACTGGACATTGGTGGCGCAAAAATTCTTGACGGGATTTCACTCTCCGTTTTTCAAAACGAGACCCTTGGAATTATTGGCCCAAATGGAGCCGGAAAAACATCATTTTTTAATCTTCTCAGCGGCATTCGTAAACCATCACGTGGGCAGATTTTTATCGGAGACCGAGAGGTTACCGAATTGGCTCCTCATGAGCGAGCCCAAGCAGGCATTGCTCGTACTTTTCAAACCTCAAGTGTTTTTGCGAATTTGACTTGCTTAGAAAACGTTCGCATTGCCGCACAAGCCGCCAATGGCAAATCAATGAATCTGACTAAGAACGCTTATAAATTTCCTGACGTTGTTAACCATGCCAAAGAGTGTTTAGAAAAAGTTGGCTTGAGCAACTACGCCATGCAACGTGCTGGCGCCTTATCTCACGGAGATAAGCGCCGATTAGAGATAGCCATAGTTTTAGCCTCCAAATCCGAAATCGTTTTGCTGGATGAACCGATGGCGGGCATGAGTGTTGAAAATGTCCCAGAGCTTGTTGAAATTATTCGCTCTCTGTCTACGATACATAATAAAACCGTGCTCATTGTTGAACACCATATGGAGGTCATTTTAGGTTTGGCCGATCGTATTGCGGTCTTAAATTATGGAGAGCTCCTCGTAGTCGATACACCGACGAATGTTATAAACAACCCAATCGTGCAATCTGCATACATTGGGGAGGCACTATGAACGCTCTAACGGTTAAGGACTTACACGTAAAGATAAATGAATCTCATATCTTGCATGGGGTCACCTTCGATGTACCTGCCCATAAAGTGACCGCTTTACTAGGTCGAAATGGCGTTGGTAAATCAACGACGTTAAAGGGAATTTTAGGTCTTTATCCAGGTACTGGCTCAGTACAATTAAATGGGAAAGAAATTATTGGAATGCCAACCTATAAAATTGCTCAATCTGGCGTGGCTTATGTGCCTGAAGATCGCGAAATCTTCTCAACGCTATCTGTACGCGAAAACTTGGCTTTAGCTTCGCGCTCTAAAAATAATGACGACGCCATGAAGACCATCTTTGAACTTTTCCCTGAGTTAGATTCGCGCGCTGCCCAGTTAGCGGGCTCCCTTTCTGGAGGCCAACAACAGATGGTCGCCATAGCTCGAGCCATGCTCAACAAGAACGAGATTTTACTTATAGATGAACCGACGAAAGGTCTTGCTCCAAAGCTTGTCACTGAGGTTGCTAACGCCTTAGCCAAAATTGCCCATGCAAGCACAATGCTTTTAGTTGAACAAAACTTGGCGTTAGTTAAACGGATTGCAGATAACGTTGTGGTCATAGATCAGGGACGTGTAATTTTTCAAGGCGGACCCGAGAATTTGGACGACCCTTCATGGGTACATCAGATGTTGGGTGTGAGCGGGGGTCATAAGTAAATGGATACTTTCATCCTGATTGGAATCACCGGTATTGGTTTAGGTGCTTTGTACTTCCTTATCGCATCAGGTCTTTCTCTCATCTACGGTTTAATGGGAGTTCTTAACTTTGCCCATGGAAGTTTCTTGACTGTTGGCGCATTTGTGGGTTATTGGGTTGCAAGCAAGATGGGCTTTGACATAACTCTACCTAAATTCATTTTTGCGATGATTGTTGGCGGTTTGGCCGCAGGATTATTTGCGTTATTGATTGAACAGTTACTTATTACCCGTTTATATGAGCGACACATTGATCAAGCCCTTGTGACCGTAGGAGTATCTCTGGTTGTTGGCGCAGTTCTTGGCGGATGGTTTGGCAATGATCTTAAGATGTTTCCTACTCCTGCATGGTTTTCAACGGCCATCACTATAGGAGGGGCAAGGATTCCCGCGGATCGAGCGGTCTATATTGCAACAGCGGTGTTGCTTCTGGTGGGTAACTGGGCACTGCTTAAATACACACGCATCGGATTAATTATTCGTGCCGGAGTCGAAAATCGAAACATGGTTAATGCCCTCGGCATCAATGTAAGACGAGCTTTTAGCACCGTATTTTTCCTTGGTGGCTTTGCCGCAGGCGTTGGCGGAGTCTTAGTTTCGGTTTACTCTAACGGCGTTTCGCCGTTAATTGCTGGTACCTACCTCATCTATGGCTTCATCGTCGTGGTCATCGGTGGCATGGGATCAGTGCCTGGGAGTTTCTTAGCGGCAATGATGATTGGTGTAATTCGCCAGTTCGCAAATTATTATGCAACAGGCCTTGGCGATTTTGTTGTCGTAATTTTGCTAGCAGTTGTGCTCCTTATTAGACCCCAGGGTCTTCTCGGTAAGGTGCGTGCATAATGTTGCGTTGGAAATACTCTCGCCCGCTTCTTGGTCTTTTAATTGCGCTATTAGCGCTTGCACCAGTGCTTGGCGCTAATCCACTTAGTCGACCAGGTCTGCAGCAGACTATGGCCGTTGCATTTTTATGGGGTGGTTTAGCTCTAACTTACGATTTGCTCTTTGGCTTTACGGGGCTTTTATCCTTTGGCCATGCGCTCTATTTCGCAACCGGGGTGTATGTAACGTGCATATTGATTAACCATCACGTTGTTGTTTGGTGGCTTGCTGGATTGATTTCAATTGCGGTCAGCGCCGTGCTCGCACTACTAGTAGGTGCCGCCTCGCTTCGCACATCTGGAATTACTTTTGCAATGGTCACTTTAGCTTTTGGAGAAGCCGGCCACGTAATTCTTGAACGTAACTTCTTTAACTTAACTGGCGGAGAAAATGGAATCGCTCTTAATGCAGATCGAATTCCAAGCTTTTGGATAAGTGTTGCAAATACGAAATTTATCTACTGGACTGCCTTAGCCGCCCTAATCTTTACGTATCTCATCATTTGGTGGGTTACAGAAAGCTCAGCGGGTCGGGTTTTTGCCGCGCTTCGTGATAACGAACTTCGCGTACAGGTTTTAGGTTTGAACACTCAGCGTTTTAAGCTCTTGGCCTTTGTAATTAGTGCAGCGCTGGCAGCCCTCCTCGGCGATGTCATGTTAGTTGCCGCCGGAAGTGCCGCACCTCACTTTGCCGATGCCGGCGTAACAATTAGTCTCTTGCTCATGGTGGTTCTTGGTGGTGCGGTGACTCGATGGGGCGCAGTCATTGGCGGAATTTTATATTCTGTTGCAACGACTAGATTGCAGGATCTAACCCAACAGCCTTCATTTAGGACCATTCCTAAGTGGATTGGTGGGCCTATTGCTGAGCCCGCATTCGTTTTAGGTCTTCTCTTCATCCTCGTCGTAATGTTTGCACCCGGCGGTCTCTCTGGTGCTTACTATCGCCTTCGCTTGCGAGCGATTACCAAAAAATCTCAATGAGCACTCCTCTCTGGCAACCACGCGATACAAGTGACACGGCAGTTGCTCGTCTACAAGCAGAGCTAGGTTTGAGTTCATACGCAGATTTGCACACGTGGTCGATTGAGAATCCAGGGTTATTTTGGTCAAGGGCGTGGGATGACTGCCAGATAATTGGAAGTAAAGGTTCGCAATTTTATACACCTGGTAGAGATTTTATTTCAGCTCATTTTTTTAGCGATGCCACTCTAAATGTTGCCGAAAATTTACTATCTAAAGGCAAAGATGGAGATGTTGCGATTGTTTCTCTTCTTGAAGATGGAACGCGAACTGAGACTACGTGGGGCCAATTTCGCGCTCAAGTAGGTGCAACAACTGCAGCGATGAAGGCGGCGGGAATTGTTAAAGGCGATCGAGTATGTGCATGGGTTCCAAACGTCACTGAGACAATTATTTACGCCCTTGGAGCTTTGAGCATCGGGGCTATTGTTTCCACGGCCTCGCCCGACTTTGCGCCAGGAGCAGTGCAAGATCGCTTTGGTCAGATTGAACCCAAATTGTTATTGGCCGCCGACTCATATCAATACAACGGAAAATTCTTTGATTGCACACCAAAAATCGCCGAAATTGAAAAACTTCTACCCACGCTGACTAAAACCATACGCATCAGTGAGTTTGCTTCCTGGATAGCCCCGTTCATGGGCACGCCCCTAGATTTTACTCCCCTGCCATTTGAGCATCCAGGCTTTATTCTTTTCTCGTCGGGTACAACTGGCAAACCCAAGTGCATTATTCATAGCGGTGCAGGGGCGATGCTTAAGGCTTTGTCGGAGCTGTTATATCAATTTGAACTCCACTCATCTGAAAAGATTTTTTTCTTCACAACCTGCGGCTGGATGATGTGGAACTGGCTCACGATGGCACTCGGTCGTGGGGCGACAATCGTCTTATTTGATGGCGCACCGATGTTTCCTACCTCTTCGCGGGTCTTTGATATTGCCCAGCAAGAAAAGTTAGATTTCTTAGGCCTATCTGCCAAGTTCATCGATTCAGCCCACAAAGAAGGCGTAGTGCCAGCCCAAACTCATGACTTATCTACTATCAAGTTAATTGCATCCACTGGATCAGTTCTATCTCCTGAAAGCTTTGACTATGTCTACCAAAGCATTAAATCCGATGTCCATTTAGCTTCGATGTCAGGTGGCACCGATATCGCCGGCTGTTTTCTTGCCGGCGTTCCAACCCAACCGGTTTATCGCGGGGAACTTCAAGGTCCATGTTTAGGAACGGCGACCGACGTCTTTGATTCATCCGGAAAATCAGCTGCTATAGGCGAAAAGGGCGAACTCGTTTGTACGGTTCCGTTTCCATCAAAGCCACTTGGTTTTTGGGGAGATTCTAATAATGAAAAATATTTAGCTGCATACTTTGAAGGCTTTCCTGGAGTGTGGACTCATGGCGATTTCGCCTCTAAATCGGCAACGGGTGGATTTACTTTATTTGGACGTAGTGATGCAACGCTTAACTCAAAGGGTGTCCGCATCGGAACTTCCGAAATTTACCGAGTCGTTGAAACTTTCCCTGAAGTCCTAGAGGCCTTGGCAGTTTCCCAAGATTGGGAGAACGATACACGCGTAGTTTTATTTGTCGTAGTGAAGCCAGGAATGAGTTTTACTCAGGATACTGAAAAGGCAATTAAAGGCGCACTTCGCATCCAAGCTAGCCCGCGCCACGTCCCCGATTTAATTGTGGTCGCACCCGCTTTGCCGCGCACAAAATCAAATAAATTAGTTGAACTCGCAGTTGCCGATGTTATTAACGGACGCGAAGTTCGAAATGTCGATGCTTTAGCCAATCCCGAGGCCCTCGATTGGTTTAAGGCGTTTAACTAACTTAAAAATGCCAATAGACTTAACGCTATGAACACTCTCTTTGATCCACTAACAATTGGTTCCGTTACTTTTCAAAATCGCGTATGGGTCTCTCCTATGTGCCAGTACTCAGCAACTGATGGCTTAGTCGGTCAGTGGCACAGTGCGCACTTAAACGCCTTTGCGACAGGTGCCCCTGGATTAATAATGGTCGAGGCAACTGGAGTAGTACCAGAGGGTCGAATCTCAATTGCTTGTCCAACAATTCACGACGATAAGCATGCTGACGCTTTTAAACCAATGATTGATTTTGCCCATTCACTCAATGTAAAAATGGGAGTTCAATTAGCCCATGCCGGTCGTAAAGGATCGACGATGCGTCCTTGGGATGATCACCGAATGGCTAGTACTGAAGAGGGGGGCTGGCAAAGTGTTTCATCATCGGCAATTGCTTTCCACGGGTATCCAGAACCACGCGCCTTAACAGTCGATGAGATCCATCAACTTACTCGCGACTTTGCTGCAGCTGCCAAACGAGCGGTAGAAGTTGGATTTGATCTTGTCGAGATTCATGCCGCTCATGGTTACTTGTTACACCAGTTTTATTCTCCTCTTGCTAATACACGCACCGATGAATATGGCGGAAGCTTTGAGAATCGTGTTCGATTCTTACTTGAAACCACAATGGCAGTTCGTGCGGCTATTCCGGCGAGTACTCCCTTATTTGTGCGAATCTCGGCAACCGATTGGGTTGATGATGGCTGGAACTTAGTTGATTCAATTGAATTGTGTACTCAACTCAAAGCCCTTGGTGTTGATCTAATCGATGTTTCAACTGGCGGCAACGTTCACAACGCACCGATTAAAGCTACCCCGGGTTTCCAAGTTCCATTTGCTTCTGCAATTCGCGCTGAGGCAAAAGTTATGACGGCGGCCGTTGGTTTAATCACCGAGCCTGAACAGGCCCAATACATTATCGAAACGGGTGAGGCCGATGCTGTTTTCCTTGCCAGAGCAATGATTCGTAACCCTCGATGGGCTTTAAATGCCGCTGAAAAACTTGGTGTGAAAATTGAGTGGCCACATCAATTAGAGCGCGGTCAAACGATTTAGTTGTGACAACAAGAACGGGCGAGGATTTCTCCTCGCCCGCCTCAAAGTAGCGCCTTACTTTTTACGACGCTTGATTCCTTGTGTTTCATAGTATTGACGCCAGATTCCACGGTGGATTGGAACTCGCATTGGAAGAGATTTGATGCCAGGAATAACTGGGATCAAAATCAAGCCCAATGAAAGAAGGCCCATAATCCCCATGATGTACGCATCGGCATTGGCGCCAATTGGTTTTGACTCTTCATTATTAAATGGAGGGATTTGATACCAGAATGAGTAGAGCCACAACCAAGCTTGACCTGGATAGCGGCCAGTCTCATTCATCATGCCCCATGTGCCACCCTGCAAGTTAGCTTTAGTACCCGCGTCATCTAAATAGGCTCCATCACCAAAAAAGAGAATCTGTTTTGTATTATCAGTTTGGAAGAAACCGCCTTGTGAAAGTAGTGCAGCATCTAACGCGCCAGCTTTTGCCATATCGGTGAGACCTTTAGCAAGGGCCGGTACTGGACCATAAGCCCCAGCTGGTACATCACTTAACTTTCCCTCTACCTTGGTAATTGCATCATCGTAGGCGCTTGCCCAACCTTGCCTTTCAGTTGCAGATGCCGCGTTCCATGTTGCTAGCGCACTTGCGATCTCCGTTGACATTACTTGCGTACTAAGAGGTGCGATCACAAAGTCATTGACTGAATCAATCGGGCGAGTAACGCCTACCCATTTTTGCAACCACAGTGGGCCCATATTGAGACCATCGGATGCCTTGTTGTATGGAGGACCGTATGTTGCAGTGCCACTTGTGCCAGCTAATTCTTGAACGGCAGTTGCGTAGAAATTATCGGCATTGCTGACCGCCCAGCCTTTAAAAGTAAGCGGTGGCTCATCGGGTGAACCCATAAGCAATGAAAGTGCAATGGTTAAAATAACTACGAAAACGAGGGCGATTGATCCCTCTTTAACGATGTCGTAGCGCTTAGTTGGGCCTTTCCATGGGGCGGCATCAAATTCGTGTTTTGCTCCATTATTACTTTTCATCGACCTACCTCACTATCTGTAGAAGGCTGCGCATCGATAGGCGGAACAACGCCGCGCTTTCGTACCATCAATACATGCACAACGGTGATGGCACCTAAAATCAAGGGTAGAAATGCGACATGGAGAAGTAGCATTTGGCCCAAGTTTGTAACGGTAAACCAAGCACCAACTCCCACGGAGTTAAAGCCATCTTTAGCTTCAAAAGAGATCCATTGTGAATCAAAGTTAGTCTGAACTAAGTAGCCAGTAAATGCCGTTGCAATGGATGCGATAAATGCCACGGCCCCAGTTGCCCATGTGGCAAAGCGCTTTCCGCGCCAAGCTGCCATCCAAAACTTACCCCAGAGGTGAATAACCATGAAAACAAAGAACAACTGAACACTCCAGAAGTGAAGACTGTTTGTAAATTTACCGGCATGAGATGTGTGATACCAAGCCGGGCCTTGAAAGGCCAAAATGATTCCGGAGAAAATAATCATCGCTAACGCCGCAAGGGTTAACACACCAAAAACATAGATCCATGATGCAACATATGCTGGCTGATCATCGGGGAGAAGTTTCTCAATAGGAAGTTCTTTCTGCCATTTATTGCGCAGTTTTGCTGTCCACATTTCGCTCATTTGTCGTCTCCATGCTTATCTTTTGGAAATGGAATGAGTACCGCACAAGCGAAAATAGTAAGCATTAGTAAAATTACTACGAGATTAGTTACTGAAATTTGAAACCATCCTGATTTTAAATACGTTGCAGGATGGTTCATGAAATCTGCAATCCAGCCAGTCATTTGTTTTCCCTCCGTTTAAGCAAGACCCCTTGCTTATCTGGTTAAACGTTAGGCTATGGCGCCAAAATTTCACGGGAAAATACGAGGGTTGCCACTCTAAAAGGAGTTTATTGAGCCTAAATAAATTCGGAAAGTAAAGCCTCAACTCGCACTTTGCTTAGGTGATGCATAAAGCCGGCCGCCATTTGAGAGCGACCGGCATTATGAACACAAACAAAAAGAACTGAAGCTTTAGCGCTCACTACTCAATGCCTTGGCTATGCCAAGTCCGATTACTGCGCCAACTAGTTCGGCAATAACAAATCCAGGTACTGAAGACATCTTGATACCCGTAAATGTATCGCTGAAAGCGCGCGCGAAGGTCACGGCAGGGTTAGCAAAAGTTGTCGAAGATGTGAAGAAATAAGCAGAGCCAATCC
>JBAXFS010000033.1:0-14392 GCA_037139795.1 Actinomycetes bacterium
TTGGCCATGCGCGCCTGGCAGGAATCGAACCTGCGACAACCCGCTTAGAAGGCGGGTGCTCTATCCGACTGAGCTACAGGCGCCTGTAGGGTCGAGGATGCGAAGTCTACCGACACATGAGGGTAAGGTTTCATCTCATGGCTGAGTTCATTTATACGATGAAAAAGGCGCGTAAAGCGCATGGTGACAAAGTAATTCTCGATGACGTCACGATTATGTTTTATCCCGGCGCCAAGATCGGCGTAGTCGGACCCAATGGCGCTGGTAAGTCCACAGTTCTGCAGATCATGGCCGGCCTTCAGCAGCCATCTAATGGCGAGGCCTATTTGAGCCCTGGATACACGGTTGGAATTTTGTTGCAGGAGCCCGTATTAAATGAGAGCAAGAATGTTATTGATAACGTCAAAGAGGGCGTTGCTGAAACCGTTGCGATGCTCGATCGCTTTAATGCGATCAGCGATGAATTAGGTAACCCCGATGCCGACTACGACAAGTTGTTGGCTGAAATGGGAGATCTGCAAGAGAAGCTAGATCACCGAAATGCATGGGAGCTTGATTCACAACTTGAACAGGCGATGGATGCCTTGCGCTGCCCACCACCTGATGCCGATGTATCTGTTTTATCGGGCGGAGAAAAGCGCCGCGTTGCACTCTGTAAATTACTTCTTCAGGCCCCAGATTTATTACTCCTTGATGAGCCAACGAACCACTTAGATGCTGAATCTGTTTTATGGCTTGAGCAGCATTTAAATAAATACCATGGCGCAGTCGTTGCGATTACGCACGATAGATATTTCTTGGACAACGTTGCACAGTGGATTCTGGAACTCGATCGTGGACGTGCCTATCCATATGAAGGTAACTACACAACGTATTTGGAGACAAAGTCTGCGCGTTTAAAGGTTGAAGGCCAGAAAGATGCCAAGCGCGCAAAGCGTTTAACTGAAGAGCTCGAATGGGTTCGTCAAAATGCAAAGGGCCGCCAAGTTAAATCTAAGGCCCGTCTTGCACGCTATGAGGAGATGGCGGCTGAGGCCGACAAGATGCGTAAGTTGGACTTTGAAGAGATTCAAATTCCACCAGGTCCGCGTCTTGGAAATGTTGTTATCGAAGTCGATCATTTAACTAAGGGCTTTGGCGATCGCGTACTCATCGATGATCTCTCATTTACTTTGCCCCGCAACGGAATCGTTGGAGTTATCGGACCTAACGGTGCTGGTAAGACAACGCTGTTCAAGACAATTATGGGGATGGAAACACCTGATACCGGAAGCGTGAAAATTGGCGAGACCGTCAAGATTTCCTATGTGGATCAGTCCCGTGGCGGCATCGACCCTAAGAAAACTCTCTGGGAAGTTGTCTCAGATGGCCTTGATTTCATTAAAGTCGGAATGGTTGAGATGCCATCTCGGGCTTACGTATCCTGCTTTGGTTTTAAAGGTCCCGATCAACAAAAGCCTGCGGGAATTTTATCCGGCGGGGAGCGCAACCGTTTGAACTTAGCGTTGACGCTTAAGCAAGGTGGAAATTTATTGCTTCTCGATGAGCCAACGAATGATTTAGATGTTGAAACTCTAGGATCTCTTGAGAATGCATTGCTTGAATTTCCCGGCTGCGCCGTTGTGATCTCTCACGATCGATGGTTTCTTGACCGCGTTGCAACGCACATTTTGGCCTATGAAGGTGATTCAAAGTGGTTCTGGTTTGAGGGCAACTTCGAATCTTATGAAGAAAACAAGATTCAGCGTTTAGGCGCTGATGCCGCGCGTCCTCATCGTGTTACCTATAGAAAGTTGACCCGCTAAATGAAGTTTACGAATAAGCAGTATGTGCGCTGGGATGATTTAGATGCGATGGGCCATGTCAACCACGCGAACTATTTAACTTTTGCACAAGAGGCGCGATTCGCAATGTTCGGCATCTTTAGTATGGTAGTTGCGCGTATTGAGGCCGATTACAAGGCACCAATTGCTTTAGGAAATGTTTTTGTTGATGTAACTATGTGGGTTGAAACTATTGGCACATCCTCATTCAAATTGGTTTATGAGATTTCACATGAGGGAGTTCTCTGCGCCTTGATTAAATCCGTTCAAGTTTGTGTTACCGATGATACGAAGAGTTCACGCCCGCTCTCTGCAGACCAGCTCGAAACATTAAATAAATATCTAGAAACGGAGTAAAAGTGTCACGACTTGCATCGCGCGCCGAGCGCCCATGGTGGCGAGACGCCGTTACATACCAAATCTATATCCGTTCATTTGCCGATTCCAATGGCGATGGCATCGGAGATGTAGAAGGCATACGTTCACGTCTGCCATATTTAAAAAAGCTTGGCATCGATGCAATCTGGATTACACCGTGGTATCCATCGCCTCAAATTGATCACGGCTATGACGTCGCCGATTACATGGACATCGAACCAGATTATGGAACTTTGGCTGAGGCCGAAGTCCTAATTAAAGAGACGCACGAATTTGGAATTAAATTTATTATCGATATCGTCCCTAACCACACATCGAGTGATCACAAGTGGTTTCAGGCGGCGTTAAAGGCGGCTCCGGGTTCGATTGAACGCAATCGCTATATGTTTCGAGATGGCAAAGGCCCTAATGGCGACTTGCCACCAAATAACTGGGAGGCCGTTTTTGGTGGCCCGGCATGGCATCGCGTAACAGAGGCGAACGGAAAATTGGGCCAGTGGTACCTACATTTATTTGCGATAGAACAACCAGATTTGAACTGGGAGAACCCTGAAGTTGTTTCGCATTTAGAGGATGTCTTAAAGTTTTGGTTAGATCGTGGCGTCGATGGTTTCAGAATCGATGTTGCACATGGAATGTTTAAAGAGGCGGGTCTACCCGATATTAGAACTGATCCAGCGGCCGAGATGCTCGGCACTGAACACAAACCTTTCTGGGATCAAGAAGGTGTCCACGATATTTATCGCTCATGGCGAAAAATCTTTGACTCATACCCCGGAGATCGCATGGCTGTCGCAGAGGCTTGGGTAAGTCCAGCATCTCGCATCGCACGATACGTGCGTCCTGATGAGTTGCAGAACTCCTTTAACTTTGAAATGTTGACCACACATTGGAAAGCCAAAGAAATTAAGAAAAAGATTAATCACTCGATTGAGGCTTTAGCTGAAGTTGGCGCACCTACATCGTGGGTATTTAATAATCACGATGTTGTGCGTTCTGTGGATCGTTTAGATTTGGGACTTACAAATCACGGAGATACAACGCTCTCGCGCCAAGGCGACCCTGCAAAGTTTAATATTGAGCGCGGAACTTTGCGTGCACGAAGCGCAGCTCTCATGATGTTAGCGCTGCCAGGCGGGGCATATATGTATCAGGGCGAAGAGTTAGCGTTGCCCGAGGTACGCGATATTCCAGAATCACGTCTTACCGATCCACGCTGGAAAATGAGTGGACACATGGATCGCGGTCGTGATGGCTGTCGTGTGCCTTTGCCATGGTCAAGTAATCCTGCTGGTGCATTTGGTTTTTCAAACGATGATTCACTAACACCTGATGCGGCTTGGTTGCCACAATCTCCTTGGTGGGGCAAGTTTTCAGTTGATTCACAAGATGGCGTTGATAGTTCAACGTTAACTATGTATCGCGAGGCCTTAGCAATTCGTAAAGCAGAACAAGGCCTTGGCGATGGCGAGATGGAATGGGTTGAAGCTGGTGCAGATGTAGTTGCCTTCGAGCGGGCTGGAGATTTTGCTTGCTATATCAACTTTGGAAAAGAGATTTCACTTCCCGTTAACTCACAAGTTCTGGTTGCAAGTGGCGCCGTTCATGGGCACAAATTGCCAACAGATACTGCAGTATGGTTAAGGCTGACGCACTAATGCCAAATACCAAACTTCAGCAACGCGTCGTTCGCACTTTAGCTGGTGCGCAAATATTAAATGGCGTTGGTGTTGCTGGAACTGTTGCGGCCGGATCACTCTTAGTCTCATCGATTACCGACTCTGAAACTCTGGCTGGCCTGGCACAAACGAGCGCTGTTTTAGGTGCTGCGGCCCTTGCACTTCCATTAGCGCGTTTAACTGCGCACGGAGGTCGCCGACTAGCTTTATCGGTTGGTTACATCTCGGGCGTAATTGGATCAATTTTTGCAATTGCGGGCGGAGCGCACCGTAATTTATTTTTCATGTTGCTCGGAACTTTTCTTGTTGGCGCAGCTTCGGCCGCGGGTTATCAAGCCCGCTTTGCCGCTATCGATTTAGCAACAAGCCAGACCCGCGCTAAACAACTCTCATTTGTAGTGTGGGGCTCAACTATTGGTGCCGTAGCTGGACCGAATTTAATGGATCCATCCGGTAATTTAGCTGAGCACTTTAATCTGCCACGGTTAGTTGGGCCATATTTAGTTTCAGCTACAACACTTTTATTTGCAACTATCGTCGTCCAGATATTCTTGCGACCTGATCCATATTTAACCGCTGAAAAGCAGGCTCAGGTTGTGCAACATAAGGGATCAACTAAAGCTGCGCTCTCGCATATTCGCTCTAACCCTAATGCGCTCTTTGCAATCTCTGCAATTGCCATTGGCCATGTTGCAATGGTCTCCGTCATGGTTATGACGCCTATTCATATGAAACATGTAGATGTGTCTTTGCGCATCATTGGTTTTGTTATTAGCGTGCACGTATTGGGCATGTACGCCTTTTCTCCAATCGTTGGCGCTCTTAGCGATCGTTTGGGCCGTGTGCGTGTTATCCAAATTGGATTGGTAATACTTCTTTTATCCACGATCGTCGCCGGTACTGCCGCAGCAGATAACGCTATTCAACTCGGCGTTGGTCTGTTCCTACTTGGTTTGGGTTGGTCATGCACACTCATTGCGGGCTCGGCTTATCTTTCCGAATCCGTTTCTGTTGAAATGCGACCCGCATCCCAGGGTGCCAGCGATTTAGTAATGAACTTAGCAGGAGCAGGCGGCGGTGCACTTGCTGGCGTAATTATTGGAACTTTAACTTACGGGTGGCTCTGCTTATTTGCCGCCATACCAGTTTTGGTACTTGGCTTTAAATCAATGAAGGTGTTACGTGCAGTCCAGTAAGTCAAAGATCCACCCAGCGTGGATCGCTGCGATTGTTACTTTTTTCACTCTCGTTGCAACTGCAGGCTTTCGATCGGCCCCATCAGTTCTCATTGTTCCCCTTGAAGATGCCTTCGGTTGGAATCGCGAGCAGATATCGATGGCCATCTCCGTCAACGTTTTGTTGTACGGGCTTACCGCCCCCTTTGCTGCAGCTTTAATGGAACGCTTCACTGTCCGTAAAGTCGTTATGGGTGCGCTTACAACAGTAAGTACAGGCGCTTTTCTAACTACGCTCATTCATGCGCCTTGGCAATTAGTTGCAACGTGGGGTGTCATCGTTGGCGTTGGCACAGGTTCAATGGCATTGGTGTTTGCTGCAACTGTTGCTAACCGTTGGTTCGTTAAGCGTCGCGGAATCGTAATTGGCGGTTTGACCGCAGCGGGAGCAGCCGGGCAGTTAATTTTCCTTCCGGGGCTCTCTCGTTTATCAGAATTGCACGGTTGGAAATCAATTGGCATAACAATTGGTAGCGCATCACTACTCATGGTTCCATTGATTTATTTTTTCCTTCGGGAAAAACCTGCCGACCTTGGATTGTTACCGTACGGGGCGCCCGATGACTGGAAGCCACCAGTACATTCGGGAATGAATGCCGCAAAATTAGCCTTAGTCTCTTTGAAAGAGGCAAGTGCGCATAAAGACTTTTGGTATTTAACTGGATCATTTTTTGTGTGTGGCTTATCTACAAGCGGATTAATTGGTACGCACTTCATTCCCGCAGCCCATGACCATGGAATGGGTCAAGTAATGGCGGCAAGTCTGCTGGCTCTTGTCGGCGTCTTTGATGTCATTGGAACTTTGTTCTCAGGTTGGTTAACTGATAAATATGATCCGCGCAAACTCTTATTCTTTTATTACGGTCTTCGAGGCCTGTCGTTATTTATGTTGCCTTCGATTCTATTTTCTACGATGCATCCTTCAACTCTAGTTTTCATTATCTTCTATGGGCTCGATTGGGTAGCAACAGTTCCACCAACGGTGATGTTATGTCGCACGATCCTAGGTCCAGATCGCGGAACTGTAATCTATGGCTGGGTATTTGCATCGCATCAAATTGGTGGATCGATTGCCGCCCTCGGTGCAGCAATTGTGCGTGTGAAATTTGGCGATTATGCCGCTGCCTTTTATGTGAGTGGTGCCCTCTGCCTCATTACAAGTTATTTCGTCCTGCAGATTGCTAAAGGCAAAGACACCGCTAGCCTTACGGTATGAGCAGTTTTTACGAAGAAGTTGGCGGAGAAAAGTTCTTTGCCGACTTGGTTTCACAGTTCTATGCTCACGTTGCAACTGATCCAATTTTGCGGCCCATGTATCCCGAAAGTGATTTAAAGGGTGCGGCGCTGCGACTGCAACAGTTCTTGGAACAGTATTGGGGTGGACCAACCACGTATCAAGAAAACCGCGGTCACCCGCGTTTGCGTATGCGCCATGCGGGTTTTCATATTAATTCAGCTGCCCGTGATGCATGGCTCAATTCAATGCACGTTGTAGTTGATGGAATTGAAATGGATCCGACGTTGCGTGCGCAATTGTGGAGCTATTTAGAGATGGCTGCCGACTCTATGGTCAATCAACCAGATTGAGATTGATTTCCAACTTTTAGAATTTCACCGTTTCGCAAATACCAAAGCGTTCCATCTTTGCCTCGCACGGTCGTAACGCGCAGGCCCACTTTTTCTACAACGCCTTGGGTTTCTAAAACATTAACTTCATCACCAACGCCGTACTGATCTTCTACCAACATAAATATTCCAGATAAAATATCGCGCACCAGTGTTTGTGCACCAAGACCAAGGGCAACTCCTAAAATTCCAGCCGATGCAATCAGTGGTCCTAAATTAAAACCAAACTCACCGAGCACCATTCCAGTTGCAATAATCCAAATTAACGCCTTGAGTGTTGCTGCAAGAACTCCACCGATTGTGCGGGCGCGTTCTTTTTGCCGGGCAACAATATTTCGAGGACCCGGGACTAAGTCGGCCGTTGCCAAGCGGTTCATGGCTCTTGAAATTGCGCGGGTGCCAAAGCTTTGCGTGAGGATTGCTGTGAGGAGGATGAAAAATATACGCAGGGGCGTGCCGCTTACCCAATCGATGAAATTTTGCGCTGAATGGCTCATAGGACTATGACTGTAGCCAAATTTTTACCTAAATACCCCTAGGAAATACCGGAAAGAGGCGGTTTTTAGTGCAAGATAAACCAATCGGCGCAGGCCATGCGCCAGATCGGGAGCGATTTATGTCGCGCACACTAGTTCTCAATGCCACCTATGAACCTCTGGGTGTCATAACAGAGCGGCGCGCCCTGATTCTTGTTTTAAATCAACGGGCCACAATGATTGAAGAGTCGGGCGATGTTGTGCATTTCTCTGGCGGGCAAATGGATTTACCATCGGTAATTCGCCTCAATAAATTTGTTCGAATTCCATATCGACATGCTGTGCCACTATCTCGCCGGGCAATCTTTGCCCGCGATGGTGGAAAGTGCGTTTACTGCACCGCACCTGCAACATCTATCGACCATGTCATACCGCGCAGTCGTGGCGGTGCTCACATTTGGGAAAATGTTGTCTCTGCCTGCCACAAGTGCAATCACTTAAAGGCAGACAGACACCTTAAGGAGATTGGTTGGCGTCTGCGCCAGTTGCCGCGCGAGCCTGTAGGAGCTGCGTGGAGAATCCTTGGAACGGGTCGAACCGATGAACGTTGGTTGCAGTATTTGCAACCATTCGGTGTGGCAGCAGCGACTGCATAAGTAAATTACACTCAGCACCATGCATTTACTTATGAGCGCCGTTGAAGACGGCACAGTCGCAGGTCAAGGCCTTAGCGCAATCCAAACCGTCATCACTTTTATAGCAATTCCAGTAGCAATGTTTGCAGTCATTGCCCTTTTATCGTGGGTTGGATCGGCTCCTCGTAAAGCGAAGAAGCAATCACCAATTACATCTATCGATTAATTACTTGCGCCTTGAACTGTCAAGGCACGAACCAATCCATCACTGGCATCAATAACTAGCTTGCGAAGTACTGCCGGCGAATTTTTACCCGTTGTATCTAACCAAGTAGTTGTCTTATCAATTGTTGATTGCGAGACAACCCAGGCTGGATAGAGACCAGAGACAATTTTGCTCGCACCTTCATATGACTTAGATTCCCATACCGAAATAATTGAATCAAAGTAGCGGTCTACGTAATTAGTTAATAATTCACGCTGAATTGGACGCTGGAAACCTGCAACGAGGGCAGACCTTACGGATGTCTGGATATCCTCATTGATGATTTTATTCCAGGCATAATCCTTGGCCGCAGCCGTTGGCGCCGCTGCAATTGAAGTTTCATAGAAGCAGTTTCCGCTAGTGGTGTTGTCGCTAGTCAGTTCGGCATCGAGTTCGGCCTTACTAAACGCATCGCGCTCTGATAGTGCGATGATGAAGAACCAGCGCAAATCGGCATCGACGATAAGGCCGGGTGCCGAGCCATTGAGCAGTCCGCGGACTGCTTGGGTATGTTGTGGAGTGATTGCATTTTGGGCAAAGGCACGCGCGTACAACATCTGTAGATCGCTTCCAGGAGCTGCACTGTTAGTTAGAGCATCTAACCCGTTAGCAATTTTCAAGCGCATCTCACTGCGAGCTGCATCCGTTGTGTACGCCTCAACCGATGTGTACATCTGTGAGAGCGTAATATTTACAACGGCGTCATCGCTTTCGCCAGGCAGGCCAGCAAATGCGATATCTAAGAAATCACTTGAGGAGATTTCACCATCGCGGTGCATATCCCAAACCGCTGCCCAACATAGAGCGCGGGTCAATGGATCAGAGATTTTACCGAGGTGAGTTTTCAGCGTTGTCAGTGAGCGTGAATCAAAGCGAATTTTCGCGTATGAAAGATCGCGATCGTTGATGAGCAAAAGGTCCGCGACCTTTTGACCGGCAAACTCTGGAACCACTGTAAGTTCCCCAGCTACATCCAACTCAACCGACGTACGACGCTTTATAGTTTCACCATCGACGTCGTAGAGGCCAATAGCTAATCGATGTGGGCGCAGTTCTCTGGAGCCGGCTGGTATTGCAGGAGCAATCTGCTTTATTGCAACTGATGCATAAGTATCCCCATCGAATTCAAGCTCTGGGCTTAGCGTATTCACTCCTGCAGTTTGTAACCATGTCGCCGCCCAAGTATCCAATGATTTTCCACTTGTAGCTTCTAACTCATCGATGAGATCTTTCAAGGTTGTGTTGGCCCATGCATGTTTAGCGAAGTATTTCTGCAAAGCTGAAATAAAGTTTTCACGGCCGACGTGGAATAACAACTGTTGTAAAACCGATGCACCCTTGGCGTAAGTGATTCCATCAAAGTTAGCCTTCACTGCTTCGATATCCACCATGTCGGTAACGATTGGGTGAGTGGAAGGTAGTTGATCGTAGCGATATGCCCAATTCTTTCGCTCACTATTAAAGCTCGCCCAACCGCCTTTAAAGCGTGTGCCTTCGGCTAGAGCAAGGTATGAGATGAATTCAGCAAAGGATTCGTTGAGCCATAAATCATCCCACCACGACATTGTGACTAGATCTCCAAACCACATGTGTGCCATCTCATGCAGGATTACATTGGCGCGCCACATATACATTTTTTCAGGCATGTGGCTACGGAAAACTACGAGATCTTCGCGAAAAGTAACTGCGCCAGCATTTTCCATCGCACCAGCATTGAAGTCAACGACGGCGATTTGATCGTACTTATCAAATGGATAGGCAAGGCCAAATGTTTTTTCAAAGTATTCAAAGCCCTGCTTAGTGAGCAAGAAGATATCCTCGGAATCTAAATACTGCGCCATTGATTTACGGCAATAGAATCCAAGAGGAACCTCTTTTTGGCCTTTATATACATCGTGTACATGCGAATATGGACCTGCGATAAGGGCGGCTAAGTAGGTTGAAATTCGTGGAGTGGTTGAAAATTTCCACACTGTCTTATCGCCAACGCTCTCCTTTGATGCAACTGGATTATTAGAGATCGCCTCCCAGTGGCTAGGTGTCGTAACGGTTAAGGCAAGAGTTGCTTTTAGTGAAGGCTGATCAAAACAGGGGAACATGCGGCGGATATCGGCAGTCTCGCCTTGTGAGTATAAATAAATTTCACCATCGGATGGATCAACCGAGCGCTGTAGACCTTCTCCAGATTTTGAATAGATTGCCTCAATTTCAATCACTAAGTGATTTTCAGCCGCTAAGTTAGTCAGGAAGATTGATTCTCCATCAAAGTTCGTCGTATCTACTGGAGCGCCGTTAAGGGTTGCCGATATTACGCGCTGGCCACATGCATCGATAAAGGTCGAATAGCCAGGCGCATTACAAGAAAAAGTAACCTCAGACTTGGCGTAGAAGGTTTCAGAACCGGTTGTGACATCGAGAGTGACGTCATATCCAGAGACGGTTAAGTGGTCTGCGCGCTCTTTGGCTTCGATGCGTGAAATATTTATTCCTGGCACGGTAAAACTCCCTTTTGTAGGTATCAATCCAACCATGACATTCTTACCCCATGGAACGCCCCTCGATTCGCAGCTACAGCATTCGAGGTACTCGAATTACTGAAGCGCAGAGGGCTGCAAAAAGTTTACTTCAAGAGATTCATGGAATTCCAGTCGAAAATAAGAAGTTAGAGCTAGGGGAGATATTTCCAACCTCTCAAAAAATCATTATGGAGATTGGCTTTGGCATGGGTGAGGCGACTGCAATCATGGCCGCCCAATCACCTCACAATGGCTATCTAGCCGTAGATCTTCACCCTCCTGGAATCGGAAAATTACTCTCGCGAATTCAAGAGCAGGGTATAACTAATATCAAAGTTATTGAAGACGATGCTCATGTTGTTCTGCCCTACATGATTCACGACCAGAGTTTGGATGGGGTGCATCTGTATTTCCCAGATCCATGGCCAAAGACTAAACATCATAAACGCCGAATCGTTACTCCAGCCTTCCTAGAACTTATTGCATCGAAGTTAAAGCTCGGTGGTTATTTTCATTTAGCAACTGATTGGTATCCCTATGCCGAAGCAATGCAGATCGTATTTAGTACGTCAACACAATTTAGCGGGGGAGTAATCGATAAACCCGATTGGCGACCAGTAACACGTTTTGAAGGTCAGGGGATCGATAAAGATCACCGAGTTACTGACCTGCTTTATTTTCGTAAAGACTGATCTTATTTATGCGTCGTATATGACGCTCGTCATTTGAAAACGGCGTCTGAATAAAGGCATCGATAATCGCCTTGCACTCTTCGATCGAATGCATGCGCCCACCGATTCCAACCACATTTGCATTGTTGTGCTCTTTAGCTAACTTGGCGGTCTCAACGCTCCAAGCAAGTGCTGCGCGAACACCTTTAACTTTGTTTGCCGCAATCTGCTCGCCATTTCCAGAGCCGCCTAAAACAATTCCAAGCGAACCGTTGTCAGCAACCGTTGCAACCGCTGCTGGAATACAGAAATCTGGATAATCATCGAGGGCGTCAAATTCATGTGGCCCGTGATCGATAACGGCATGGCCCTCTGACTCTAAATACTCGACGAGTGCACTCTTTAGTTCAAGTCCTGCATGGTCACTGCCGATGTGGATTCTCATAGGTGCATTGTGTCATTAGCAATCAATAGATAAAGAAAAACCCGCCACGCGCTTCTTCACGTGGCGGGTTTTACCCCTTGGGGTAGCTACATACTTCAGATATGTAGCCAGGAATTAATGCTTCTTTCCCTTACTTTTATCCTCATGCTCCGGTGCCTTAGGAGGCTTTACTGGCGCCTTTACGCCAGGTACTGCATCCACTTGAGCAGTTATCTGTGCAAGTAGAGCTGCTTTTTGTGTCACTGCTTGGGCTGGAGTCGTCTTGCCTGCAGTAACCGATGCATCAATGTTCTTTGTTGCATCGGCAACAAGTGCAGCGATGAGAGCCGCTCTCTTTGCACCAGCGATTGTTGCAAGTGATTTACCAGCAGCAATTCCCGTGGTAACCGTTGCCGTATCAACTCCAAGAGTTGAAGCGATCAAAGTTATATTCAATATTGGCTTAGCATTATGATCCGCGTCATCATCAACTTCATGAGTTGCAGGCTTAGCTGCACGAGCTGCAACCAAGGCAGCGAGAATTGCATCGGCTTGTGCCTGGGTAAGAGTCTTGCTAGTGACAAGAGCTGCAAGAACTGATTTTAACTCTGCATCTTGGCTTTGGGCTGCAGGCGCTGCCATTGGGTTAGCAACTGCATTTACTGTCCGTGAGGTCGTTGTGGTTCGAATAGAAAGAAATTTTGATTTAGCTGGTGAGGCATTTGCAACACCTACCGTGCCCATTGAAAGTGCAACAGTTGTTAATACAACTACGGCAATTTTCTTCTTAGATGACATTTACATGCCGCCTTTCATTTAATAGTGCTGCCAGTGACCCGTGTCATCGACTACTCGTAATAAACACCCTGACTTTTAGGGTATTAATAGTTCATTCATAGAACTCCGTGTGAATATCGATAACACTTGATAATGTGCAGGGCATACCCACCAACACTGTGTGAATTTGGCAAAGAAAAACCCGCCACGCGCTTCTTCACGTGGCGGGTTTATACCCCTTAGGAGGCTACATACATTACGTATGTAGTTAGAACTTAGTGATTCATTCCCATACCGCGACCGCCATGGCCACCCATACCCATTCCACGACCTCTTGGGCCACCTACTTCATCAACTGCAGCAGTAACTTGTGCAGTTAGGCCTGCTTTTAAAGTTGTTGCTTGGGCGGCAGTGATCTTGCCTGCAGTAACAGCTGCATCAATATTCTTCGATACATCAGCAACTAGAACAGTAATGAGAGTTGCTTTCTTTGCACCCGCAATTGCACCAAGTGATTCTCCTGCTGCAAGACGTGTCTTAATAGTTGCGGCATCAATACCTATCGTCGAAGCGATTAGCGCCTCATGCGCTGTGCGCTCTGCGGAATTAGCTGCTTGATCAGCCCCATGAGTTGCGACTTCAGTTGCATGTGCTGCAGTTAGAGCTGCAGTGATTGCATCTGATTGTGCCTGAGTAATAGTTCCTTTAGTTACAAGAGCTGCAAGAACAGTCTTGAACTCAGCCTCTTGTCCACCCATCATCGGTCCTGCCATTGGGTTTCCAACTGCATTGATAGATGTTTTGGTTGACGTAGTTCGAACTGATACTAATTTTGACTTAGCTTGTGATGCATTTGCAACACCAACTGTGCCAATTGAAAGCGCAACTGTTGTTAATACAACGGCTGCTATTTTCTTGTTAGATGACATTTTCATGTCTTCCTTTCTTCTAGCTTTACTGCCAGTGACCCCTCGTCATCGACTACCTGTAATTAACTCTTCTATGCTGAAAATGTTAATAATCCATGCATAAAACTCCATGTGAATATCAGGACCCACTACTGGGTATACCCGCCAATTGAGCGTAATTCCCCCTTAGGAACTCCTTATTTCTAGGCATAGTCGCCTACTCCACAATGAACTCAGTTCTTTCTCAGCCATCTAGATAAGGAAATTTCTCATGAACCGTCGTGGAAACGCCATCGCTCTATCACTTGCTCTTACTTTAATAACTTCACAAAGCGCCTTCGCTGCGGCCAAAACATCCGTCATCATAAAAAAAGTAGGACGCGCAGCAACGGTTATTCCTAACACAATCCTTAGCGGGAGTGGAGTTCCGGTGAAGAGCATTGGGATTGATGGCGATTTCTATATTGATATTAAAAACGCAAATCTATATGGACCAAAAACAAAAGGCGTATGGAAGCTCGCAACCTCACTTCGAATAGCCGATACAAAGGACATAGTTATTCCAACTGCTGGTGTAGATGGAGTTAAAGGTGATCGAGGCCCACAAGGTTTAACTGGCGCTGATGGAGCAAAGGGTGCTACTGGTGCAACTGGATTAACAGGAGCTGTTGGTGCAACCGGAACTACTGGTGCCACTGGATTAACTGGTGCAAGTGGTCCAGCAGGTGCAATTGGCCCTTCCGGTGGAACTGGTTTAACTGGTGCAACTGGTGCAACTGGAATCGTTGGAGTAAAAGGTGACACAGGCGCAGCAGGAGCCGCTGGTGCAGCAGGAGCAACTGGTCCTGCAGGTTCAGCTGGTGCATCCGGAGCAGCGGGAAGTCCAGGCGCAAAAGGTGATCCAGGAACTGCAGGTACTGATGGTGTTGCAGGCGCACCGGGAGCAGCAGGTACTAATGGAGTAAAAGGTGACACGGGC
>JBAXFS010000034.1:0-14196 GCA_037139795.1 Actinomycetes bacterium
TAGGTCAGACTCCTTTGGCAGAAGCCGCGACAACAGATATTAGCCACGGCTCTCGAAGCGTTGCCAAAGTGGCGCTGACATTTCATGGCGCTGGGGCTCCAGATTTTGCAGATCCGTTACTTAAACTGTTCAAAGCAAGCGGCGTTAAAGTCTCTATCTTCGCCGTTGGAACGTGGCTAGTAGCCGATCCAGCAATTGCCTCACGAATTATCGCTGAAGGCCATGATCTTGGAAATCACACCATGACACACACTCAGATGAAGACAATTTCGGCGAAAAGAGTTGACTCTGAAATCTCTAAATGTGCCGCCGAATTAACTAAACTTATTGGAAATCACGGTGCCTGGTTTCGCCCCTCAGGTACTCAGTTCTCAACTCCAATAATTCGTGCCGCAGCGATTAAATTCGGTTATGGGCCATGTATCTCATACGATGTTGATTCTAAAGATTATCTAAATCCAAGTAAGGCAAGTGTTATTAACAATGTCATGAACAATGTAAAAAACGGTTCGATTATTAGTATGCACCTTGGCCATAAAGTAACTTTGGATGCGATGCCAACATTGCTAGCAAAACTACACGCTAAAGGCCTTACGCCAGTGACCCTAACTGAACTTTTGAAGGCGTGATGAAGCGCTTAGCAGTTCTCGCGCTCGTACTTTCTTTCACGTTGCCGAATTCAGCTTTCGCTGCACCTTTAAGCGGAATGCCGCCAGTTTTAGATCCAAATAATATCTATGCCGCAAATGCAGCTAATAATTTAAGCGATGTTGTAAAGAACATGCCTGAGCGGGTTTATGTTCCCAATCTTCAATCTTCAAGCGTGACCGTGATAGATCCAAAGACCTACAAAATAGTAAAAACTATTAAAACACGCAGCGGGCCGCAGCACGTTGTGCCTTCATGGGACTTAAAGACCCTGTGGGTCAATGACAATAAGGGCAACTACTTAACGCCCATAAACCCGATGACTGTCACTGCAGGCAAAGATATTTATGTCCATGATCCTTATAACTTATATTTCACACCTAATGGCAAATATGCGATTGTCATGGCCGAAGCCGATAAAGAGATCGTATTTCGCGATCCACACACAATGGTAATTAAAAAAATAGTAAAAGTTCCTTGCAAAGGCGTCAATCACGCAGACTGGAGTGCCGACGGGAATTTCTTCGTGGCAACATGCGAATTCAGTGGAATGATTCTCAAAATTGATACAGCGAAGATGGCAATAATTGGTAAAGCTCTACTACCTCAGAAAAATGTCATGCCTCCAATGCCGCAAGATATAAAAATCTCTCCGGATGGAAAGACTTTCTACATTGCAGATATGGCATCCAATGGTGTTTGGATTATGCCGGCTGATCAGTTCGGAAAATTTACTTTCCTAAAAACCGGACATGGAACTCATGGTCTCTATGTAACTAGAGATGCCAAGACTCTTTTGATTACTAATCGCGAAGAGGGCTCGGTCTCAGTCTTACGCTTTAGCGATAATAAGTTAATCGCTAAGTGGTTGATCCCAGGTGGAGGAAGTCCCGATATGGGAAATATTTCTGCCGATGGAAAATTCTTTTGGGTCTCTGGTCGCTACAACAATGAGGTCTATGTTTTTAATATAGAAAAAGGAACATTCGTAACACGAATTAAAGTTGGTAAAGAGCCTCATGGTTTAACCATTTGGCCCCAACCAGGGCGTTATTCCTTAGGCCACACAGGGATTATGCGTTAATCCCCGACCCCTGATGTTTAGTGAGGGCGGCGGCGACGCTGACTTGAGTTAGGACGCGGGCGCTTATTGCCACCGCTGCGTACTGACTTTTCAACGATTGGCACGATGTATGGAACACCTGATGGCTCCTGTGCGCCAGTAATCTTCATAAGTTCAGTGCTCAATGGAGTTACACCAACAAACTTTGGAGTTACTCCTGCGCGAGATGTTAAACCACCGATGGATTTTTGCTGCTTGGTCGTTGCGATTGTTACAACAGTTCCGGCCTCACCTGCACGTGCAGTACGACCTGCACGGTGAAGATAATCCTTATGATCTGTTGGTGCATCAACGTGAACAACTAAAGAGATTCCATCAACGTGAATTCCGCGTGCAGCAACATCTGTTGCAACGAGAGCAGCGTTAGCTGACTCTTTGAATAATGCGAGTGTGCGAGTACGCACTGCTTGTGATTTTCCACCATGTAGAGCGCCAACTGCAACACCAGCGTGAGCGAGCTTGTCAGCTAAACGATCGGCACCACGCTGAGTCTTAACAAACATAATCGTCTTACCATTACGGGCAGCGATTTGATTTGTAATGTCATCTTTATCGCCTGGATTCATAACCAGAACGAAGTGCTCCATCGTTGAAACTGATGCACGGTCATTTTGTAGTGAGTGAGTCTTAGGGTTCTTCAAGTATTGACGAACTAATGAATCAACACCACGGTCAAGAGTTGCTGAGAACAACAGACGTTGTCCATCGAGCTTGGCTTGATCTAAAATCTCTTTAACAACCGGCAAGAAGCCCATGTCTGCCATTTGATCGGCCTCATCTAGAACCGTTATCTCTAACTGATCTAGTTGAACTTCGCCCTTATTAAGCAAGTCAATTAAACGGCCAGGAGTTGCAACCAAGATTGCTGTTCCGCGGCGCATTGCAGTGATCTGCTTTGCATATGACATTCCACCGGCAACAACAACTGATTCATGACCAATTGAGCGAGCTAGAGGCATTAAAACTTCATCGATCTGCTGGGCTAGTTCACGCGTAGGCGTAAGTACGAGCGCAAGTGGCTTATGTGGCTTAGCAACGCGGCCATTTAAGTTATTAAGTAGCGCTAAACCAAAGGCAAGCGTCTTACCTGAACCAGTCTGTCCGCGACCCAAAATATCGTGGCCGGCTAGTGCGTCTGGCAACGTTGCAATTTGGATTGGGAATGGATGCATGATTCCCTGCTTAGCAAGGGCGTTAACAAGCGGTGCTGCAATTCCTAAGTCGCTGAAAGTCGTTGTGATTTCAGTTAATGGAGTTGCATCAATCAAGTTTGCATCGGCTAAATTAGTTGAGATGTAATTATCATCTGCACCGAAATCGACAGCGGCATTGGTGTGAGTCTTTGATGAATGCTTGAAATCATCACGGGCATATGCCGGTGAATCATTGCGGCGATCGCGGACTGGGCGCTCTGCACGGAAGTTAGCTGCACGAGTATCAGGTGCTTCAGAACGCTTCTTCGGACGAGTTGGATCAAATTTTTCTACTTTACGCGGAATGAAATTAGGGCGACCATCATCGGTTCGCGAAAATTTAGCTACTGCAGCATCGCGGCGATTAGTTGGACGGGTATCTGATTTCTTATAATCGGTTTTCTTAAACTCTTTCTTTTCGTACTCAGGCTTTTTATTTTCAGGCTTGACGTACTCTTTTTTCTTGTATTCAGACTTCTTAAAATCTGGCTTCTTATCAACTGGACGCTTAGCGCGTTCAGTGCGCTCTGCAACAAACTTCTTTGCTCGGCTCTCTGGCTTTTGCGAAAGTTCAATACGGGCTTTGCGCTCTTCCGGTGCCTCAATTGGGCGTGGACGTGAAGCGGTCTTTTCTTGGAAGCGTTGTGCGCGAAGCTTTGAACGATCAGTTAAACGAACCTCTTTTTTAGAGACCGTTGCTGGATCGGCATCGGAATAGCGGCGAGTAGTTGCAGCCGCACGTGATTTAGGAAGTGCAGCGGCACCTTTGCGCGCATTCTTTTGCGCCGTTGTATGGCGGGCTTTTGGGTCAACTGCCTTAAATTCGGCAGCCTTCTTAGTGCGCTTAGGTTTTCCGACAGATGCTGCGCGACGGGCTTTTCCGGGCGCTGAAGTACGTGGTTGTAGAGACATAGAAATGCATACCAATCGAGACGACAAGCGCGTCTCGGGTGTGACTGGCGCTTATATGGGCCGTCAGGGTCGTGATAAGACTCGCAAGTAGCGCTGCATGTGCCGCGCTTAAGGGAAGTTCTTTGATGCGGTTGCATCAACGTCGGCAATTCTACCGTGGATTATTGCTTGTCTTTACCATCGGCTTCTTTAGCTAATTCCTCAAGATTTGGGCGCGGAATACGTGGAACATCGCCTTTTGAAAGACGGCGCCATAAATAAATTGATACGGCAGCAAAAAATGGCCACTCAAATGTGTAAACCCAAGCCCGCCAATTCCCACTTTGCGCGCGGCCGAATTCAAACCAACCTGCCCATAAACAAAAAGGAACCACTACAAATAATGAAATATTTAGAACTCTCTTTTGCTTGTCTGAAAGAGCTGGAGGCGGGGAATCGCTACTGACCCAAGCTGGGGCTTTAAACTCGTCGTTATTTTCCATTTTCCGCCGCAATTTCTGCATCCATGTCTTGTGATTTTTTCTCTTCAGACTTAATCCAATGATAAACCGCAAATGACATCCAAATAGCATCAATGATCATTGCCCCAGCCCACATAAATGAGCCGCCAATACGTTGATCATTAAGAGTGTACATATTGTCGTAAATTGAGCCAGGCGCAGTGTAAATAAAGAAGCCGGTCAGCGTTTCTGGCACCATCATAAGAAATAGAGCGATAACTGACATTGCTGGACTTATGCGGCGATTGGTTAAATTTCGATCCAGCAAATTAAAGTAAAAGAAATATGGAAGCAACAAATAAAGCGGCACTTCAACGTAAGTATGCGCCCAAGCGTTATCCATAATGAATTTATGTGGCACCGGCAGATGCACACCGATCATTAGCGCTGCATATGTAAACCAGCTGACCATGGGATGGGTTAAGGCTACGAAAATGCGATTAGTAGGACGAAAGCTCTGTGGAGTTCCAAGAACAAGGAGGGGGCCAGCGATCATCATCAACGTGATGTGCTGGAGCATATGGAGCGTGAAGTAATCCATTGCCCTGGCACCAATCGGGCTCACAATTACCGATAGCGCCATAAAGATTCCTGTGAAAAAGTAAAGCTTTTGTCGCAGGCTTACAGCCCCTTTGGGTTGACGTATATAGATGTATGTGAGCAATAGAAGAGGAATGAGTACCTCTGGGGATAACTCCCATGAGCTCCACACGCTGACGTCGTGATGATGCATATCCATAGTGGATGAAGGGTAGCCCTCAATGCAAGTAAAGGGCTTTGGAAATTACGCGCAAATACAGTTCACTTTTTCCTCATGAGAGTCTACCCTCGGGTGATTGGGCTCACTAAAGAATGGGCCTGTACTTCAGATACATGATTTCCCTAACGGGGAGGGGACCCAATGAATAAACGGATTTTGGCTGTGCTTGGAACTGTGATCCTTGGCGCTGGAGTTATTGCTGCCGTAGGAACATATGTTGCAAATGCAAAACCTGATTCACGTGTATTGGCGGCGACAGCTGCGGGCACGATGGATACACCACAAGGTAAATTGCCGCACGCAACGTTAGCGATTTCGGTCTACCCCGATAGTTTGGCTGGCACCCACGGTAAAAATGGTGGCGCTCACCCTGACTATGTCACGTATGGTCCCGTTACAAATTATGAAGTTCCTGCACACTCAGTAATCACTATGACCGTTACTAATTACGACAGCGGTGGAAGTTTAAATAATGATTACTTCTCACATGTTCGCGGAACTATCGACGGCACAGCGACGCTTAATGGTGAGACTTTCTCGCATATTTCAAAGGATGCCGTCGGACATACATTTACGATTCACGGTTTAGCAGTTGGGCAAGATGAATTTTTCGTAAGCGTTCCAATGAAAGCTGTTGACGACGCAGATGTTCCTGACACTGGTTACACAACTAAACCGATGGTGACCACATTTACATTTATCACTGGCGGTCCAGGTGACTATGTCTGGAACTGCGAATATCCATGCGGAGACGGAACAATTGCAAACTTTGGACATGCCATGTCCACGATGGGCTATATGTCCGGCCACTTTACCGTGAAGGGATAACGCGCCATGTCAGATGTAATGATTCCAAAAACTCCACAATGGTGGAAAAAGCCTGATGTGAAGAAGACGGCAATTCTGTGGGTAATTTGTACCGCAGTGATCGGTTTTGTGGGCGTAGCTTTCCATGTTCGAAGCATGGTGCGCCCAGCTTCAGAGACGATGGCCAGCGTTATTAATTTAATGCGCATCTTCACGTGGGCTGCGGCGCCAGTCGCCGGTCTTGTCGCTGCGATGTGTATTACGGTTTTAACCTCCGAACGACACTATGGCGATAACCCACCCGCAGAGGCTGACCACGAGATTAGAAACTCTCCACGAACTGTCGCTGCCTGGGTCACTATTTCAGGCATTCTCTGCCTGTTTGCTTTAGTCGTAGGCATGATTGTTCTGCAAAAAGATTCGCAGGCCGTACTCGATAAGAACGCTATTCAAGTCAACGTTACTGGTCAGCAATGGGTCTGGAACTTTGATTATGCAAATGGTGCTCGTAGCCAAGATCTCTATCTTCCAGTTAACAAACCCGTTGTATTTCATGTAACGAGTGTTGATGTAATGCACTCATTCTGGATTGTGCAAATGGGAATCAAAATTAATGCAAACCCAGGTTACATAACCGAGACTGCAGTAACTCCGGACAAGATAGGCGTCTTCGATATTCGTTGCGCCGAACTGTGCGGAATTTTGCACTCATATATGCAAACGAAAGTACATGTTGTAAGTCAGGCAGATTATGACGCATGGCTTGCAAGCCAGGCAGCTACGGAGGCGAAAGCATAATGACTACTTTAATTAACAAGCCGGTATCAGCTCCAGGCAAATCAATAATCGAAAGACTTAACCTCTTTACTGCCCTCGCCCTTGGCGCAATCAGTGCATTTGTTGTTTGGCGACTTGCTCTGCAATTCTTGCCACAAGATGTCGATGGAGTAAGAATCCTGACGCGCGAAGATAAAATTACTTTGCTGTCAATGATTGCCTGGTTTGTTGGTTTCATGACTGGAATTGGTGCTCTCGTTGGCCCATTCCGTTGGCTTATGGGTAAAGATTTATCGCATGATGAAAATATGTTCCTTGCTGGAAAAGATATGGGAGCTAAGCGCTATTTCCGCTACACCACTGACCACAAAGTTGTTGGAATTCAATACCTAGTTATTACTACACTGATTTTCTTCCTCGGTGGATCGATGGCAATGCTTATCCGCACCAACTTGGGTCATGCCGGTGGTGGATGGTTACATCCTCAGGCTTATAACTCAATCGTTGGAACACATGGAATTTTAATGATCGTTGGAACAATCATTATGATCACTGGACCTTTCGGTAACTTCATCATGCCAATCATGATTGGTGCACGAGATATGGCGTTCCCTCGCTTAAATGCACTTAGTTTTTGGCTCATCGTTGCCGCTGCAGTCCCGCTGATTTGGGGACAATTTATCGGTGGAATTTCAACTGGTTGGGTGGCTTACAACCCGCTAGCTAGCCAAGCTCCATTGGGTATGGATGGCTACATCATGTTTATCTGTATCTTTGCAATTTCAACGATGGTTGCAGGTGCAAATATCACCACAACCGTTGTTCGCATGCGCGCAAAGGGCATGACATGGAACCGCACACCGATCTTTATTTACGGAACTGTGGCATCGGTAGCACTTGCCTTGCCAGCGTTTCCGGTTTTCTTCCTATCTCAGATCCTGTCGGCATTTGATCGTGCCCTCGGAACGACTTTTTACAATACAGCTGGCGGCGGAAGCGGTTGGCTATATGAAAACTTGTTCTGGATTATGGGTCACCCTGAAGTTTATGTAATTCTTATTCCATCGGTTGCGGCGTTAATGGAGATGGCACCTGTATTTACACGGCGCCCACTCTTTAGTTTCAATGTTGCAGTCATGGGAATTGCAGGAATTTCGGGCTTGTCAGCGCTCGTATGGGCACACCATATGTATATGGCTGGTTGGGCACCACTATTAAACGCACCATTCATGATCACAACTGAGTTAATTTCCATTCCAACTGGAATGTTGTTCTTGGTTTTGGTTGGAACTCTATGGCGCGGACGCTTATGGATGACGATGCCGTTGATGTCAATATTTGCGTTGCTATGGAACTTCATGATTGGCGGAGTCACTGGAATTTATCTTTCAGACGTTCCTGCCGATGCTTTCTTGCATGGTTCTATGTATGTAACTGCCCACTTCCACTACACATTGATGGGTGCAGGTTTAACTGGCGCTCTAGCTTCACTCGTGTACTGGTTCCCTAAGATGACCGGAAGAATGTTCGATAAGAAACTGAGTTGGATCTCCTTCTGGATGGTTCAAATCGGTTTCAACGTTGCATTTATTGGAATGTTCATGGTCGGCCTAGCTGGTCAGCCACGTCGCGTCGAGGCGTATGCGCCAACATTTAATACTGGCAACTTAGTAACCACTATCGGTGCTTACACAATTATGGCGGGCATGTTGGTTCTTCTTCATGGCGTTATCTCGTCTTGGCGTAATGGAGTAATTGCTCCAATGAATCCTTGGCAAGCTAAGACTTTGGAATGGACGGTTCCATTTCCAATTCCTCTAGAGAACTTCGACGTACTTCCAACAGTTTCATCTGATCCTTACGGTTACGGAAAGGCAAAGTCATGAGCGTCGAGACACATGCACATCACGAACATCCAGATGTAGTCGGAAGTCGCAATCGTCTTGGAGTAATCCTTCTCCTCGTTGCTGATATCGCTTTCGCGCTAAGTATGGTCTTTGTGTACTTCTACTTACGCGGACAGAATGTAAACGATATGTGGCTACCAGCGGCAACGGCAGATCACCCGGCAATTAAGCCTCTGTCGGCAGCGCCTGGTTGGACAGTCACGGCAATTGCAGCCTTTGGAATGCTCTCACATTTCTATGCCCTTCAAGGTGCACGAGCTAAGAATCAAACTCAGTTAAAACTTGGTTCACTTGTTGCATTCGTAGCATCATTGGTTGCAATTGTTTACCAATTCAACACAATTTCAAGCGCACCATTTACTTTCTCAGATGGCGCATATGTTTCTTGTTTCTATATGTTCGCAATTTTGAACTTTGTACACATTCTGCTCACGGTCTTTATCTCCCTCGGAAATTGGAATCGCGCGCGCTTGGGAGTATATGTTTCAGACCACTGGCATGTAGATATTGTGCGCGTTTGGTGGGTTTGGATGGTTGTGTCATCATTACTTGGTGCCTTTGCCCTCAGTTATCCATAAAAAAAGCTCTAACTGGATCAGCCTCTACATCGCCTTAGGCGTTGTTTGGGGCTGTTCCTTTATCTTCATTAAGTTGGGTCTTGAGTTCTTAACACCAATTGGTGTCGCCTTTGGGCGGGTGTCGATGGGTGCGCTTACTCTTGTTTTTTGGGCCAGGTTTAAGAAGATTGAGCTACCAACAGATAAAAAAGTATGGCTACACCTCTGGGTAGTCTCTCTGCTACTAAATGTTATTCCGGGAGTTCTATTTGCTTTTGCTGAAACAAAAGTCACATCGATTTTAGCTGGAATCATTAATGCAGTTACGCCGCTAATGACCCTGCTTGCAATCATGGTGGCCTTTCGTGAAGAGAAGCCAAAGAGTTTTCAAGTGATCGGATTAATGCTCGGCTTCGTCGGAGTGCTAACAGTTCTCAGTGTCTGGCAAGGGTTAGGTGAGAATCCATTGAGCGCAGTACTCGCGCTTTTGTTGGCCGTTACATGTTATGGATTTTCATTTCCATATTCGCGTAAATTTGTTTTACCGAGAAAACTAAAGCCTGAAGCAATGGCAGCGGTACAGGTATCAACGGGTGCAATAACTTTGTTGCCTTTCTACTTGATGGATGGAATAGCTAAAGACGAGTACCGTCCTGGCCCAGTGCTCGCCATGATTGCATTAGGCGTCTTTGGAAGTGGTTTTGCCTACATATGGAACTTTAAAATTATGGAGGCCGTGGGAAGTGCAATCGCCAGCACCGTTACGTATGTAACACCGGTAGTTGCCGTGATTGTTGGAATCATTTTCCTCGGTGAAAAAGTCGCTTGGTATGAGCCTGTCGGTGCGGCAATCGTTCTACTTGGTGCGGCTATTGGACAGCAACGAATAAAACTTTTTAATCGATCGTAAAGCCAGCTTTGATTGGGCCAAGGTCAATGCCTGCGGCCGTGTGGTCACTTTCTTCACCGCGTGAGAGCTGTGCGGCATGAGCTTTATTGTGCCAACGCTCTTCGATCTTGCCATATTTCCATAGCAGCAGTGCCACAGTCCAAACCACCGCAAATGCACCAACAATGAAGTATCCGGCACTATTTAAATTAAAAGCTAGAGCGTAATCCCAGAAACCACCAGTGAGGTTTAGCTGTCGCGCAAATACTTGTAACAGTTCAAGCCCACCAACAAATAAAGCAACCGAGACCGATAGGCCAGTAATAATTATGTTGTAATAAACTTTTCGCACGGGCTTTGAAAAAGCCCAACCATATGCGAAGTTCATGAACGAGCCATCGATAGTGTCTAGCAAACTCATTCCACCTGCGAAGAACAGCGGTAGAGAGATTATTGCCCACCACGGTAAACCAGCGATAACCGAGGAGCCAGCAAGGACTAGTAATCCAATTTCAGTTGCAGTATCAAAACCTAAACCAAATAAAATACCTAGAGGATACATTTTCCAAGAAGCATCGATGCGGCGAGCAATTGGACCAAAGAAACGCATCAGTAATCCACGCGAGTTGAGATGCTTTTCCAACTCTTCTTCATTGTAAGTTCCCTTGCGCATCTGAATGAAGACTTTGACGATCGATAGCAAAATAACTAAATTCAATATCGCGATTAACATTAAGAAAGTTCCGCTTATGGTCGTGCCAATCAAACCTGTGTAGTGGTGCAAACTTGAATTGTTGTCGTTGAGTTGCGAGCCGAGAGCTTTGATTCCAAAATTTAGAAGTATCGCCAGTACGAAAACGACCGATGAGTGACCGAGAGAAAAGAAGAAGCCAACGGCTAGGGGACGCTTTCCCTCAGACATTAACTTTCTCGTCGTATTATCGATTGCACTGATGTGATCGGCATCGAAGGCATGGCGCATTCCCAGCGTGTAGGCAAGGGCGGCGGTGCCCCAACCAAAGAGGGAGCCATCGCTGAGTTTGTAGTTGCCACTGGTGGCCTTCCACATCAAAAGGGCTCCTGAGACGTGGAGAAAGAGGATAAACCCGAACATTGCCCCCATACGGCGCCATTCAGCGGGCTCAAGGCGCGCACTGAGCGGCAGGGCGGGCTTAACCACAACGTTCATACCGCCCCTTTCTACATGCAAACGATTTGCATGTAGAAAGCGTAAGGCAGAGCCAAGGGCCTGTCTATTTGAAATCCTTAGAACCGCCTGCGATTGGTCATTGCTGGGGTGTTAACCCGCTTCAGATTGAAGAAAAAGTTCGCTTTGTCAGGATTACTAATCCGTCCCCTTCAAAAGCTTTAACGTATAGAGTCGCGTAAAGAGTTTGCACAGGAGAGGTGGACTGCGTGAGCGAAGATGATGACATGGAAGAAATCATCACAGAGGAGATGCTCTGGGATCGAATTCCTGAGGTCGATGGCGAAGAGCGTGCCAGTACTTATTACGAACTCAGCGCCAGAATCTATGCCCGCGGACAGTATGACGAAGCTCTAGCACTTGCTGAAACTGCACGAGATATTTACTCAACGTTAGGCGCAAGTGCGCCAAGTGAAGGTTTGGCTCAAGCCTATTCAGCTATTGGTTACAACCTCAATCAGTTAAAACGCATGGATGAAGCGGCCAGTGCGATGAGTAAAGCCGTTGAAATTTTGCGTGAGAATAAATCCCCCATCGCCCTTGAACTCGCCTGCACATTAGGGGAGTGGTGGTACACCTCGAAACAATATGACAAAGTTGTATTAACAATGGGCGAATGCGCCCAAGAGCATTTAGTAGATGGCAATGAAATCGGTGCAGCAAATGATCTGCACTTGATTGGTTGTGCCGAGCGCGAGTTAAAGCACTATGAAAAAGCTATCGATGCCTTTAAAGAGGCACGTGTTTTATTTAAGCGCAATAAAGAGGTTATTCATGTAGCACGGTGCGACCAGAAGATGGCTTCCTGCCTTATTGAATTAAATGAAGGCGAACTCGCCCTTGAAACTGCACGAAAAGCTATCGATGTCTTTGAAACTGGCCACGATCACCGACGCGAAACCTTCGCGCTCTTTGAGTTAGGCAAAGCTCAAATTTTGCTTGAGAAATTCGATGATGGTTTAGCAACTCTTGAGCAAGTCTTATCTGTAGTGAGTGAAGATGAACCTAAGGATTTCGAATTCATTATCGACGTTGAGTCGCGCATTGCAAAGATTATTCGCATGCAGGGGCGAATTGAAGAGGCCGATGAGATTGAGCGTCGCTTGAAGTCGGTACAAGAGGCGCTAGAGGACGAGCCGCAAGTTTGATTTCTCGCTTAAAAAACCTGCCAGAGATACGTATAACCATGGTTTGTCTGGGCAATATCTGTCGTTCACCCATGGCGGCGGCAGTTCTTGCTAACCGCACTGCTGACTGGAGTTCACCCACAATAATTGTTGATAGCTCCGGAACCGGGGCTTGGCACGTTGGTCAAGGCGCACATCCAACATCTCAACGAGTTTGGGAAAATGCTGGCTATACATACTCACATTCAGCGCGGCAGTTTCAAGCAAGTGATTTCTATACAACGGATCTGATTTTAGTCATGGATTCTAATAATTTCGTCAAGGTAAGTAATTTGGCCGAGAATCAAGCTTCTCGCGAGAAAATATTCTACTTACGTAGCTTTGACAAATCACTCTCGTCAATCGATCCAAAATCCGAACGGTTTGCAGAGTTAGAAGTACCAGATCCGTACAACCAAACGATCGAAGCCTATGAAGAAACCCTGATTATGATTGAGCGCGCAATAGATGGTTTATTGCAAGATTTACTTGGGTAAATGTTGCAACGCCCAGTGGTACATCGCAATTGCACCTGCAGCTGATGCATTCATCGAACGCGTAGATCCATACTGATTTATCTCGTACAAAACTTCGCAGACAGCAATGCCTTCATCCGACATTCCCGCTCCTTCTTGACCAAATAAGAGCACGCAACTCTCTGGCAGCTGCGCACCTTCTAACTGTTTAGAGCCGGGAACGTTATCAATTCCAATGATGGGTAGATTATTTTCTTTACACCACACCGCAAAATCTTCAACGGTTGGATGGTGATGAACGGTTAAATATCTATCGGTCACCATCGCACCGCGTTTGTTCCAGTCTCGTTTTCCGACGATATGAACACCGGCGACATTAAAGGCGTTAGCTGTACGCACAACCGAGCCGATATTGAGGTCATGCTGCCAATTTTCGATGGCAATCTGCAGTTTGTGTCGCTTGGTATCCAAATCGGCAACAATCGCCTCAACGCTCCAATAACGGTAATGGTCTAAGACATTTCGTCGATCACCATTCAGCAATAACTCAGGATCAAATTGATTGCCCTCTGGCCAAGGTTTCTCATGCGGGCCAACGCCAATTACGGGGAAGAATTCACCCGGACCTATAGTGGCTGGAGTTGTTGGTGATGACATGTATGCACTCTAAACTGTATGCATGACCACTATCAATACGGCACTTCTCATCATTCATATTCTCTGCGTACTTGCAATTCTGGCGTTATTGCTGCTCCAGTGGAATAAGAATCCACGCAAACTAAATCCAGGAATCTTGCATGCAGGTATGACGGCTCTTATTGCCGGTCTTGCAATGGTTGGAATGTATTCGAGCGTTCACCCCAATGAAATTCTCAATCACACAAAGTACGGGATAAAGCTTTTGGTGCTTCTGACCATTCTTGTAATTGGCTACCGTAATGTGAAGAAACCAGTGCTTGCCAAAAATACGTGGTTGATTCTTATAGGTCTTACCCTGACAAATACTCTTATTGCAACACTTTGGCACTAATTAGAAAAATGTCTAAACGGATTTTCATTTTTCTACTTGTACTTGCAACTGCTCTCGGTATTGCCCCGGCAAATGCCTTCTTAGACCCCGCATCAATCCCCGCAGCATTTAACCAACTCTTAAAAGTTCATGCACTTTCTAATCCCGCCATGATTTTAATCGATGAAACCACGGGCGAAATTGTTTATGAAAGAAACGCTTCTTCTCAGCGCAAACCCGCATCGGTTATGAAAATATTATCTGG
>JBAXFS010000035.1:0-14066 GCA_037139795.1 Actinomycetes bacterium
TAGTTGCTCCAGCACCGAGGTGTAGGTATTCAACGATTGCAACGAGGGCAGCTGCGCCGCCACCGACACCATTAAATAGTGCAACAAGTTGTGGCATCTGAGTCATTTGAACTTTGCGTGCAGCAGGAACGCCGATCGCTAAACCAACGGCCATTGCGCCAAGAATCCAACCCAAGTGATGCAGAGGAAGGCCATGAGCAACGCCGGACTTAGGTCCGACGACAAAGAAGAAGACAACGAACGTTGCCAAAGTTGCACCGAATGCGCCGATTAAGTTTCCACGGCGAGCAGTCTTGGGATGGGAGAGGCCTTTAAGGGCCAAGATGAATGCGACGCCTGCGGCTAGGCCGATGAGGTCATAGAGAGTGCGGCTCATTTTTTCTTCCCCTTGAACATTTCAAGCATTCGGTCGGTAACCACAAATCCACCAACCATATTAATTGTGGCTAAGACAATTGCAGCGACTGCAAGTCCGAGTTCAAGATTGGTTGAACTATGGTCGGCAACGATGATTGCGCCAACCAGGATCACACCGTGGATTGCATTTGCGCCAGACATAAGCGGCGTATGCAGAGTTGATGAAACTTTAGATACGACTTCAAAACCTACGAAGACCGCTAAAACGAAGATCGAAATAACTGCAATCGGCTCCATTTACTTACCTCCCGCGTTTCTACGAGATCCGCCATGCGTTACCGCGGCCCCATTGATAATTTCATCCTCGAAGTCGATTGCAAATGCCACCTTTACATCGTCCTTGGCGGCCACTGTAAAGAGCGTTAATAGGTTTACAACGTTGCGTGAATATAGGAACGATGCGTGGAATGGAAGTTGGCTTGGAACATCTTTGCCGCCCCAGATGCGAACTCCACCCGATGTAGTAATAATTTCACCAGGCTTTGAACCTTCAACGTTTCCACCAGTTTCAGCGGCTAAGTCGATGATGATTGTGCCGGGTGCCATTGAATCAACCATTGCTTGTGTCATCAAGCGTGGTGCTTGGCGACCAGGAACGGCGGCAGTTGTAATAACAACATGTGATTTAGCGATGAAAGGCGTAAGGAGCGCTTGCTGTTGTGCGGCGCGATCTTCAGTCATCTCGCGTGCATAACCGCCGGTGCCTTCGAGAGCTTCGAGTTCAAGCTCAATAAAAGTTGCACCCATTGAGCGAACTTCATCGGCAGATGCTGGACGAACGTCGTATGCAGATACAACGGCGCCTAAGCGACGAGCAGTTGCAATTGCTTGAAGACCTGCCACACCCGCACCAAGAACTAATACTTGAGCTGGCGTAACTGTTCCAGCTGCAGTCATTAACATTGGGAAAAAGCGTGGTGATAATTCGGCACCAACAAGGGCTGCGCGATAACCTGCACATAAGGCTTGTGATGACAGTGCATCCATCGACTGTGCACGCGAAATTCGCGGAACTAATTCGAGAGAGAATGCGGTGACACCAGCGGCAGCTGCGGCATCAATTGAATCCACTGCAGTTACTGGTGACATAAAACTTATTGTTACTGCATCTTTCTTCAATTTACCCATCTGGGCTGGGGTTAGCGGCTGCACAGAAAGAACGGCATCAGCAGTGCTGAGAACTTCGCCAGTAGATATTGTTGCACCGGCTTTTACGAAGTCAGCATCGGTTGCTTGTGAATGTACTCCGGCACCAGATTCGATAACGACATCGAAGCCTAGTCGAGTTAATTTATTGATAATGTCGGGAACAAGCGCCACGCGCTTTTCTCCATCACGAATTTCTTTAGGAACGGCTATGCGCATGCGTGAAATACTAGTGGCTAGAGCCCTTAAGGTCACCTCTGACAAGGTGATAAAGCAAAGATTGAATGGTTGTACGGCGGTGATAAGCCTCGCGCCATATGATGGATTTTGTTCCGTCAATCACAGAGGCTTCGACTTCTTCACCGCGATGAGCGGGTAAACAGTGCATGAACACTGAATCTTTTTGCGTTAGTGACATTAAATTTTCTGTTACTGCAAATGGCGAGAGTGCTAGCACCTTTTCAGTTCGTTCATTCTCAGAGTCACCCATCGACATCCATACATCGGTATATAAAACACTTGCATCCTTTGCTGCAGCTTCTGGATCATGCAGCACTTCAACTTTTCCACCACTTTGTAATGCAATCTTTTTCGCAATGTCTACAACATGTGGATCTGGTGCCCATGCACCGGTTGGAGTTGCAGTGACAACATGTGCACCCATAATCGCACCCATGATTAACCATGCATGAGACATATTGTTTCCGTCACCCAAGTACACAAATTTACGTCCCGAAACATCTTTTCCAAACTGTTCGCGAATAGTTAACCAGTCCGCGAGCAACTGCGTTGGATGATCATCATCGGTGAGAGCGTTTATGACTGGAATCGATGCATTGGCGCCAAGCTCATTAACGTCGGCTTGGGCGAAAGTTCTAATAATTAATGCGCTGCAGTATCCACTGATAATTCGCGCAGTATCTGCGATAGTCTCACCGCGTCCGAGCTGCAACTCATCACCACGAAGAAATATTGGTGTGCCGCCCAGATGTGCAACGGCCGTTTCAGATGATAAACGTGTACGCGTTGAAGGCTTGGTCATATAAATAGCAACGCTCTTATTGGCTAATGCGGTATTTGATTTGAGAGGATTAGCGGCAAAATCGGCGGCAGTATCGAGCAAAAGCTCAACATCGGCTCGACTTAGATCTTGGGTACGCAGTAAGTCCTTCATTTGTGAATTCTACCCGTAGTTTCACCGACGCCGAAGGTATTCTTATCCATCTCATGGGGATCTTTAGAAAGAGCGGAAACGAGACGGAGTCAGACACCGATCTCTTAACTAGGCCTGTCCTGGAAGAAGATGACGGTGGGCATGATCGCTTTTCGCACTACGTAAAGAAGGACAAGATTGTTGAATCTGCCGTGACTGGTAAATCAGTGCGTGCGCTCTGTGGCAAAAAATGGATCCCATCAAGAGATCCAGAGAAATATCCAATCTGTCCGACATGTAAAGAGATCTACGCAGGCCTAAAGCCCGAGCCTGAAGATACATAGCGATGTCGCGTAAGTTCGGCATCGCAGTAATAGCTCTGATTTCCATCGTGCTGACTTTCTCAATTCCAGCTAGCGCAGATCAAAATGCGCCCCGCACAATTGTGAGCGGGTGGATTCCATATTATTCAGTCAAATCAGTAATGCCATTTATTAAGAAGATTCCAATCACCACGCTTGTAACTCCTGGCGCACCGGTCACATGTGGAACCAGTGAGTACGCACCGGAAGATATCGCTGCGTTAAATGCTTCGTACCTATTTACTAATAAGGATTTAATGAAGGAAGTCATGCCTTTTTGGTACACGCTTAAGAGTTCAACGTTAATTCGTGACGACTACACCTTAGGTAATCCATCATGGCCAATTGCGGACACCTTGTGTTTGATGCGCAAAACCGGATTGAAGATTATTCCAACAATAACCGACGGTACGGACAAATTAGTTTTAGCGGGTTATCTAGCAAACCCACAAACACGAACGGCAGTTGTGAATTCAATCGCTGATTTAGTAAACAAAAATAGTTTCGATGGTATCGATTTAGATTTTGAGGGCTTTGCTTTTGTAGACCCAAATACAACATGGGCAAAGACGGCGCCTAACTGGATTCTCTTTATAAAAGAGTTGAGCACGGCACTCCATGCTTCACAAAAACTATTATCAATTTCATCGCCGTATGCTTACAATCCAACTGAAAAACTAAAGGGTTACACCGTTTATTCATGGGCCGATATAGCTGCCAGCATCGATCGGTTGCACATCATGACGTATGACTATTCTGTAGCTAAACCTGGCCCAATTGGCCCAATTGCTTGGACTGAAAAAACGCTGCAGTATGCAATTAGCATTATGCCGGCATCAAATGTCTTTATCGGTCTACCAGGCTATGGGCGCGATTGGATAACTGGCATTGTTGGAACGTGTCCAGTCTCTGCTCCACCGGGATTAACGTTGACGGCAAAAGCGGCGACTTTTAAAATGAACTACGCCGATGCGAAGGCGGCAATTGATCAAGCAGTACCGACATTTGATCAAGTAACTAGTGAAGCAACTTATTCTTATGTGCAAACTTATAATGGATTAACGGCCAAAGGAGCGGCAACAACGTGCGCCGTATCTCGCACCGTTTGGTACCAAAATGCTCGAAGTTATACCGAGCGGATGAATTTAGTCGCCAAATATCAATTAGGTGGTGCAGCACTGTGGACTCTAGGCATGGAAGATCCAACTGCAACCACGGCGATGCGAAATGTTGCTCTAGCAATTGCTCCAGATCCAGTAACAAATATTTTGACCACTGAGAATACCGACAACGAGCAAATCAATTTCGGTGACATCTTTACACTCAAAGGCGCTTTAACGCTCAATGATAAATCACCCATTGTTGGTTTGGCCGTAAACATTGAAATGAAACGCGCCAACGAGAGTGCATGGACAAAGATTACTGAGTCAATTACTTCCGCTGATGGAACGATTTCGATGCCAGTAACTATTGGCGGCACTGCAGCTTTTCGACTAACCACGGCTGGTACGTGGCAACGCGCAGCGTCGGTAAGTAATGAAGCGTTAGTGACTGTGCGATCTAAGGTAATTCTTGCGCGACCAGCCACGGTACAACACGGTGATCTCATACAAATAAGCGGTGCAGTACTACCTCAAATCGTTGGTGCAACTGCAACGCTTCAGAAATTAACCGCTGGTAGGTGGCAAAATATAGGAGTTGGCGCTAGTACAGGTGCCAAGGGTGATTTCTTGCTCAGTACTACTGAATTAAGTAGAGGAGTCGTAACCATGAGAGTTCAGATTGCAACTGGCTCTCAACCGATCAACTCTCCAGAGTTTTCAATCGTGGTGCGCTAATTATGGTCAAACTCGACGAAAAAATAGATGAGGCGATTAAAGAGTTTTTCAGTAGCGATAAACCATGGGTGACAATTGTTTGGGACGACCCGGTAAATCTAATGACATATGTAACCTATGTATTGATGGAACTCTTTGGTTATTCAAAAGAGAAGG
Organism: Actinomycetes bacterium; assembly: GCA_037139795.1. Taxonomy (GTDB): domain Bacteria; phylum Actinomycetota; class Actinomycetes; order Nanopelagicales; family Nanopelagicaceae; genus Planktophila. The sequence continues at coordinate 5,073 of JBAXFS010000035.1, forward strand.
CGCACTCTCTTATGATGCAAGTTCATACCGAAGGTAAAGCAGTGGTATCCACTGGTAGCCGCGAAGAGATGGAGCACGATGTTGCGCGACTACACGAGTATGGTCTTTGGGCAACACTTGCGAGGGGAGACCAAGCGCTATGAGTGAGGAGGAAGAAGCAACTCCATCAGGCTTTACGCGTCATGGAAGTAATGACTATGTTGCAAACTTTTCCGTATCTGAGAGTGAAGTGCTGGTCAATCTCGTTGAACAGATAATAGAGCTTCTAGGAGAGCGCACAGATAATCATGGCGATGATCCGCTAGCTGCAATGGTTGGAATTACGAGCCATGATTCACCTCCCGATGATGATGTTCTTTTGCGCTTATTGCCCAACGCCTATGCCGACCAAGTAGATGCATCCGAATTTCGCAGATATACCGAATCAACTTTGCGTGCGAAAAAAGTGGCGCATGCAATGACAATGCGAATTGATTTAAAGAGCTCACCCGATGGTTTCATCGAGGTCGACCATGAAGGCGCGAATGCCTGGCTGGGTGCAATGAATGACATCCGTTTGGCTTTAGGTGTGCGACTGCAAGTTCAAGAGAAAACGCATGAGGAGCTTGAAATATTGGCACCCGATGATCCCATGCGTGGCGTTTACGCTGTTTATAGCTGGCTGGGTTGGATACAGGGGAGTCTGATTCAAGCGTTGATGGACGATGCTCTCTAGTTAAGTAGTGCGCACGGTAGGATTTAGCATATGAGCAATGCGCCGATTGGAATCTTTGATTCTGGAGTAGGCGGACTCACTGTTGCCAGAGCTATTTTAGATCAGCTTCCCAATGAATCAACGGTTTACATTGGCGATACCGCGCGTGGACCATATGGTCCAAGGTCTTTAGCCGAGGTACGAGAGTTTGCACTTGAGAGTTTAGATTTTCTCGTTGAGCAAGGGGTAAAAGCAATTGTTATCGCCTGCAATACAGCCAGTGCTGCAATGTTGCGTGATGCGCGCGAACGATATTCGATTCCAGTGATTGAAGTTATTCAACCGGCAGTGCGACGCGCAGTTGCAGCTACTCGCAGCGGACATATTGGTGTGATTGGTACGCGTGCAACTATTGATTCGGCCGCATATTTAGATGCATTCGCGGCCGCCCCACAGTTAGAAATTACCTCAATTGCTTGCCCACTCTTTGTTGAATTTGTTGAACGCGGCGAAACATCTGGCCCGGAGATTACGGAGATCGCCCGAGGTTACTTAGCACCATTTATTAGCGCCAAAATTGATACTTTGGTTTTAGGGTGCACGCACTACCCACTCTTAACTGGTGTAATTTCATATGTAATGGGCGACGGTGTCACATTGGTTTCTAGTGCCGAAGAGACAGCTAAAGATCTATATCGAACATTGGTAGAAAACAATCTGCTGCGACCACAGCAAGGCGAACCACCGACACATAAATTCTTAGCAACTGGCGATGCCAAAGCCTTCGAAAGCTTAGCTCGGCGTTTTCTAGGTCCAGAAGTAACTCGAGTAGAGCACCAAGATCTCTAGTACACAATAACTAAGCAATAGGAGCAATACATGGCACGCAACGATGGACGAGAAGTTAATGATCTGCGCGAAATTAAATTCACGCGCGGTTGGTTAGACCACGCCGAAGGCTCAGTCCTTGTTGAGTTTGGTAAGACTCGCGTTCTCTGTGTTGCATCATTTTCTCCAGGTGTGCCACGATGGTTAAAGGACACGGGTACCGGTTGGGTTACATCTGAGTATGCGATGTTGCCTCGCGCAACTCACACGCGTTCTGATCGCGAAAGCGTTAAAGGCAAGTTAGGTGGACGTACGCAGGAGATTTCACGCTTAGTCGGTCGTTCATTGCGCGCAATTGTTAATACAAAAGAGTTGGGTGAAAACACAATAGTTATTGATTGCGATGTACTTCAGGCAGATGGCGGTACGCGTACGGCAGCAATTACAGGTGCATATGTCGCCCTTGCAGATGCGATTGCTTGGGCAAAAGCACAGGGTCACATTAAGGCAACCGCCAATCCACTGAGCGATTCAGTTGCTGCTGTAAGTGTTGGCATCATCGATGGTGTTCCGATGTTAGATCTTTGCTACGAGGAAGATGTTCGTGCGGGCACTGACATGAACGTCGTTGTTGCAGGCGATGGACGCTTTATCGAGGTTCAAGGAACTGCAGAAGGTGAACCCTTTGACCGCGAACTTTTAAACCAACTTCTAGATCTTGCAGTGAGCGGATGTAATGAGTTAAGGGATCTCCAAAAAGCAGTCCTAGCTAAGTAATTAACTCCGAGCCCTCACAGATGAAAAATTAATTCCTATGTCAAAAAAACTTGTCATTGCGACACGTAACGCGGGCAAAATCGCCGAGTTTCGAAGAATTCTCGATGCAATCTCGCACAGTGCAGTTGAGTTAGTAGGTCTAGATGAGTTTAAAAATTTAGTCGATGTTGAAGAGACCGGCGCAACTTTCGAAGAAAATGCTCTCCTAAAAGCCAGATACACGGCAAAAATGACGGGCCTGCCTTCGATTTCAGATGACTCAGGACTTTGCATCGATGCTCTAGGCGGGGCACCTGGAATTTTTTCGGCAAGGTGGGCTGGGGCTCATGGCAATGACAAAGCGAACTTAGAGAAAGTCCTAGAAGATTTAGAGAATGTTCCAGATGAAGAACGTGGCGCGCACTTTATTTGCGCCACAGCTCTGGTTATGCCAGATGGTCGCGAAGTAGTTAAAGAGGAGCGATTTGAAGGAAACATCCTTAGGAGCCCCATCGGAGATCAAGGTTTTGGCTACGACCCAATCTTCTCACCCCTAGGTATGGAGATTTCATCGGCGCAGATGAGCGCCGAAGAAAAGGATGCAGTCAGCCATCGCGGCAAATCCCTGCGGGCAATAGCGCCGCATGTCATAGAAATGCTCGGTGGCCTGGGGTAGCCTTGTCCTATCGGCGCGCATTAATTACGTGCCTACCGCTATCCAAGGAGTTATCGTGGCCGTAAAGAAAAAGACCGCAGCCAAGAAGGTTGCCAAGAAGGCACCAGCTAAGCGCGCAGTTAAGAAAAGCGTTGCTAAGAAGGCATCGGCAAAGCGTGTAGTTAAGAAGAGTGCGGTTAAGAAGAGCGCTACTAAAAAAACTACAGCGAAGCGAGTTGTAAAAAAGAGCACCGCTAAAAAGGCTGTAGCTAAAAAGTCCGCAGTTAAAAAGAAGGTCGCGAAGAAAGCTCCGGCCAAGCGCACGGTTAAAAAGAGCGCAGGGAGAACTTCGACATCACCTGTCACAATTTCAACGACTCCGATTGCACCAGTTAAGCCAGTTGCAGTTGCACCAGTTAAGCCAGTTGCAGTTGCACCAGTTAAGCCAGCTGCTGCGCCCAAGCAGGGCACATCAGGTCGAGTTATGTTCTTTGTAGTTGCCGCAATCGTAATTCTTGCCGCAATTGCCTGGTCAAAATCGAGTAAAAATAACGACGATGCAGCGGCGCCTGCACCTTCAATTTCATCGTCTGCAACGCCAACAGAGTCGGCGGCTCCAACAGAGTCCGCTACTCCAACAGAATCAGCAGCGGCAGTAACAACTGTTGCGGCTCCAACTAGTTTCGTAGCCCTCAAGAGTGCCGATGGATTGAAACTTCGTTGGGTAGCATCAACGGCAACGGATGGATTAACTGGATACAACGTTGAAATTCGTGCCAACGGGGCAGGCGATTGGATAACAATCGCAACTGTTCCAACAACTCAACTAACTCAAGATGTAACAAAGGGTTCAGACACAGGTTGGACACAATTTCGCGTCACTTCGGTTTACTCTGATGGCCAAGTTGCATCCGCAACTGTCTTCGGAATTCCGGGCGAATTCAAGTAAAGAATTAGAAAATAACCCTCACATTAATTGTGGGGGTTATTTTTTTTCTGAGTCTTAAAGTTGGGATGAAATTGCCCCAACATATGCAGTGACACCCGCTGGAACTAAGTGAACGCCGTCAGGTGCGAAATATTCTGGATGGCCATTTGAAATTGCCGCCCAATCAATGAGAATTGCCCCAAATTTCTGAGCATATTGCGCGACTAATACATTATTAGCATCACGCCAATCCCGCGGCACTGCAGTATTTACCACAATAATCTTTGGTTGATCTTTAACTTCTGCAAACACTGCCGCCACTTGCTCTTCAGTTAACTTATTATTATTACCTAAATCGAAAATTACTGGCGAACCCACTAAATGCACTTTGTCATGCTTCATTGCAGCAATGAGTTCGGGGGCTTGCCGGCCAACGCGCGCGTTAATAAGCGAAACTTTGGCGATAGTTTCGAGCTCGTAACGAATTCCGAGGATAACTGAATCCCCGGTTACCCAAAGGCCGCCATTTGCAGTTGGGGTAGTTATCGCTGGCGCCATCTCTGGAGCTGGCTTTAGCTGAGCTTTAATGGAGTTCATTACTCGATCACTCTTTGCAATGGCATTTACACCCAGAACCGATGTCGTCAACACGAGAACTAAAACGGATAATGCAAGAAGAGATTTTTGCTTAAGTTGTACTTGCTTGGTTCGGTACTTCATTCCCTTGAACCAGTACTCAACTAATCCGCTTCGAATTGGGAGCTCCACTATTCGCAGAGAAATATCGGCCAAAGCTAAAACAATGAGTAGGCGAAGCGTCGTCAACGCCCAAGCCGATCCGGCAATATCAAGTGCCGGACGTGTAACTTGGAAAACGACCCAGTGCCACAAATAAATCGCGTAGGAACGTTCTCCAATCCAGACCATGGGTTTACTGCTCAGAATTGGGGCAAAACGAGATGCCGGGTGAACTATCGACATGATGATCGCGCAACCAAAGATTCCAGCTAATGGGAAAGCTAATTTATACAGAGAGGGATTAGTCTCGTCAATAAAAAGAAAAGTTGAAATTAAACCGATAAAACCAAAGACACCAATTCCATCAATAAAATCTTGCGCACGTTTTTCAACGCTCTCTTTTAGGTTTTGCGGAATCCAACTAACGGCAAGGGCTGCACCTAAAAATAAGCCGATGCTATGAGTATCCGTACCGAAATAAACATGGCTAATTTGTGCAGCATTCGCCGCGTCAACTTTAAGGGACACCACAAGGAGAGCGATGCCTGACACTGCGGCGATAAGTAGGGCCGCTCCTGGGATTTTATTCTTACCTAAATAGCGAAGTACTAGGAGCAAAATCAGTGGCCAAATGAGATAGAACTGAGCTTCGACGCCTAAGGACCATGTATGTTGTAAAAGCGGTGGTCGGCTCAGGGCATCAAAGTAATCCGTGTGGCGAAAGACCAGCCACCAGTTCATTCCACCCAGCAGAGCAAAAGGTGAATCGCTTGCAAAGCGGCGCATTGTCTCTGGTGCCCAAATTCCAATATAAATTGCCGTAAGAATGATCATGAAAATTAGTGGTGGAAATAATCGGCGCACACGAGCTTTATAGAATGCCCGAAGATCTAAACCACCACTGCGGGCAATTGAATCAAGCAATAAACGCGTTATGACATAACCGGAGATAACAAAGAAGAGATCTACTCCTAAAAAACCACCAGGGATCCATGAATAACCCAAGTGGTAGAGCATGACTGCAATAACGGCGACTGCACGCAACCCATCGATTGCAGGGATATATCGGATACCGCGAGCCGTGGCCATTACTAGCTACTTAGGTTTAGCAGAGTTCTTTGCAACTGCTTTCTTAACCGGCTTCTTACGGGATTTGGAAGGCGCAGAAATTGCAACTTTAGTTCGCTCACTTGTTACTTTAATGGGACCGGTGTTAATAATTGTGTCATCTGAATTAAGGTTTTCAATAACGCTTTTTTGCAGCTCTGCCAAGCGATTGAACGCTGTTTCAAGGCGGGCACGTGATTGATGAATTGCCCCCTCGGCAGCATCGAGTGATTGGGCTTGAATTTTGTATAGACGCTCGGCCTCTGACATCACACCAGTTAGCCATTGGCGATAATTTGAAACCTCTGACGTAGCAGAATTAATAATCCTCTCGCCCTCACGTCGCGCAGCAGTTGCTAGAGATGCAGCCTCACGTTTCCTAGATTCCATGAGCGCCTCAGCTTCAGCCTCAGCTTGTGCAATTAACTCACCCGCCTCAACCTCTGCCGTTTGAATGTACTTTCTGCCTCGAGATTCAGCTCCGCTCAACATTGCGCGGGCTTTTGAATCAGCGGCCTCAATCTCCTCTTTAGTAATTCGATTTGTCTCAGCAACTAATCGAGAGGCAGTTGAATGAGCTTTGCTCTCACGCGCTTGCGCCGATTTAATCATGGCCATCGCAGTTTCAGTGGCAAGAATTTCAAACTCTTCTTTGCTCAACCCTGTGATGTCACGGCGAGAACGCAGATCGGCCAACTGTGATTCTAATTCGCGAATACGATCAACTGAAGAGGGTTGGTCGGGCTCCTCACCTTTAAAGCCAACCCAGTTCAAGAAGGAACTCTTCTGCGCCATCATCTACCCCACAGTTCGTATCAACAGAGCCCTAGGTTAGGGCAAGGCCTTACTTACTGTAAATCGCCACCGAGATTGCAATATATTGAGAAACCCATGCCGCCAGCACGAATATATGGAAAAGCTCGTGAAAACCGAAGTACTTGGCATCGCGGCCGGGGCGTTTGAGAGCGTAAAAAATAGCCCCAACGGAGTAGAAGAGACCGCCAATAATGATGGGGAGTAATACCCACAAACCACCCTCGCGATAGAGCTGGGGTAGATATGCAACTGCAACCCACCCGAGTATCAAATAATTTGCAACATAGAGCCAGCGCGGTGCACCTAGCCAAAAAATTCGCATCGCAACACCTATTGCAGCTCCGATCCAAACAACCGTTAAGAGAATTGTTCGATCATGTCCCTTGAGTAGGGCTACGGCAAATGGAGTATATGAACCCGCAATCAATAAGTTGATGTTTGCGTGATCAAAGCGGCGCCATACCTTTTTCTTTGCAGGCGACCATTGAACGCGATGGTAAATTGCCGAAACACTAAAAAGCAAAATCGCAGTGATCGAATAAATAGCAACAGCAAATTTAAACGACTGCTTACTCAAAATAAACAAAACTAAAGATGCAATGATGACAACGGGAGTCGCAGCTAAGTGGAACCATCCACGAAGTTTTGGTGGTGCAACTAACTGTTGAGTCATAGTCCAAGCCTACGACCATTTCTCGATTTCTCAACTGAATCTCCGCAAATGGCGCCGAAATAAGGTGTACGAAACCATAATGCACACTTACTGCTCGAAGTTGGGTGGTAGTCACGCTGCGCGCGTATCTATCGACAAAGAGTGCAAGGGCTGATAAGAATGCGCAATGACATACAGATCAGAAATCTTCGAATTGAGTGATATTTACATCGACCAAGCAGCGGCCATGAGCCCATCGGCGTGTACCTATTTAGGTAAGGATCTCGATCAGGACAAACTCGATGATTTCTCGATTGGCGGAATGGCGAAAGTAGCCGAGTTGACTCGCGAAGTTTTAAAGAAGCTACAGGCACTAACGCCAATCGATGAAATTGATCGAATCGCGAAGGCGGTTATGAATGAGCGCTTAAGTTCGCGTTTAGAGTTACATGACTCACAAGAGGAGCATGTACTGTGGAATGTTCTGACTTCTCCGCCTTCGGATATTCGTTCAATCTTTGAATTAATGTCGAGAGAGAGCGATAAGGATTTCGCTAACATCGCAGCCCGCTTACTCGCCGTGGAAAATGCGCACAAGCAATGGATTAGCACGATAGCCGAGGTTGCAAAGAACGGTAAAACTACAGCTCAACGACAAGTGCTCGGTGTCATTGAGCAGTTAGAAAGTTATGCAAATGGTGGCTACAGCCAAATGTGTAAGAATTTTGATCCAGAGTTTAAGTATCCGGCAATGCACACCGCTGCACAATCAGCTGAAACATCTTCGGCGCAGACCGCGGCGTATTTAAAGAATGAATACCTACCTATCGCCAATCCCAATGATGCATTTGGTGCTGAGCGATATGCAGTATGGGCGCGATATTTCACCGGTGCGAAGTTAGATTTGCGCGCCACATATGAGTGGGGAATAGCCGACCTTAAGGCGATAAATGAGCGGATGTGGGCAATTGCCGAGCAGATTAAGCCCGGCGCAAAGACGCTTCGCGAGGTTGCCGATTTTCTCGATCATGATCCAAAGTATGTAATTAAGGGCGAAGAGAAAGTCGTAAAGTATTTGCAGGATTTTACGGATGCGGCAATTAAACAAATGGATGGCGAATTCTTTGAAATTGATGATCGCATTAAAGTATGCGAAGCGCGATTAGCCCCAGAAGGCAGCGCATCTGCGCCTTATTACAACGGACCGTCAGAGGACTTATCTCGCCCCGGAACTACATGGATTCCAATGCTTGGCAAAGATGAAGTGAGTAGTTGGCACTTGGTATCAACGTGGTATCACGAAGCCGTACCTGGTCACCACTTACAAATTGGAACGGTAGCAATTGAAAAGGACCGCCTATCCAGATTCCAACGCACAGCCGCGACCATTAGCGGTTATTCCGAGGGCTGGGCGCTATATGCAGAGCGATTTATGAATGAACTTGGCGCTTTTGATGAGCCCGGAATTGAAATGGGTTATTTATCGGGACAAGCTTTGCGCGCCGCACGCATCATTGTGGACATTGGAATGCACCTTGGCTACACCGACTTCGATGGCAAGGTGTGGAACGCTGAAAGTTCGCGCAAACTTTTAAATGAGCAGGCATTACTCGATTCAGACCATTCACGTAGTGAAACCGATCGATATTTAGGCTGGCCCGGACAGGCAATTTCATACAAAGTTGGTGAGCGCGTATGGATGAAGTCGCGCGAGGATGCCAAGAGCCGCCTAGGTGAAATATTTAACGTCAAGAAGTTTCACACTTATGCGTTAAAGATTGGCCCAATGGGTCTTGATAATTTCGCAGCGGAGATGAACG
>JBAXFS010000036.1:0-14063 GCA_037139795.1 Actinomycetes bacterium
CCCAGAAAACACCTGCGCCACGGATATCTCCGATGACCTTGTGCTTCTTAGCTAACTCAATTAAGCCTGGTCCCAAGATTGTTTCACCAATCATGGTGGCGTTCTCAAGCATCTTCTCTTCCTTCATGACATCGATAGTTGCAACGGCAGTTGCACATGCCATTGGGTGACCCATGTATGTCAGGCCGCCTGCAAATACTTTTTCATCAAATGTCTTAGAGACAGTTTCGCTAATGACAATTCCACCGAGTTGGATGTATCCCGACGTCACTCCCTTAGCAAAAGTAATCAGATCTGGAACGGCATCACCATGTTGGTATGCAAACCACTTTCCAGTGCGACCAAAGCCTGACATGACTTCGTCGGCGATCCACAGGATCTTGTACTTATCGCAGAGCGCTCGTATACCTTCTAGGTAGCCCTTAGGTGGCATTAATACGCCGGCAGTTCCAGGAACCGATTCAATAAGAACGGCGGCAATTGTGTTTGGACCTTCAAAGATAATTGTCTGCTCAAGATGTTCTAGAGCGCGCTTACACTCTTCTTCTTCAGACTGTGCCCAAAACGATGTGCGATACAAATATGGTCCCCAGAAGTGCACGTGACCAAAGGCAAACTCATTTGGGAATCTACGCGGATCGCCCGTTGCATTAATCGCAGCCCCTGTGTTGCCGTGATACGAACGATAAGTCGAAAGCACTTTGTGCTTGTGCGTGTGCATACGCGCCATACGAATAGCGTTTTCAATCGCATCAGCGCCGCCATTCGTAAAGAAGACTTTGGCAAAGCTCTCACCTGCCAGCTCAACGATACGTTGTGCCGCTTCATTACGTGCTTCGTTGGCATGCTGTGGCGCAACAGTTGTTATTACTTCGGCCTGAGCTTGAATAGCTTTAACAACCTTTGGGTGCTGGTGACCAATATTTGTAAAGACCAACTGCGATGAGAAATCTAAATATGACTTTCCTTCATGATCCCAAAAATATGATCCGGAGCCACTGGCAATAGGCATGGGCGAAATCGCGCCTTGAGCCGACCATGAGTGAAAAACATACTTGTGGTCTGCGGCTGCAACAGCGGCTTGCTTGGCAGGATCGTTGACTGGTGTACTCATGAAAATAGCCTCTAACTTGAATTAGTAGTAATTGGCGTCATTCTAATGCCCTAAAGGGGGCGTCGTGAAGTATCTTCAATGATGCCCATCTCATTTTAAAAACATTATCTGAGATATCGTTCGTAAATGAGAACTAACCAAGAATCCAGCGTAATAACAAAAGCAGTGATTCCCGCTGCAGGCATGGGTACGCGTTTTTTGCCCGCAACTAAGGCGATGCCTAAAGAGATGTTGCCACTGGTGGATAAGCCTGCGATTCAATACGTTGTTGAAGAGGCGGTAGACGCAGGGTTAAGTCAAATAATTATGGTTACTGGAAGAAATAAACGAGCTCTCGAGGATCACTTTGATCGAGCAAATGAGTTAGAAGCCCTACTTGAAAGCAAGGGAAATATTGAACTATTGGAGTCTGTTCGCAAATCTACAGAGTTGGCTCATATGCACTATGTACGTCAAGCCAATCCACGGGGGCTAGGCGACGCGGTTCTAACTGCCGCTTCATTTGTAGGCAACGAAGCCTTTGCCGTCTTGCTCGGTGATGACCTCATAGACGAGCGTGATCCAATTTTGCCCACGATGATTAAGGTTCACCAAAAATTTGGCGGAAGTGTTTTGGCACTTATGGAAGTTTCCCCCGAACAGATTTCACTCTATGGCGCTGCAGAAATAGCTGCCATCTCACCCTCTGTCGGATTTGAAGGGGTAGTTCAGATCACTGGATTAGTCGAAAAACCAGCGCCAGATAAGGCTCCTAGCAACTATGCCGTCCTAGGCAGATATTTACTCACGCCAGAAATCTTCGATGTGCTTCGTGAAACAAAGCCAGGGCGAGGCAATGAAATTCAATTAACTGATGCAATCGCAGAGTTAACCAAACGCTCTGACAATGGAGGACCGGTACATGGAGTTATCTTTAAAGGCCGCCGTTATGACACGGGCGATAAATTAGGGTATTTACAAGCAACAATCCGCCTTGCCTCTGAGCGAGAAGATTTAGGACCTGAGTTTCGCGCTTGGCTGCATTCATTTGTTAAAACCTTGGAGAGCTAGAAATCAATTAATTATTGTTGATTGATCCAAAGGTCAGCGGCAATTAGTTCGGAAAAGAAACTTTCTACGATGAGTGCTACTTCGGGAGATTCATCTCCCGGATATCGAAATGTGTACTCTGCACCTTCAATTTCGCCACCGACTGCAACGACTCGAGATTTTCTTTCAGTGCACCATGTCATTAAAGGTTTTTCCCAGTTAGAGCCGGCAAAGATCAGCAATCTATAGTCTTGAACTTTTGTCAGATAAACATCAACATGCGACCAATCGCCGGTCTCGCATCCAACACTTGCACGGCGCGGGCCTTCCCGAAACATTAATGCCGACTGTTGCGCAGAAGAAAATCTTTCGGCTGGAGCGACAAAATAACTTGCAGATGCTCCAGTTAGAATTTCTTGAACTTTTGGCTGCCAGCTACTTCGATTACTCCATATGTATTCATGTGCGACTGCAGCAGATCGAACGATGTCGGCAAGTATGTAATTCTTTTGAAAGAGGTGAGATTCAAGAGCAAGATGAAGAGCCACAGTATGTGCGAAACTTCTGCAGGCAACACCGCCGATCTCAACTTCGGCTCTCATTACAACTGTTGCATCGCTAGCTTCGGCAATCTCTGAGTCGGGGTAGTTGGTTACTGCGATTATTCTGGCTTTTCCCTTTAGTCGATTGACTGCGGTGAGAGTTTCAATGGAATTCCCTGAGGCTGAAACTGCGATTATTACGGTTGAGTCAGTAATTTTCGGCAAAAGGTTATTACTTGCTAATTCAGCCACTGCGTTCATTCCCAATGCCCGCAAACGCATAGCGGCAATGGACGAGGCGTAGTGTGACGATCCCATTCCGAGGAATATGACATGTGATTGTGGGTTGATGCCCAGGCCGGACCATGGGTTTATCTGTGCCAAAGAGTCAGCAAGTTGGTTGAGTAGCTCAGATTTGCGCTCTAAATCCTTGAGAAATAAATGTGGGTCCATTTTATATCCTTTCAATCAACGCCGGTAAGGCGGCATCAGGTACGTACATCCAGCGGGGTAGATGGTTCTGCGCATAGAGAAACTCTCGAAACTCTTGCTGCAATTGGAATAGCAGCAATAAATTGTGATGTGCAAATGGATCTTCATCACCGTCAACAAGCGCCAATGTATAGGAGTTTTGGAATCTTTCCTGTGCTTGATTAATCCATGTCGAGATTTCTTCGGGGAACCGGTTAGCTCTTCGCTCTGCCACTACACGTCCAACGTGATCGAGTGATTGCAACATTCCGGCAATGTCTTTCGCTAAAGGCTCTAAAGAAAGCGTGCTCGAGTTATGGTCAACTGGATTTCCATCGAAATCAATAATCGCATAGGCGCCAGAATCACTTCTTAGAATTTGACCAACGTGAAGGTCTCCATGGATAAGAGTCAAACAAGGAAGATTTGTAATTTCAATTCCAGCTTTCCAGCTTCGAATACGAGCTTCGAATTCACCTAACCGCACGCCTACTTCACCAGGCGTACTGCTCAAAGCAAGATCTAACGTGAAAGAAAACTCATTTAGCCAACGCGCAACATCGCTCTCATTGGCAGGTCGATGGGAAGAGTAATAGAAAGCCAAGTGCATCCTCGAAACAAGCCCTGCGATCTCTGCAGCAAACTCGGTTGATGACTCCAGGTTTCTTTTACCATCAAGGTAGTTTTCCAACTCCTCGACTGCCCATTCCCAACCATCTCTAGTATTTTGCTGATACTCGCTTACATAAGCGACGAGCATTGCAGTATCTGTTCCAGGCTCTTTCCACTCCAGCGCGAACCAAGGAGTTGGCATTGAAGTGAAATTCCCCATTTGGAGGGCATCAATGCGGGGAAGGCAGGAGTTTGCACTGGGATTGATGCGTGAAAACCATTTAGCGATCGCCCGCTCACCAATAATTATCGACTCTTCGGTCTGGTCAACTCCTAATGCTCGCTCACCCGCCAACGGCTCTCTGTGCCAGAGCTTTAAAGAAAATCTGCTTGGTGCTTCGAATTCGCTAATAGTTAGGAGAGCCTGTGTTGCGCCATCTCCTGCCACAACGCGACGAATGATTCCGCCGCCCTGAAATAATGGCAGAGAAAAAATCTCACCGTTTGAATCTCTAACAATGCATACCGAGATGTTTGGAGAAAGGAAAAGTGAATCGAGCAGAGTTAAACCCCTATTTGATTTAACTTCTCGAGCGCGATCTGGGTGCGGCAATAAAGCTTCGATGTCGGCAGAGAACAAGAATTCTCGTAGCAAGTCAGCTCTCACCGGATCTACTTTACGAGGTAGATCGGTGTTTGCGGGCAACTGCCTCAATTACATCTGCGCCTACTTTGATTCCATCGGATTGTTGAACTCGCGCACTGGCCGCGGCTAATCGCGCTTTGAGGGCAACATCTGAAAGAAGACGCTCAATCGCCTCAGTTAATTCTGACTCAGCAAATGAATACGTACCCAAGCGAACTCCAAAACCAGTCTCATCGACGCGTTGGGCATTGTCATACTGATCCCAAAAAAGTGGCAGCACGATCATAGGTTTTCCAAAGTGAATCGCCTCAGTGACGGTGTTATTGCCACCATGAGTAATAACTAAATCAACTTGTGGAATAATTTTAGTTTGAGGTAGAAACTCAGCACCATACATATTCTCAGCGACTTCGAACGAAGAGTGTTGTGGACCTTTGCTAACGATAAATCTATGGTTCGTTTTTCCGAGAATTGAGATTAGGCGTTTCATTAGTTCAACATCGGCGCTACCAAGTGAACCCAAAGAGAGATAGATCAGTGCGCTATCTGATGGGCGATTCTTCACGACATCTGGAAGTGTAAATTCGCCATCAGTATCACGGACACTCGAATCCATTCTGTGCCATGTCGAATCTAGTTTTCGTGCTTCGGTGTAGTCCAACTCTTCTGGAAAAACATAGAGGTTTGCTTCCGATGATGAGTGAATGAACTCTAATTCGGGCAGCGCAGGAGCGCCTTGAGCGAGAACCCAGGTATTAAAGAGTTCCCACATTGAGCGGCATGATGTTTCGTATTGACTATTAAATGCTGCCCACTCGGGAGACTGCATCTGGCCGTAACCTGAAAATGTTGGAGCAACTTGAGGGCCCTTCATCTCTAATGGATTACAAGAGACAATGCGAATGAACGGCACACCTGATGTGAGAAGAGCTGGAAAAGTAACAACATTATCTTCAACAATTGCATCTGGTTTAACACGGGCGATTATTTCTCGAAGCTGTGGCTCGCAATAGACAGCTCCATCAATGAGCGCTTGCCACGTTGGTTTAACAAAGCTCTCTATCTGCTCAATCGTTGGCTTACGAAATTCAGGAGAAGTTTGAAGTATAAAATCTTTCCAAAATGCGCCTGGGTCCTGATTCTCATCTACTGCTGGGGGAGCCAGATCAACTAGATCCTCTTCGAAACCAAAGGGAATCAACTTGCCTTTCCATGAAGCTTCGGCGGCAAAGACAACTCGGTGGCCACGTTTAACGAGGGCGCTTCCAATTCCTATACATTGATTTGTAGGACCATAAGCCGACTCTGGCATGAACAAAATCGTAAGTGGTTGAGTTGTCATGTAATTTTCCCTTTCTAAATATTTCTACCGTGAAGTGTCGTCGAGCAAAGGGTTCTTAGTTACTGCCCGTGCATAATCCAAAATAAGTTCTACCGCTACGTCGTAATTAATTCTTGAATGACCTGCCATCATTCGGTAACCATATGCATCTTCGAGTGCAACGAGATTTCTACTTATATTTAGAGATGTGCTAGTGAGAGTAAATTTACCTAATGCAGCACCTGTGTCCAAAATAGATTGATAAAGCGATACCTGTCGATCGTAGAGTGAAGTCAGTAGTACGGCATAGATTGGATGACGTGGGGCAGCGCCACCGAGTGCGCAGAGAAGTTTGACTCCCTCATCATGAACATCTAAAGGGAGACCAGATCTAACCATCATAATTAATCGAGCAGCGGGATCTACGACGCTTTCGATTGCAATCAGGCGCTCCTCATAAAAACGTTCCGAGACGGCACGGGTAGCATCAGTCAGCAGATCTTGAAGCTCTGGATAGTGATAGAGAATGGCGCCAGATGTCAGACCCGCCTCTTCTGCAACTTGATTCAAACGAACTGCTGTCCCATGTTCGGCCATTGCGCGCTGGGCGGCTTTGAGCAACTTGATGCGACGCTCTCCGCCTAAATTCGCAACTGCCACAGCCTGACCCCTTGCCTGTGAGGCTAAACCCCCGTGTTTAGGGGAGCGCCTCCTTGATGGTCCGTAAAGTACCGTAAAACAACTCTCAAGGGAAGACTGAATTAGAATTCAAAATAATGAGAAAAAACCTAAAATAGTTACCAAACTCCCTTGATAAAAACTGAATCTAACGTCAGAATCTACCAATCCTCGAGTCGTCCGATCCGAGAATCAAATTCGCCCTCCCCTTAACGGCGATGTAGAAAGGGAGTATTAGATGCCAAAAAGGCAGCATGCTAAGCGCCGCTTACTCGCAGTTGGATCAATAATGGTTGGATTGTTATTGCTTTCTGCCTGTTCTAGCGGTACAAAATCCGATAGCGCATCGGACACACTTAATCCGAAAGCCGATTTAAAGAAACAGTCCTTAGTAGTTTCAAACTGGGATGCGTATATGCCCGCGGATTTGCCAGCGAAATTTGAGGCACTGACCGGCTCGAAAGTCACTGTTACTCACCACGCGACTAATGAAGAGATTATGGCCAAGCTCACCGCTGGCGGTGATTCTGGTATTGATGTTGCATTTGTCTCTGGACAATTTGCACAAGCCCTAGCCGCACAGGGTTTACTCGAACCAATTCACCCTGAATTGATGCCGAATCTTAAGAATCTATATCCGGAAGCAACGAAACTTGCTTACGATGTTGGCAACAAATATTCAGTTCCATATTCATGGGGAACAACTGGAATTTGCTACCGTAAAGATTTAACAGGATTTGATCCAACAAGTTGGAACGATATTTTGAATCCAATCGCAAAGCTCAAGGGCAAAGTAACGGCTTTAGCAACTGAGCGTTGGTTGATGCTTCCAGCACAGAAACTTCTTGGTTACTCGGTTAACACGACAAGTGAAACCGAAATGGCAAAGGTCAAGGACACTTTGATTGCAGCTAAGAAGAACTTGCTTGCATACGATGACACCACGTTCTACACCCGTCTGGTATCAGGTGAGGCGGCCATGACAGTGGCTTGGGATGGCTGGTGTAACTACGGAATTACAGATAATAAAAATATCAAGTTCGTAATTCCAAAAGAAGGCAGCGACCTATGGGTAGACACCATGGTCATTTTAAAGACGTCAAAGAATAAGGAAGCCGCACATGCGTTCATTAACTATGTTTTGGATGCAAAGGTCCAGTCATGGGTTATTGAAAATATCCTCTACAAGGTTCCGAATAAAGCTGCGATGGATTTAGTTGCCGCCAAACTTGGTGCCACTTATCCAAATATATTGATGACACCCGCCGACCTTCTTAAGGGCGAGGGAATAGTTGATTTAGGTGCAGCAGGGCCTATGTATACAAAGATTGCCACGGAGATCACAGCGTCTAAGTGACCCCAATAACTAGCGTGAAGGCAGGTCGCTCCGTTAACAAACGGCGCGACCTGCTTGAGCGTCTGACTTTGCAGGGTCCAGGGCTGCTTTATTTGCTCCTCTTTATGGCGCTTCCGATTTCGTTGATTCTTATTTACTCTATTTTTCAGAGAGGCCAATTCGGCGGTGTTGTCTTTCACGCTACAACCGATAATTTCACTCGTGCTTTAGATCCAGTTTATCGAGGCGTACTTTTTGATTCGCTGAAGATTGCATCTATTACTACGGTTTTAGCATTAGCCTTGGGCTATCCAACGGCATATGGAATAGCTAGATTGCCGAAGAGATTTCGTACAACTGCATTACTTCTGATCGTGATGCCCTTTTGGACCAATTTTCTTATTCGTACTTACTCGTGGATTATGCTTCTAAATAGCGAGGGTCTACTCAATAAAGCCCTTCTTAAACTAAATATTATCCATACTCCATTGGATCTTTTGTACACCCAGAGCGCCGTGATTCTTGGCCTGCTATATGGATACCTACCACTGATGATCTTGCCACTGTATGCCTCAATCGAAAAGCTGGATCCAGAGATTCGCGAAGCAGCCTCTAATCTAGGCGCAAATAGATTTAGAACTTTTCTCGATGTGACTTTGCCATTGACGATTTCAGGGGTTCTAGCGGGATCGATTTTCGTTTTCATTCCGAGTTTAGGAAATTTCATTGTCCCTGAATTATTAGGTGGCGGAAAGACCGTAATGGTTGGAAATCTCGTACGAGATCAATTCTTAAAAGCACGTGATTGGCCATTTGGTTCGGTGCTCGCCCTTGTTGTCATTCTTTTTGTATTCGTTCTATTTGCGATTCAAAGCAAAGTGGAAAAGAGAATCTCTGGTGGCGCTCATGCAAATTAGCCGTCCCCGAAAATTCAACTCTACAAAGTTAGGCTGGTTAAAGGCGACGATGGGGGTTACTTACTTTTTTCTATACGTTCCCATCATCGCCCTCGTTGGAATGTCTTTCAATGCGTCAGAATCGCCATTTACATGGAATGGCTTTAGTACGAAGTGGTACGGAGTATTAGCTAATGACTCCACCGTTATGAAAGGTCTTACAAATACGTTAATAGTGGCCTTTACATCTACTTTTTTGGCAACAATCCTTGGCACAGCTTTGGCCGTCGGCCTTCATCAATATACGAAATCCGCCTTTTTAAATGCCTTTGCACTGGCACCTGCGATCATGCCCGACATCGTTTTAGGTATTGGTTTGCTCGCCCTGTTTGCATTGTTATCGATGACTCTCGGCCTTTATTCAGTAGTAATTGCCCACGTTGTATTTAGTATGGCATTTGTATCCGCCGTAGTGAAAGCTCGATTAAGTAACAGCGATCCAGCCCTTCGGGAAGCTTCCATGGATTTGGGTGCAACGCGATCTACGACTTTCTTCAAAATTACTCTTCCATCTCTGACTCCTGCCATTGTTGCTGGCGCACTACTAGCCTTCACGCTTTCTTTAGATGAATTCGTCATTGCATTTTTCACCAATGGTCCTGCAACTCCTACTCTGCCCATCATTATTTATTCAATGGTCCGCTTTGGAGTTACTCCAGAGATTAACGCCCTGGCGAGTTTGCTGATGCTTGTTAGCTTTACCGCCGTAATTGGCGCGCAACGTATGACGAAACTAGCGGAGGCTCGATGATGACCGAAAAGAAGAACCTAATTGAGATTCGAAATTTGACGCATCGATACGGTGATGTCACCGCAATTGATGACATCAACTTAGATATTCATGAAAATGAGTTCTTCGCTTTACTTGGCCCCTCGGGATGTGGAAAAACCACCTTACTTCGCGTACTGGCTGGATTTGAAACTCCTGATGCCGGCACGGTCATGCTTGGAAATACGGACCTAATTTCTATTCCTCCAAATAAGCGACCTATCAATTTGATGTTTCAAAGTTATGCACTTTTCCCACATATGAACGTTGGGCAAAACATTGCCTATGGCTTAGAGCGCGAAAAACTAGGCAAGAACGAGATTAAAACTCGAGTGGCCGAGGTACTTGAAACTGTAGGGCTTTCAGATAAATCTAAGAGCCGCCCCCTTCAGTTATCTGGTGGTCAGCGTCAACGTGTCGCACTTGCCCGCGCCATTATCAAGCGCCCCAAGCTGCTGCTATTAGATGAGCCCCTATCGGCATTAGATCGCAAAGTGCGGGCCGAGATGCAGATCGAACTCAAGCGCTTACAACATGAAGTTGGAATAACTTTCGTAGTAGTAACCCACGATCAAGAAGAGGCTATGTCGATGGCCGATCGAATTGCAGTTATTGCCAAAGGCAAAGTCGAGCAAGTTGATTTTCCGGTGGACTTATACGAACGCCCGAAAAATCGCTACGTTGGTGGCTTTATTGGTGATAGCAACTTTTTTGATGGAATCGCTACTTCCACTGGAATCATTAATGAAAAACTCGGCCCGATGCCTGGTAATCACTATGGGCGCAACATCACTGGACCGGCACATTTATTAATTCGCCCTGAAGACTTAAGAGTGGCACAGGGTGACGAACATTCAATTAGCGCCAAAGTCCAAGATGTTGCCTTCTTTGGTGGCGCATCTACGATCATATTAACTATTGATAATCACCCAACAACAATTCTCTTTTCGCAACCTGGTTCGACGTCTATCCAACGCGGAAGCCAACTTCAACTTACATGGGATGAACAAAAAGCGATTGTTTTGCCTAGCGATAGTCCAAGTGAGTCGAATAATTAATGACTGTTAAATCTCACTCTGAACGCTCACTTAGCGATGCAAATCCAATTCCATTTTGGACCGATTCGCCATTCGCGCCAGCAGAATTGCCGAAGCTCGAAGCAGATACATCAACTGATTTACTCATTGTCGGTGGCGGTCTTACTGGTTTATGGGCTGCAATCGAGGCAAAACGAATTAATCCATCACAGGACGTACTCCTGCTTGAATCAGAGCGAATCGCTTTTGGTGCATCAGGTCGCAACGGCGGTTTCTTTTCCGAGTCATTGACCCACGGGCTAAGTCACGGACTAGCTACCTGGCCTGACGAGATTGCGACTCTTTTACGACTGGGACGTGAGAATGTTTCAGAGATTATTGACTTCTTAAAGGCCGAGGGAGTTGATGCAGATCTTCGCCTCTGCGGGAAAAGCACGATGGCTACTCGCAATCACCACTTAGACGAGTTAACTCATTCCTTCGCCGAGTTACGTTCCTATGCTGAGCGTGTTGAGCATCGCGATCAAAGCCAAACTCAGGCAG
This sequence comes from Actinomycetes bacterium, assembly GCA_037139795.1. Taxonomy (GTDB): domain Bacteria; phylum Actinomycetota; class Actinomycetes; order Nanopelagicales; family Nanopelagicaceae; genus Planktophila. The sequence continues at coordinate 11,055 of JBAXFS010000036.1, forward strand.
ATATTTACTCACCCACATTTCTTGGTTCGCTGCGCTCTTATAGCGGAGGAGGATTATTGGATCCAGCAAAATTAGTGTGGGGACTTCGGGATGTGGCGCTGAAGTATGGGGTACGAATTCATGAAAATACTAAGGTCAGTGGGCTTTCTAATGAATCAAAAGGAGTAAGTGCCCAAACACAATTCGCAAAAGTTCAAACAGATAAAGTGGTGTTAGCAACTAATGCATTTGATCCACTTTTGAAAAGAATGCGTAATAAAATCATCCCACTCTTTGATCATGTATTAGTTACCGAGCAGCTAACCCAATCAGAGATTGATTCATTAGGATGGAAAGAGAATCAAGGCGTAACTGATTCTGGAAATCAATTCCATTACTATCGCCGAACCCCTGACAATCGAATCCTGTGGGGCGGTTATGACGCGTTGTACTATTTTGGAAGTGCTAGAAACGCTGGCGTAAAAGAACATGCTGGCTCTCATGCGCTCTTAGCCAGACAATTCTTTGAGACCTTCCCGCAGTTAGCAGATGTTAGATTCACTCATAAATGGGCTGGAATGATCGATGCAACGTCGCGTTTCACACCTGCATTTGGAACTGCAATGTCTGGAAAAATCGCCTACGCATATGGATACACAGGTTTAGGCGTCGCTTCATCGCGCTTTGGTGCACGTGTCGCCTTGGATTTGCTGGATAAACGAAAGAGTGAGTTAACAGAGTTAACATTAGTAAAGCGCCAGCCAATTAGCTTTCCTCCAGAACCCCTTAGATATGCCCTCGTACAGGCAACGCGAGCAGAGTTAGCTAAGGAAGATATTTCGGGCAAGCATGGCTTATGGCTACGTTTCTTAGATCGGTTAGGCGTTGGGTTTAACAGTTGATGAATCACATTCGAGTAGAGGAGATTTCACTATGAGTATCGGTGTCCATATTGCTGGAAAGAGCCGGGTAGGACGTGGCGCGGTTGTCGATCTATTCGATCCGGCCACTGGCTTGAAAATCTCGGAGATAAGCCAAGGGTCCTTAGATGATGTCGAGTTAGCAACGTCGGCTGCGCGTGCAGCCTTTCCATCTTGGGCATCAAAGACGCCGAGTGAGCGCTCACGAATTCTTTTGCGATTGGCTGATTTAATTGAGGAAAACGCAGTAGAGCTTACTGAGATGGAAGTCTCTGACTCTGGAAAACCTTACGCCACATTCTTAGAGGGTGAAATTCCATTTGCCGTAGATAATATGCGCTACTTCGCCGGAGCAGGTCGATCACTCGATGGCACCGGCGCGGGAATTTTAAGCAGCGGGTACACGTCGATGTTGATTCGTCGACCAATTGGTGTCATTGCAAGCATTGCGCCATGGAACTTTCCATTGATTATGGCGATCTGGAAAATCGGTCCTGCTCTCGTAACTGGAAATACCGTTGTATTAAAACCTGCTCCAACAACTCCGCATACGTCACTGCGCCTAGCTGAACTTGCGACAGAGGCGGGATTGCCCGAAGGAGTATTTAATGTTGTTACAGGTGGCTCCGACGTCGGTGAAGCTCTCGTTAAATCTCCAGAAGTAAATATGATTTCAGTAACTGGATCTGCTGCAACTGGGCAGAGAATCATGCGTGAAGCGGCAGGCGGAACGAAACGAGTTCACTTGGAGTTAGGCGGCAAGGCACCGGCAGTGGTATTTGCAGATGCAGATATTTCTGCAATGGCAACTGCAATTGTTATGGGTGCGACCTATAACACCGGACAGGATTGCACTGCGGCAACTCGTGTCTATGTTGAGCGAAACAAATACGCAGAAGTTGTAGAGAAATTGGTCGAAGTTGGATCGCAAGTAAAGTGGGGCGATCCTCGCGCAGTTGGAACCGATATCGGACCTCTTATTTCTGCCGCCCATCGCGACAGGGTGCATGGCTTCGTGGAACGAGCAGTACAAGCTGGAGCAAAGAACGCACTTGGTGGATTTATTCCTGAAGGTCCAGGCGCTTATTACCCACCAACTGTTCTCTTCGACATGGATCAAAAGAGTGAAATAGTTCAAGGCGAAGTTTTCGGACCCGTGCTTGCAGTTCTTCCCTTTGATAATGAAGAGCAAGGCATCGCGCTCGCCAATGACAGCGCTTATGGTTTGGCATCTTCGGTATGGACGCACGATGTTGCGCGCGCACTACGCGTGAGCCATCAATTAGATGTCGGAGTTACATGGATTAATGATCACTTACCTATCGCATCCGAAGCTCCGCACGGGGGCGTAAAGGGCAGCGGTTTTGGCAAAGATATGAGTCAGGAATCACTTTCTGAGTACACAGTCACACGGCACATCATGATTAAACATGCAGCACCAACAACAAACTCGGGATTTCGTCCTGCGTAAAGCAGGCGACTAATAGGAAGTAGATTGCACCCATGACTCAGATTACGCATTGGATTAACGGCGCCCTTGATACGACACAACCAGCGCGCACAGGCGATATTTATAACCCTGCAACTGGCAAGGTTACAAAGACCGTCGCCTTTGGAAGCGCGGCAACTGTAGATAGCGCAGTCGATGCGGCAACTGCCGCCTTTGCAACATGGCGCCATAGTTCATTAACTAAGCGCACCCAAGTTCTCTTTGCTTTTCGCGAATTAGTCCAACAAAATAAAGAAAAGATTGCCGCATTAATTACCGATGAGCATGGAAAAGTTTTAAGCGATGCCGCTGGTGAAGTAACACGTGGCCTCGAGGTCGTTGAATTTGCCTGCGGAATCCCACACTTATTAAAGGGTGGTTTCTCTGAAGAGGTTTCAACTGGTGTCGATGTTTATTCAATCCGCCAAGCACTCGGCCCCGTTGCAATCATCTCTCCCTTTAACTTTCCAGCGATGGTGCCGATGTGGTTTTTCCCAGTAGCAATTGCTTGTGGAAATACCGTTGTCGTTAAGCCATCCGAAAAAGATCCATCGGCAGCAATGTTCTTAGCGCAGTTATGGAAAGAAGCGGGATTACCTGATGGCGTATTCAATGTTGTCC
>JBAXFS010000037.1:0-13883 GCA_037139795.1 Actinomycetes bacterium
CGGCATTAGGATAACCGAACACCTGTTCGAAAGGTAGCAGCTGCCACTGACAAATCTGAGCGTGTCGTACGAGTTAGCGACCGAGACTAAAGCCCCTGGCAGATCCCACGGAAGAAATCAAGGCTCTTTCGGTCTAACTCATCATCATCTGCCTTTGGCTGACATGAGAGTTTCACGATTACCACCTCTTTGGCCGGGTTGATATAGATCCATTGGCCATGAATACCGATAGCGCATATATCGCCCTCTCCAATTGAATACCAGAGATTGCGATAACTTCCTTTTGAAAAACTATCGAAAAATTCACCGCGTTCCCAAACTTCAGTATCGCCATCGTGCTTTGTGTCATTGACCCACGCTGGATCAAGAACGCTCTTTCCATTGATGTTTCCACCCCTGCGCATTAATTCGCCAATGAGTGCGAGATCATGAATCGAGCAACTCACACCTCCAGCAGTGCGCGCCATTTCTTTACTATCGATTGTGATCGTCGCGCTTCGACATCCAGCCGGGACCCATAGTTTTTGTGAAATCAATTGAGGCACTGGTAGTCCGGAAATCTTTGCTAATACCAATCCTAGCAAATCGACATTCGGTGATTTATATGCGAATCGGTAGCCATGATCTTCGGCACCCTTGGGTAAAGCCAGAATAAATTTCTCTAAATTTTCGTTAACGTACGCTGAACCTTCGGCCCTTGACATCCATAACATCGCTTGGCGATACCGCGCATACACTCCCTCTTTGCTGGCATAACTTTCATCAAAATCTACGCTAACAGTCATGTCGAGCAAGTTACGGATTGTTGCCTCTTCGTAAGCCCCGCCCTCGGTTCCATCAATGACTGAAGAAATCTTAGAGTCAGCATCGACACCAAATTCTTTGAGCACAATGCCCGCCACAATGCCGGTGATTGACTTACTGACAGAGAAAGCCAGATGCGGTGAAAATAAGCTCATGCCGTTCTCGTAATATTCGCTTACTATCGTTCCCTTTTTTGCAATCAAAAGTGCATCGGTATAACTCTCTTGTAAAAACTCCGTGCCGGATTGCATCTTGCCGGCAATTCTGTATTCTCTTGAAAGAAGAGTCGAATCAAGCTGCTTAGGTAGTACAAAATTTTCCGAACCCTCAATTATTTGTACAGGAATTAACTCTGCGACATTTTGAAATGTATGCAGGTTATATGGAAAATCCCTCCAATTATCTAGGTTGACATCTGCACTATTAAAATCTCTTCCGAAATTTTTGGGCACGAAATCAACTCTTTTCTTTCGTGGAATTAGAATGATTATTGGAAGGTTAATCATGTCAGATATCTGGCAACCATATCCGGCGAATATCAAATGCATTTTAAAGTCGCGATGACTAGGTAAACTACACAGCTCTCTGAAGAGGTGAGTCTGAAGTTTCAAACTCCTCAACATCGGGCAAATCCATGAGAACTGAAACCGTCGTTTCACCAAAGGCGGCATTTCGCCCGATATCCCAGCGGCCTCGACTGACTTCATCAAAGAAACGCGTACCGAAACCTTTGCTCTTTTGCACAAAATGGGTTCCATTATCAACTGCTTGAATCCGCAGTTCATCAGGGTTTTCGCGCCGAATTTCAATTGTGATCTTTGAGGCGCCTCCATGTCTAGATGCGTTAGCAATCATCTCCCCCACGACCTCTACCGCTCTACGTAATTGCGGGCCAGTTCGAAGTGCGATTTCGGGAGGTACTGTCAGATCAATATCAATAATCTCTGACCAAAGGGATATTTGTTTATTGACGCCGTCTTGGAGCGATTCATCACGAGTGTAATCAAATTCACTAGCGTTTTCCAAAATCTTCATAATTAGATCAAAGGCCTCTTGCACGACTTCGTTGTCACCGTCTTGTTGCCCACTCTCCAAAATTAAAGTGGCGGCAAGTATCTGTGACTGCACATGTCCATGAAGATGGCGTGCCCAGTTTCTAGAAATCTGAACTAGCTCGGCATTGATCACTTGATCTGAATTTCGTAGCCTAGCAACCTCGTCATTGCGCCTTTTGATAATTTCCTCACTCTTTATTGCGCCACTTTGTAGTAAGTACCCAAAAAATGTAACAGTAAATAGAATAAAGAACATTGGTAAAAGGTTTGGACGGAATTCCCAATCGAGAAATCTATTGTGTATAAAACTAAATGAGTTGACTATGTTGTAAGGAAGTAAACCCGATATTAGTGTAATCAAAGTAATTGTAAATATATTGTGGACATGAAATTTTTTAAAGAGTAACTGACCTGCATATTGCGTTGCATAAAGAAAAATAAACCCAACACTGACTAAGAGCAAATCTGTAGAGAAATCTCCTTTTCGTATTATGACACCGCTAACCAACAAGGTGCATGCAAGTGTGAAACGAAGTGGATCAAGCGGAGCATATTGCGCACTATCGCGCAACAATCTGAAAATGTTAAACCCTCTCGACCCAAACAGGCTAGAACTTTCGAGAGTTTTAGCCGCCTGATAATTTAGGGCAATTTTATGCGATAAGTCCCTAATTGTCGCGTCACTAATTAAACGTATCTCCTTGGCGATATTAGTGTTGGCCATAACTTCTGAACGACCAAGGTCTGCCACTTTTGAAAGTGCCGTGTCTGCATTATTTCTTACGTGACTGCGCAATTCGTTGCTAACTTTCTCATAACCTGAAATTACGTTCTGCTGGCTGAGGTGCAAATTCCGTATAGAATTTATCTCTGATTCCGCTAAAGCAGTCTCAGACTTGTAGCTCTTAATGCTTGTATCCAAAGCCGACAACACAAATAGAAAGAAAATGTACACTGGAATCGGTGAGAAAATTCGCCCGATAACCGTCCCAGTCTCATAGATTCCAAGGACTCTTACTAAGAATAACTGTGTTAGCCCCGCTAGTAGACCTCCTACGAAACCAATCTCGAATAAATGACGAGTTTTGAGTGCAGTGATATTTAAGAAGTGAAAACCCAACTGTAATAACTGTAAAAATAAATAGAAAACTATCATTCCAACTAGTTTTACGAGCATCCACTTCGTCCATAGGTCAACTCTGCCCACATCATTAAAAGCTGAGCTTGCAATGCCATGCTGCTGAGCAAGGAAATTGAATGCCCGTACTTCGGTGTAAATGGCAGGTAGCAGCAAAAGACCAGCAACTGACCAGAAATAATCGAGGCTGATATGCCAGGTAGACTTCTTGGTGGCACGGGCCGATAATAAATTCAGTGAACGCACTCTAAGAGACCTTTAAAATCTTTCCGGTGAGTTCAAAATAGAATCTAGTTAACAAAACTCTTTGATTAGCGTTACGCTCGTCTTTTACTTTAAGCGTTTTAGCCAGACGTGCAATGGCATTCTCGGTGGACTTAACGGTAATTCCTCGAATACTTGCAATTTCAGCGTTCGATAAACCGGTAGCGACCATCTTAAGTATCTCAATCTGGATTCCAGTGAGCTTACTCGCTGGAGCTATTGCAGGATTCTCGGGACTTTTTACATCTGTAAGCGAGAATAAAGCATCCAATAAAATGCTGCTTCGATTAATGTCGCTCTTCTTCAAGTAGATAGCATCGGTAGGGAGGCCACGAGTACCAGTATTTTTTAGTCGAGGATCTGACAAACTCGTAAGAAAGACAACGCCGAGTTTAGGATTCTTAGCTCTCATAGCATGAGCGATATCCACGCCATCGGGCCCTGCTCCTAAATCAATGTCACAGATAATTGCATCCGGCCTAAATTCAGCAGCGGCCTTTAGGGCACTAAATGCATCTGAGGCGCTAGCTACGAATTTCACCCCTAAATGTCGCAAAGTTTCAACCAAAGTGACACGAACTAAGGACTCATCTTCAATTATCAAGATGCGCAACAATGCCCGATCGGAATTGTTCTTTACAAGCGCCATGGGCTCACCCCTTCTACTAGCCCCAAATAATAAATCACGAAACCTCGCTACGCACTCTCAAAGTAGCTTTTCCGCACAAAACCCTCGCAAAATCCTCAAATGAGGGGATTGCCCACTGGGACCTGCCTATTTCCATAACAGCACTGGATAAAAAACGGGCTTACCCATTCGCCAATTAAGAGCCGCCAATTTGTTGCAACACTTTCATCGCGAATATATAAAAATCTTTGGTGTAAACCCCCCTCGAAAAGTATTTTAACTTTCTCATTTTTTGCGGTTTGAGTAATTTTCACTTCTTGCGATTTGTTAAGAGTAATCGCAAATTAGCGTGCTAGGGGAATTAACAAATGGCAAGAAGTTCAGTTGCAGAAATACTGATCGATTCGCAGGATGATGCCGCTGCACATAGCGCATTGCCATTTGATAAAGCGCGCGAACTTGAATGTTTAGGTTTGCGCTGGAAAGGAAATGTGCTTGTTGTTGGAGCACCTGAAGAGCGTTGGTTTGAAGTCAAAGAGTTTGCAAAATCCCTTAGAATTCAAATTGAATTAGTCGCAACAACTTCCGCTGAAATCAAAGAGGCATTATCTCTGACTGCAACATTACAAAAAGTAGAGAAAACAAGTTTAGACATCTCCCGCATTGAAGTTGGCGAAGCGCCAATTTCAAATCTGATCCAGCAACTAATTGAGCGATCAGTATTAGAGCGAGCAAGTGATTTGCACTTTGAAACTTACGCAGATCACGTAGTAGTTCGAGCACGAGTCGATGGTCGCTTGCGCACTCTCGTACAGTTGCCAGTAAGACTTGCACCTGCCATTAGTAGTCGAGTAAAAGTTCTTGCCCAAATGAATATCGTTGAGCGTCGTCGCCCACAGGATGGTCAGTTTTCAACGAGTGTCGGTGATCGACAAGTAGATATACGTGCCTCTTCAGTTGCCACAGTTCACGGCGAGAAAATTGTTCTGCGCTTACATGATGCTAGAAAACCGAGCGTCGACTTAGGCTCACTTGGTATGGGTGAGGCTCAACTTGCCATCTTTGGCAACATGATCAATGCCAACAACGGCTTGATTCTTGTGGCAGGCCCTACCGGAAGCGGAAAAACAACCACACTTCATAGTGCGCTGCAGGCAGTTGCTACCCCTGAGAAGAATGTGATCACCATCGAGGATCCAGTTGAATACGTGGTTCCTGGCATTAATCAAATCCCAGTAATTGACGGTGCTAATTCTGGCTTTGCAGTTCAACTACGCGCAGTTCTTCGCCAAGACCCGGACATTATTTTAGTTGGCGAAACTCGCGATGCCGAAACTGCCCGCATCTCTGTCCAAGCTGCTTTAACTGGACACTTAGTCTTCACTTCTATCCACGCTACCGATTCTGTTGGCGCCCTCTATCGCTTGCTTCAGATGGATATTGAGAGTCACTTAATCGCATCGGCCATCCGTGGCGTTGTTTCACAGCGCTTGATTCGAAAGAACTGTCGTTTCTGCAGTGAAACGCATAAGCCAACGGTTCAGGAGTTAGTAACCCTTGAGCACTATGGCTTCAAATCCCGGAACTTAGTTCGTGGAGTTGGCTGCACTCTGTGTGGAGGCTCGGGTTATCGCGATCGGATTGCTGCTTATCAAATGTTAAATGTCACCGAAGAGTTGGCCGAAGTGATTGTTACGCATCCAGAGCCAAATGAATTTCGACGTAAAGCACTAGCGCTAGGAATGACAACCATGGATCAAGAGGGCGTTCGCCTTGCCGTCGAAGGCATCACAACTTTGGATGAGGCGCTCACATTGTTGGTCAGCAATGAGTAATTTAATGGAACGCGTGCATTTTAAGCCAAAGGCTAAATCTGATGTGCCGTTGACTGACCAAATCAAGAAATACGCCTACACCGGTATCGATACCGATAAGAACAAAGTCTCTGGAGTTATTGAATCTAGTACTCGTGGAAAGGTTCAGTATCAGCTTGAAGAGACTGGAATAACGAATCTATCCATCACGGTTAAGAAGTCGGTGCTTCAAGTGGAGTTTGGTAAATCTGTAAGTGGCGAAGTATTGCTGCAAACTACACGCCAACTTTCTTCCTTTGCTCAAGCTGGAATTCCGGCCGCCCGCGGCTTGGCGATTCTGGCCAGTACGACCGATCATAAAGTTATGCGCGGAGTACTAGAGGAGCTAGTAGTTGAAATTGAAGGTGGTGCGACGCTGAGCGAATCAGTTGCCCACTATCCCCACGTATTCCCGAGCTATTACGGAACAATTTTAAATGCCGCCGAACGCAGTGGTGATCTTCCAGGCGCCCTTGAGACTCTGAACTCCTATCTTGAACGTGATTTGCGTTCAAGGCGGGCAGTTAAATCGGCGATGACATATCCAATCGTCTTAGTTCTCTTAACAATTTTGGCAGTCAGCGTGCTCTCACTTGTCGTGCTTCCTAAGTTCGAAGTCTTCTTCGCCAGCTTAGATGTCAAACTGCCTTTGACTACTCGTATGTTGTTGAGCGCAACAAGCTTCTTTGGCAATTACTGGTGGGCTTTGCTCCTAGGAGCAGTTACCATCGGCGCGCTTCTCTTCGCCTCGTACAAAAACAAGAATGGACGCCTACGTATCGATGCAGTTGTCTTAAAACTGCCACTATTCGGAAGTTTGATCCAACTTATTGCTCTGGAGCGTTTCTGCCGAGTCCTTTCGACCTTAGTTCGCACAAATGTTCCATTGCCCGATGCTTTAACTTTAGCTGGACGTGCGGCTAATAACTCGGTCTTTCAGCGTGGGATTGAGCGTGCGCATACCGGAGTACTAAACGGTGAGGGTTTAGCGACGCCACTTGAGCGAGAGAAGATTTTCCCAACGGCTGCGATTCAAATCTTGCGTGTAGGTGAAGAGTCTGGTCGACTCGAAAGCCAAATGCAGCAAGCGGCAAGCTACTACGCCGATGAGCTGGATCATCGAATGAAGAATCTGACGGCGCTCATTGAGCCAATCACACTAATTTTCTTAGGCGGAAGCGTCGGTTTCGTAGCTGTCGCGCTTGTTTCTGCAATGTATGGAATCTATAGCGGGGTGCACGCATAATGAACAGATCTCTTACCTCTTACTTGCGTACGCCTCAAAGCGAACGCGGTAGCTCTCTCCTAGAAGTTCTTATCGCCTCCTTGATCATGTCGCTCGTTGGCTTGGCTCTCATAACTGTAGTTGTCGGAGCTAAACCGCTGACTGAACGCTTTAATGCTAAAAGCGCTGCCCTTACCAGCTTAACTTTTGCCGCTAAGCAGATTCAGCTTCAGCCAATTGCCGACACCAATTGCACTAGCAACGTTCAGCCCTACTACTTCGGTATTAACTCCCAAAAAGGTGGTATGGGCTTCGTAGTTGCCGTTAATAAGAATTTCTCACCGACACTACCAATACCAGCGACTGGCTATTCCTACGCAATCAGCCCAGCGGCATTACCTACGGGCCTTTCTATGAATCAATCAACTGGGCTAATCACTGGAACGCCAACGACTGAAGGCACGAGCATTTACACGGTAACTGCCTCCAATGGAACTTCAATTTCAAAGGAAATCATCTATGTAACGGTTATCTCCGTTGCCGTAAAGGTTGATGTTGCGAGCTCGACCATGTCAACGGATTTTCAAGGATGCTCAACGAACGCGGCAGGAATTTCTACTGCAACGGCTGCATACACCAAGAAGCAAATCATCCAAGAGGTTGTATTAACGACAACAACTAACTCAACTCAAACTACGCGCACGATTGTGAAAATGGGCTGATGCAAAGAATTCGCCAGAGCGTTAACCAAGATTCCCAAGCGGGATTTACTTTGGTTGAGCTTTTGTTGTCCCTAGTTATTACTGCAATTTTAGCTGTAACTATAACGCGAATCTTGGCGGTAACTGTGCAATCAGTTAACTATATCCAAACATCAACATTAGTCGGCTCAAACGTGGCTTTAGTTGATTCAACGTTAAGTGGTGATATTTCTGCATCAAATGGCTTTGTAATTCCGAACTCCACGACACCAGATCCCACAAAATTATGTACCAGCTGGAAATCGACAGACACGACATATACAAACGTTCGTCCACTATTAACTCTGAGTGTGCCGAGCTATTTGCCAATCGCTAGCGCCGTTGGTCAAGGTTCGAGCATTATCTTTACCTTAAAATCCGGGACAGTCAATACTTTTGTTATAGGTCAACTAGCAACGATTTATGGCTTCACTAATGCAAATATAAGCCTCGTTTCATCGCCAATAACTGCATTAACGCCTACCACCATCACGGTAGCGACAACGATTGCAACGTACGAGACTGAAACCCCGGCACAAAATGGTACTGCCGCAGTGAACTGGCTCCATGGCTATGAAATTCGCAATGTTAGTAACAGCGGTGAGTTATGGAGTTTTACGTGTCCGATTGCCGGATCGGCAACGAATTTAGTTAACCCTCGAGTTTTACGCCAAGGAGTTCCACTCCCCTCCCTTTCAACATGGACTGATTCCGTTCAATGCACCAGTTACAGCGCTGGAACGGCAATGACAATTATTCAGGCCTCGGCGGTTTCAACCACATGTCCAACAAACAAGTCCCTCACATCGCTCATTGATAACCCAGGGATCCAATTCACTATTCCAGCTGCCATCACTGGTAGTCGGTCTAACCAAACCTATACAGCGCAAGTTATCCAAGGAGCAAGGAGTATCGCATGATGATCAAAAAGAGAGGTGAGGCAGGTTCTGCACTAAGCCTCGTCCTCATATTTGTAACCATTGCTGGTTTAGCAATTGCAGCATTGATATTTGTAACTCAAATATCAACATCTGGCGTCCATCAGCTATCGGAAAGCAACAAGAATTCGAGCGCAGTTGCCGCCGCCACTGCCGATATTCTCGCCCGCTTCCAAAAAAATCAAGCATTGGGTACTGCCACATACGCCGGCACCACAGATAACTGCGGTTTAGGGCAAAACTTTGCTTTGGATGCAAACCTCGGAGTCAGTTTCGTTAGTTGCGTACCCGTAACTGGTGGTGCACCGTTTGCAACAACGACTACCGGGGTAACTGTCCCGGGCGGAACGGTTGGCGTTGACTATGGAACTGCATTCGATGGCACTTTTCAATTTGATAATGCCCTTAACAGTGCAACGAAGATTGTCTCGATTAATGGAAAGGTCACTACCCCGAGCGCACAAGAGAATCTCCAAACTGGAAGCGATGGTTCCAGTAAAGGAACTACTCCTGGCTCAGTGACAATAACAAATCCTGGAACCGTTACTGCTCCAGTCTCTGCATGTGCGGTTTATGCCAACAACTGCAAACTCGACATCAGCTATTGGGTCGATCCCCACGGCACTTCGACTCCCCGACTTCCAGTTTGGTCATGCCCAGCAAGCAATGGTGCAATCACTCTGAAGCTGGCGCCTGGTGAGTACAACAAAGACGACATCTCAGCCCTTAATCGCCTAACAAATCCATCTGAGTCCTCAAAGTACAAAGGTTGGCTCTGGAAAGATGGCAAATACGAGGATGGTGCCGAGTGCAGCACAAGCGGTCGAAAAGTAACGCTCATTTTCTCAGATGGAGAGTTCGTTTTTAAAGGCAATACAACACTAACGATTAACAACTCCAATCTCACCGTTCGCAACTTGAATACCAAAGTAAAGATGTGTACAACTGGATATCTACCTAGTCCTTGTGGTGATGTTAATGCCGCAGACAATGTGAGTACGCCAAGTCATACTGATGTGAAGCAGTACAGCTGTGACTACGATGCGGCCGATACATCTGCATGGACTGGGCCGTTGAGTGGACCCACGACTGACCCTAATTTCAGGGGCAGCCGAATCTTCTTGGACACCGTGGATTTGAATGTACTAAAAGGAAGCGTCTTCCTATGTGGTAGTAACTTCTCAACTACTAAGGTCCTCAACAACTACGCAATTATCGCAATGGATACTCAGCGAGTGGCAACCTGCAAGTCACATGAAAAAGTGAGTACTCGCTGTCCATCTGCAGCTCCAGCTCGTGATATCTACATCAACTTCGCTAATACCGCTGAAGTTCATATTGGTGGCGGCATCTACTCACCAAATGCAATAGTGAGTATTAGCGAGTCTCGCAATCACCAGCACACCTGGGATCGCGAATGGACCTCGAAATCTCTGAGGATGACTTGTTCATACCCATCAGGTTGCGAACACAGTGTGACCCGTAGTGAAGAGGGTCGTACAGTCAAGATAACGATGAAGGACAAAGATGGTCATTACATCAGTCGTGAAATCAATATCAATGACTACGATCCAACAACAGTTATCAAGCGTAACGATAACTAACATGCTAAAAAGAAATTTCAACGATGACAGGGGCTTCACGCTTGTTGAAGTCCTTGTCACCGTTGTAGTGATGGGGATTTTGGTCGGTATTTCATATATCGGCCTGAGTTCGGCGAGAAGTAACTCCATCATTAACGCTTGCGTAAATACATACCAAGGCGTCGCTTTGGCCGTTGGAAGTTACCAAAGCGACAACAACACACTGCCAACAAAGATTGCTGATATGCAGCCGACGTATCTGAGCACAAATTTGTTGGCATCGGTGAGCGATAACTTCACTTTCGAACTTGGAGCCTCAACTTCTGGGAACCCGTATGAAGTATTTGTTTATCGAAAAGGAAGCACTACGCCGCTTGGAGCAGCACCCGCTGCCTGCAAGTTGCTTTAACAAAACCAAACTAAACTAATAGGAGCCCATAAAATGATCAAAATACTACACACAGAGATGGAAAAGCGTACAAAGCTACGCGCCAGCAGCGATGCTGGATTTACATTAATCGAATTACTCGTTGTAATCCTTATCATCGGCATCTTGTCGGCCGTCGTCGTAATTGCACTTGGCGGAACTAGCAAGGATGCAAACGGCAAGGCCTGTTCACAGGATGCGGCAAATCTATACAGCGCCATTACTAACTATGAGATCGCATCAACTGGTGGAAATGGAAACTTCCCAGCTGCCAACGGAACCGTGACTCTGACAGCGAATACTCTGCCTCAAGTTTCCGGGACAACTTATCCAACGACGCTTACTGGAAAGTCTTATCTTCCGGCCGATCTCGCAGTTCTCGTTCCAACATATATCTCCAAAATCCCTACGGATGTGACCGCCTACTACATCACCCAAAGTGGCACGACAGCGACTTCATTAGCAGTTGTTGGACCATCATCTGTATGGCAGACGGCCAATTCTGGCGTTGTCTGTACCCCAGCTGGAATTTAATTAGGTACTTCCAAAAGGTGAGGAGATAATTATTATCTCCCCATCGGGCCTAATTGGATCGTGGATTGCGATAGGACTTGCAATGGGCTCCTTCGCTTCAGTCCTAACCGCTCGGATTCCCGAGCGGTTAGGAATTCACGGGAAGTCTCGTTGTCAAAACTGCAAGAATGAGATCTCTTTTTACGACAATATCCCCCTTATTGGCTTTATGCTTTTAAGGGGGCGTTGTCGTAGTTGTAAAGAACGCATTTCATTTCTCTACCCGGGGCTTGAGATTTTTACAGTCCTCGGAACAATCGTGATAGTAAGACATTTCAATAGCTGGTTCGTGTGTAGTGCATGGGTAATTTTTCTAACTTTCGGTCTTGCCCTAAGCGTCATCGATCAGCGACAAAAGCGCCTGCCTGATGTTTTAACTCTCCCCCTCTATCTAATTCTTACTTTGATTCTCGGCTTAGATAGTAATTTTAATCATCATGGCCAGCGATTTCTTATTGCGGTAGTTTCCTCGCTCTTACTTGCACTGTTTTATACCCTCCTCAACGTGATTTCTCGGGGTGGGATGGGGCTCGGTGATGCAAAACTCGCACTTTCAGTTGGGTTATTAGCCGGATATATAAATGCCTTTACCGTTTTTGCAACAACCTTTACGGCGTTCTTCCTTGGCGCCCTCATTGGTGTAGTCGCAATAGCCATCGGAAAATCAACGCGAAAAAGCGCCTTGGCCTTTGGTCCCTTTATTTTTTGCGGGGTATTACTGGGGCCTTGGGTTTCACCGTCTTTAGAAAAGCTGCTGCACTTTTAGCGTTTCTCGCCCTCAAAATCTGCACAACTGAGAGTCCAGATTCGAGATCGGCCTGCATGTCTGGGTGAATACGAATTGCATTGCGAACGGCCATATCCAAATAAGCCTGCTTTGCTGCGACCTCAGTCTTACCAACAAGCGAATCAATGAACAGGAAGCGCTCGGCCGTCTTAGCATCGCTCGGGAAAATTGAGGTTAATTGATAGGCCGTATCTGTTTTCATGGCATATGCGGCAATGACATCGCACTTTGCCATTAGTGAATCAAATCGTTCCTGGGTTACATCTCCAGACTTTGCCAGAGTAATCAAAATCCCATCACCGATTGTCGCAAAGAACTCTGTTGGTAAGTTGTAGTGCCGAGCAATTTGCTCTGCCCATGGCGTGATGGCGGCTTTTAACGAATTTGTATTCGTTACTTGATCGGCAAAGCCAGGAAAATCTCGGTTGTCCATACGGACCAATGCCCCGACGAAGGCTGAGTATTCAAGGTTGGAGGTGATTCTCTCCTCATATAAATCTTGTTCAGCTGGGGATGCAAAATTTCTAAAATACTGTGCCAAAAGATTATTTACTGAGGTATGTAGCTGCGCATCTTTTTTAATTGGATAACCCCAATAAAGTTCAGGCACCTCCTTAAAGCCTAAATTCTTAAAATCAATACATGTCTGTTGAGTAGCCGAACGAAGCTCCACTCTTGTTACCCCAGGTGTCATGCAGGGCTCCTCGGCTAATGCCTGACTATCTGAAAATACAGCTAAGGGATCAAAGGTGGCCCCAGATTTAACATTTGCTGGAGCCGATAATGGATGATGATCTGAAAGGCTTAGATCAAGAGTTGCCTCTTTAGCGCTGCCAACGGGGAGTAAGTTTGCGGCAACTAAAAAGAGAAATGCGGTCGCAACAACAAACCATCTTTGGGGAAGATGCATACCGTAACTGTAATGTTTACCTTTAGAGTTATTGGATTTGAGACGGACATTCACTCTTCGTTTCCTCATTCGAGAGGGGTATGCCCCTCTCGAAATCCTCTCATATGTGAGTTTTCGTATAGGCCATACTGAGCCGTGCTCATTCTCCTTCCCCCCAGTGAGAAGAAATCCACACAACCTGGACCGGCAATCGAGGTCTACACGGGCGTTCTTTACAAGGCGTTGGATTGGCTGAGTCTGAATAAAGAGAGCCAAGCGCGCGGGCAGAAATATATCGCGATTATTTCAGCTAAATATGGCGTCCTGCAGCCGTTGGATAGAATTGAACCTTATAAGCAAAAGATTGATAGCGCCTCAATGCGTGCACAAGTTACTGAAACCTTGAGTGCACGCAAAGCAACTCTCGTTATTGATTGCCGATCATCAACTTACAAAGGTGTGTGGACTCCCCCGGCGCAAACATGCGTTGAGATCAAAGTCTTTATAAATCACGACGGTGAAAAGAAGGTCATCACCCACATGTCCAAGAAAACTCGTGGCGAAGTGACGCGACTTCTTCTACAAAGTTCATCGATTCCAACGAATCCGCAAGAATTATTTGGCGTCATATCAACTATTTTTGAATGTGAGCTGGTTGCTCCAATCCAAAGCGGCCCATGGGTTTTAGAAGTGGGTAGTCTTAGGCCTCAACTAGCGAAAGGTTACCTTCATGAGAGCTCTGTATAAAGCCCAACGCGGCCCAGGCCTAGAGCTCCGTGAAGTGCCTGAGCCCGTCACTGGTGAGCGCGATGTAAAGGTTAAGGTCCTTAAAACTGGCATCTGCGGGACTGATCTACATATCGAAAGTTGGGATTCCTGGGCCGATACGAATCTTCATCCGCCTTTTATCCCGGGCCACGAATTCGTAGGTCGCGTCTGTGAAATCGGCGCCGATGTAACAAGCATAAAAGTTGGAGAC
>JBAXFS010000038.1:0-13617 GCA_037139795.1 Actinomycetes bacterium
TGGTTAATCGGTGCGGGAATCTTTGAAACAATCAGAACGGTCATGGGCGTTCCATTTGCTTTTAAGCGCCACATGGTTCGGGCACATAAAAGTTCGGCGATTGCCAACGTCCCACTGCCCCATAGTGCTTTAGTTGAATCGGCAGTAAATGCCCTGTTAGTGGCCGAACCGGCGGCCGATGGTTTATTGAGAATCTCTTTTGATGCAAACGGTCAATGGGCGGCAGTTCATTTGCCGTATCACTCTTTAACGACACCAGCGCGAGTGCGAATTCATCCAGATGCACTCATTAGTAATGGTGAAACAATTAAAACTTATCCCTACGAACACCGCATGGCCATTTTGGATGAGGCGAAAATTCTCGGCTTCGATGAGGCGATCGTGACGAGTACCGAGGGCAGAGTATGTGAGGGCGCAGTGTCCAATCTGGCGTTCCTAATCGACGGTAGATGGTTAACGCCGCCAACCAGTGACGGAGTACTACCTGGGATTATGCGGGATTTAGTGATCGAAAACTGCGGCATTGAAGTCGAGTCCATT
Source organism: Actinomycetes bacterium (assembly GCA_037139795.1). Taxonomy (GTDB): domain Bacteria; phylum Actinomycetota; class Actinomycetes; order Nanopelagicales; family Nanopelagicaceae; genus Planktophila. The sequence continues at coordinate 541 of JBAXFS010000038.1, forward strand.
CCAATTTCTCGTATCAACGATATGGTCAGCGGATTTTTGCTGAGTAGCCTTCGAATTGCCCAACCAATTGCATCGCTTAATGGCCGAGAATTAGCGGTCTCACACGCCTTCAACGATGAAATTCATGCGATGGCCGTGCTCCATTCGGTAGGCTAACCACATGTCCACGATTGATATCACGGTAGATGGTCAGGCACGCAGCGTCGATGCCGAAACTCGCCCTACCAATCTCTTTGCCGAGAATAAAGATATTGTCGTAGCTCGCGTTAACGGAGTGCTTAAAGATTTGTGGAGCGATCTAGCTGCGGGGGATTCGGTCGAAGGCGTTTCAATATCTTCCCCTGATGGGCTGATGGTTTTGCGCCACTCAACTGCCCACGTCATGGCCCAAGCGGTGCAAGAGATTTATGCGAACACACGCCTGGGTATCGGACCACCGATTAAAGATGGTTTTTATTATGACTTCGAACCAACGCAGAGTTTCAATCCCGATGATTTAGTTAAGATTGAAAGTGCAATGCGCAAGATTATTAAAGAGGGTCAACGTTTCAAGCGTCGCGTAACAACACATGGCGAGGCTTTGAAAGAGTTAGCTCATGAGCCTTACAAGTGCGAACTCATTGACATTAAAGGTCCAGCCGCCGATGAGGCCAGTGTTGAAGTTGGTGGCGCAGAACTTACTATCTATGACAATTTAGGTCGAGATGGCAATCCAGTATGGAGCGATCTCTGTCGCGGTCCGCATCTTCCATCCACTAAGCACATTCCAGCCTTTAAATTAATGCGTACTGCTGCAGCCTATTGGCGCGGCTCTGAGAAAAATCCGATGCTCCAGCGCATTTATGGCACTGCCTGGCCTTCACAAGATGAACTCAATGGCTATCTCGAACTTTTGATTGAGGCTGAAAAGCGCGACCATCGCCGACTTGGAACCGAGCTCGACCTCTTTTCATTTCCAGAAGAGATTGGTTCGGGACTTGCCGTCTTTCATCCCAAAGGTGGAATCATCCGTCGGGCGATGGAGGATTACTCGCGCAAGCGCCATGAAGACGAGGGCTACGAGTTTGTTTACTCACCGCATTTAACTAAAGCTGCGCTCTTTGAAACTTCCGGCCACTTGCAGTGGTATGCCGAAGGCATGTATCCGCCAATGATTTTGGATGAAGAGCTGCACGCCGATGGCACGATTAAACGTGCGGGCCAGCAGTACTACATGAAACCTATGAACTGCCCTTTCCATAATCTTATTTACCGCTCACGCGGGCGTTCATATCGCGAACTGCCGTTACGTTTATTTGAGTTTGGCACCGTTTATCGTTATGAAAAATCGGGAGTTCTACATGGCATCACACGCGCCCGAGGATTTACTCAAGATGACGCGCATATTTATTGCACGAAAGAGCAGATGGTGGGCGAGCTTGATTCCCTATTAACTTTCGTTCTTAACTTATTGCGCGACTATGGCCTCAATGATTTCTATCTCGAGCTTTCGACACGCAATCTGGAGAAATCTGTCGGTGAAGATAGCGATTGGGCCGAGGCGACAGAGGCGCTACGAAAAGCGGCAACTGCGCAGAATTTAGAACTGGTATTGGATGAGGGAGGGGCTGCGTTTTACGGACCAAAGATTTCCGTCCAGGCCAAAGATGCGATCGGTCGAACATGGCAGATGTCTACGATTCAAGTTGATTTCCAACTGCCACAGCGCTTTGAACTTGAATTCACTGCCGCCGATGGATCACGTCAACGCCCCGTCATGATTCACCGGGCGCTTTTCGGTTCAATTGAACGCTTCTTCGGGGTCCTTACCGAACACTATGCCGGTGCCTTCCCACCATGGCTTGCACCTGTCCAAGCAATTGGAATCCCAGTCGCCGAAGCTTTTACTCCTTACTTAGCCGACGTCATGTCACAGATGAAAAAAGCTGGCATCCGAACTGAGTTAGATAGCTCGGATGATCGTATGCAGAAAAAGGTGCGCAATGCCCAAATGCAGAAAGTTCCCTTTATGGTTATCGCTGGAGAGGAAGACCAAGCTAACGGGGCCGTCTCATTTAGATATCGCAATGGTGAGCAAAAAAATGGAATTCCAGTAGCCGATGCCATCGCAGAGATCAAGAATATAGTTACCGAACGCACCCAGGTTTAATGATGAGTATCGATGGCGCAGGAATGCCCGACGGCTGGGTGCGGTTATGGGCACCTCACCGCCTTGAATATTTACGTGGTGAAAATCGTCCACTAGAGAGCAACGAGATTGAATGCCCGTTCTGTCGCATTCCGAGTTTGAGCGATGAAGAGGGTTTGGTTGTTCATCGAGGTACGAGCGCTTTTGTAGTCATGAACTTGTATCCATATAACCCCGGACATCTTTTAGTTTGCGCCTATCGCCATCTTGCAGATTTAACCGAGCTAACCGCGGACGAGCGAAGTGAAATTACTGAACTCACAGCTCATGCAATGGCTACGATTCGAAAAGTATCAGCCCCTGATGGTTTTAATTTAGGTATGAATCAAGGCGCAGTCTCTGGTGCAGGTATTGCCGAGCATATTCACCAACATATTGTTCCTAGGTGGAGCGGGGATGCTAATTTCATGCCAATTATTGGTCGAACGAAAGTTCTGCCACAGTTATTGACTTTGACGCGCGATGAAATTGCAGCAGCTTGGTAATTAAGCGTTAACTTGTCCCAAGTACCCTTTAACAATATCGACGCCAATACCTTTTTCTAACCACACTGGAATGGCAGGAAATAACAACCCAGCGGCAAATGCGTCTTCACCCGTTGAGGTGACTAACTCTAAATACTCATCACGAAATTCTTGGACCAGAGTTTCGTGTTCGGGTTCACATGCAATTTCGGTCGGGGGATTGGTGCTGTAATCCAAAACTCGCATTGAGTACAACGAGATCAGTGCGCACGGTAATCCAGCTTCATCGTGCAGCACTAAATACGGAGTTGCCATGTGGTCAAAGACGCGATTGGCAAGCATGACGGCGTCATCGAAATCAGCATCTTGATTCTCTACATGTGTAACAACGACGATGCGCGGAGTTTGAAACTCGTCGATGCTTCGCCAGATATCTATGGTGCTCTGATCGATTCCAGTAGAGGGATTGATAACAAAGATCGCACAATCGCTCTCAGGCAGGGCCTGTGTTAAAACATGGCCACCGAAGGCTTGCGCAATGGCCGTGGGGTCGGCGCTCTCGTGGCCATAAACGGCGATAGCCAGAGTGGATGCGGTGGAATTCACCTGCTCAGCCTACGATGGGAGGTGATGATTAGCGCGGTTTTGAAACCTACGGTTACGAGATTAATAACACCCGTATCCAGATTTGCCTTGCGTATAGGCATAACTCCAAACGCGGTGACTTGGGTGGGAGCAATAGGCGTCATGACCTCGGCGCTCTATTTCTATCCTCGAGGCGATTTTTTTCTAGGTACTGCAATCATCGCAATTTTTGCATTGAGCGATCTCTTTGACGGCACCATGGCTCGCATATCAAAGATTGGTGCCAGTCGATGGGGTGGTTTTCTCGACTCGACCATTGATCGGGTTACAGATTCAGCGATTCTCATTGGCGTGGCTATTAACCTCATCAATGCACGCGACTCGTTGGCGCCTATTGTTCTGATCACGATAGTGAGCGGTTTATTGGTTTCTTATATACGGGCTAAAGCTGAGAGCTTTGGAATTGCCTGCACAAATGGATTTGCCGAACGCACCGAGCGTTTAGTGATTGCTCTGATAGCGATTGCACTTGAGGGCTTGGGTCTGGCCTATGCAATGACCGTTGGAATGTGGCTCTTGGCTGGTCTTGGATTAATTACGGTATTTCAACGCATGATGGTTGTTAAGCGAGCGATGAAGTAGATGGTTGAAACGTTGACGGCATGGGGATATTTTGCTGCGTGGCGAATCCTGCGGTGGCTACCTGAGAACTTTGTTTATTTGAATGCCTACAAAATTGCAGACTTCTTAGTTAAGCGAAATGGGACTGGTGTTCAAAGACTGCGCTCAAATCTAGCTCGGACCCAACCACAAATTACCGAGTTGGATTTAGAGTTATTACTCTATAAAGCGATGCGCTCTGCAATCCGCTATTGGTGTGACACGTTTCGATTGCCCGATTGGTCGCTTGAACGAATTGCGCAAACGGTTACAACTACTCATGAAGAGTTATTGCTCGATGCAATGGCTGCCGGCAAAGGCGCAATTGTAACGTTGCCCCACGTGGGAAATTATGATCATGCAGCTGCATATTTTTGTGGCAAAGGCGCAAAGATAGTAACCGTTGCAGAACACCTAAAGCCCGAAGCTTTATTTCAAAAATTTATGGAGTACCGCGCAGCCTTTGGAATGGAGGCGCTGCCATTAGATGGTCGAGTCATTCCTACGTTGGCCCAACGCATCCGGTCGGGTTGCGTCATCGCCCTTGCGGCCGATCGCGATTTATCGCGCTCTGGAATCGATGTTAATTTCTTTGGGGGACCAGCACGCATGCCTGCTGGACCTGCGATATTGGCGCTTAGAACTGAGGCTCCGCTGATCTGTGTCATGATTTCCTACACCGAAACTGGAATTCATATTGATTTCGAAATGGTACCGATTCCTACGTCTGGAAGTGAGAGTGAAAAGATTGCTGCAATTGTGCAAAACAGTGCAGAACTTTTCGCTAAGGGGATTGCCGCCCATCCACAGGATTGGCACATGATGCAACGGATTTGGATCGACGGCGACTTTAAGGAGCGCAGTTGATGTTGGATAAGAAGTTAAGAATTGGAATCGTCTGCCCTTATAGCTGGGATACACCCGGGGGCGTTCAAAATCATATCCGTGATTTAGCTGAATATTTAATTAACGCGGGACATTCAGTTTCGGTCTTAGCTCCAGCTAATGATGAGGCCGACTTACCTGCCTATGTGGTTAATGCTGGCAAGCCTATTTCAATTCCATATAACGGCGCCGTTGCGCGCATCCTTTTTGGACCAATAGCTTTTGCGCGAGTTCGCAACTGGATTGGTTCAGGCAATTTCGATATTTTGCATTTACATGAACCAGCTATCCCCTCTATCTCTTTGCTTGCCTGTTGGGCAGCCGATGGTCCGATGGTTGGAACTTTTCACGCTGCGGCTAAACATCAGAAAGTTATTTACGCCATTGGTCCGATTCTGGAGCCAGCAATCGAAAAACTTTCTGCCCGAATTGCCGTCTCTGAAGCGGCACGCCAGACGTTGACAAACCACTTAGATACCGACGCCGTTGTAATTCCTAATGGTATTTACGCCAAACGCTATGCCAATGGAATCCGACAAGATAAATGGTCGGGCAATACCATCGGCTTTATTGGTCGTTTTGAAGAGCCGCGCAAAGGGTTGCAGGTCTTATTAGATGCCCTTCCCATAATCTCTCGCTTTGCACCCGATGTTAAAGTTTTTGTTGCAGGTCCGGGAGATCCCGAAGATGTTGAAAAAACTATTGATCCGCAGCTTCGTCATCGCTTTGAATTTCTAGGGCGAATAAGTGAAGAGGAAAAAGCCGACTTCATGTCTTCGGTCGCTTTATACGTCGCCCCTAATACTGGCGGGGAGTCTTTTGGAATTATTTTGGCAGAGGCTCTTGCTGGGGGAGCATGCGTTGTGGCTAGTGATATTCCTGCCTTTGACTCACTCCTCGGTGGTGGTGATTTTGGGGCGCTCTTTGAATCGGAAAATTCAACCGAGCTGGCTAAAGTGATAATCGATTTGCTGCGTGATAGTGAAAAACGCGTTGAGCTATCGCGTAAAGGTAAAGAACACGCCCAGATCTTTGATTGGGATGTTGTGGCTGAGCAGATTTTTTCAATCTACGAGATGGCGATGGTAGGCGGCGAACCTATAAAACTGACATCAGAAGGTCGTTCATGGAATCGCTTCCTAACTCGGGATGAACGATGAAGACGACTTTGGCCATTGCCTTAATTCTTTTGTTAACACTGTGGTATTTATCGTTCTTAGCCACGCGCCTTGACCGGTTGCATCATCGCGTTGAAACAAGTTGGGCAAATCTCGATGGTCTTTTGCAGCGTCGATCGGCGATCGCTTTGCAGATAGCGCATAGTGATTTCATAGATCCAGCTTCATCTCTGCTATTAACGTCGGCGGCCTACCAGGCACGTGATGCCGAGATGCAAGATCGCTCATCGGCCGAGATGGCCCTATCGGGAGCCCTTAAACTTTTAATTACTGATGGAGAAATTCACGCCAATACACGTGAGCAGCTCCTTCTCGATGATTTAACTAAGTTAACAGCTAAAATTGTAATTGCAATCGCAATTCATACCGATGCTGTCTCCTCTACTCAAGCGGTTCGTAAGAAGTTTGCAATCAGAGTTTTTCGCTTAGCCGGACGCGCACCTTTGCCAGTTACGTACGAGTTTGAGTTCGATGCGCTCTAGAAAATTAATTCTGGCGGCTCTCTTGGGAACCACATTGCTACTTACGAGCTGCGCATCAATTAAATCGACGATTCAAGCAGTAGCGCCGAAACCTATCGAAAAGAATGTTTTAAGTGGCCGCGAGGGAACTAACGGCCCAGTGCTGGTTGTTAAAATAGATGACACAAACTCTGCGCACCCACAAATTGGTCTCGAGGATGCCGATGTCGTCTACATCGAACAAGTTGAAGGTGGATTAACACGACTTGCTGCCGTGTTTTCATCGATTATTCCTACTCGTGTAGGACCTGTACGTAGCGCAAGAATTTCAGATATTGATATTTTAAGTCAGTACGGACGAGTCGCTTTTGCTTACAGCGGAGCCCAAAGCAAATTCTTGCCAGTCATAGCTGCAGCGAATCTTGCAAACCTTGGTGCACAAATTCAATCGTCAACTATTTACACCAGAGATCCGGCCCGAGTTTCGCCTTATTCGATGGTCCTTCGGGCAGATTTATTGATGCAGGAAGTAAAGGACCGCTCATTGCAAGTTGATTCAGCGAAATCAATTGGTTGGAAGTTTGGCGATAAATACCTGCCAGGTGCGCCAATCTCACGAGTTGTTCTGCATTGGCCCGCTGCAACGTATAGCGCAGTGTGGTCAACCGTTGAAAAGCGTTGGCTACTAACTCACAACAATGAACCGGATCTTGCGGATTCGGGGAAAACCTTGGGACCAACAACCTTTGTGATTCAAATGGTCTCTATTACGCCCTCAATTTACAAAGATAAGTTAGGTGGAGTGACTCCTTTTTCTCAAACCATCGGAACTGGAACGGGTTATGTTTTGCGTAATGGCATGAGCATTACGGCAACATGGAGCCGACCAACAGCCACAGATGGAACTACGTGGAGAGCCTTAGATGGCAGTGAGATTACTTTTGCACCAGGTGCGGTTTGGGTGGCCTTGACCGATAAAGAACCTGATTTCACGCTAATTCCTGTGTCTGCGAGCCCGTCGCCAACAAAGTAGGATAACCCTCTTAGATATTAGAAATTAGGAGAGCGGCAATGGCGCAAGAAACAGGTACTGGTCGAGTCAAGCGTGGCATGGCAGAGATGCTCAAAGGCGGCGTCATCATGGATGTTGTTAACGCCGAACAAGCAAAAATTGCCGAAGATGCTGGCGCAGTTGCCGTTATGGCACTCGAGCGAGTTCCGGCAGATATTCGCGCCCAAGGCGGAGTAGCTCGCATGTCAGACCCAGACATGATTGAAAAGATTAAAGCCGCCGTATCGATTCCAGTTATGGCCAAGGCACGCATCGGCCATTTTGTTGAAGCTCAAGTTCTCCAATCACTCGGCGTTGATTACATTGATGAGTCTGAAGTTCTAACTCCGGCCGATTACAAAAACCATATTGATAAATGGAATTTCACTGTGCCATTTGTCTGTGGTGCGACAAATCTTGGCGAAGCACTTCGTCGTATCAATGAAGGTGCAGCGATGATTCGCTCGAAAGGCGAAGCGGGCACTGGCGATGTTTCCAATGCTATGCAACATATGCGTGAAATCAATGGAGAGATTCGCCGATTGTCATCTCTTCGCGAAGATGAACTCTATGTTGCTGCCAAAGAACTTCAGGCACCGTATGAGTTAGTTAAAGAAGTTGCCGAAAATGGCAAGCTTCCAGTTGTTCTTTTCACTGCAGGTGGAATTGCAACACCGGCAGATGCCGCTCTTATGATGAGCATGGGAGCAGATGGCGTTTTCATCGGCTCCGGAATCTTCAAATCTGGAAATCCAGCACAACGCGCAGCTGCATGTGTTCGTGCAACTACTTTTTGGGATGATCCAAAAGTTATTGCAGATGCATCTCGTGGTTTGGGCGAAGCAATGGTTGGTATTAACGTTGCCGATCTCCCAGCTCCTCACCGCCTTGCAGATCGCGGTTGGTAGCAGTTCGCGTCAATGAAAGTTGGAGTTCTCGCCCTTCAAGGTGATGTTCGCGAACACATAAGTGCACTCATTGCGTGCGGTGTTTACCCAACCAGTATTCGTCGCCCTGGTGAATTAGCTGCCGTGGATGCGCTCGTAATCCCAGGTGGTGAATCGACGACTATCGCTCACCTTGCGCAAATTTTTGATCTCTTCCAACCTATTCGAAGCCGAATTGCAGCGGGAATGCCAGTTTATGGATCATGCGCGGGAATGATTTTGTTGGCCGATCAAATTCTCGATGCTAAAGCTGGCCAAAAAACCTTCGGGGGGTTAGATATTACGGTTCGCCGCAATGCCTTTGGACGGCAAGTTGATTCTTTTGAATCCGATATCGACTTTTCTGATGGATCGGATACACCTATTCGTGCCGTTTTTATTCGAGCACCTTGGGTGGAGAAAATTGGTAAAGATATTGAAGTTTTAGCCGAAGTTGATTCGCATCCTGTGGCAGTTCGATCGAAGCGTATTTTAGCTACATCATTTCATCCCGAACTCACTGGAGATCATCGCATTCACCGCTATTTTATTGAAGAAGTAGCAAGAAAAGCATTACAAAAGGTAGAGTAGTTCGAACTAATACAAAGCGGCAAAGGGGTAAAAATGTCTGGCCATTCCAAGTGGGCGACAACTAAACATAAGAAGGCGATCACTGATGGTCGTCGTGCAAAGGTATTTGCGAAGCAGATTCGCGCCATTGAAGTTGCTGCACGCAATGGTGGCGCCGACCTTGAAGGCAACCCAACCCTCTTTGATGCGATCGCTAAGGCGAAGAAATCTTCCATGCCGGCAGATAATATTGATCGTGCGGTCAAGCGCGGTGCAGGTCTGGAACTTGGAGCAGCCGATTATCAAACAATTATGTATGAGGGTTACGGACCAAATGGCGTAGCCATAATGATTGAGTGTTTAACAGATAACCGCAATCGCTCTTCTTCCGAAGTTCGCGTTGCCGTCACTCGCAATGGTGGAACTATGGCCGATCCAGGTTCGGTTTCCTATCTCTTTAATCGCAAAGGCGTAATTACTGTAAAGAAGATTGCCGGCCTAACAGAGGATTCAATTCTTGAAGCGGTGTTGGATGCTGGTGCCGAAGAGGTAAATGACTTGGGTGAAGCTTTTGAAGTTGTAAGTGAACCAGGTGATTTAGTGCAGGTTCGTACTGCGCTACAAAGCGCGGGAATCGACTACGAATCTGCCGATTCTTCATTCTTGCCATCGATGCAGATTGAACTCGATGCAGAAGGGGCTAAGAAGCTCTTTGAACTCATCGATGCAATTGAAGAGCTAGAGGATGTTCAAAATGTATTTAGCAATTTTGATGTATCAGATGAGGTTATGGCGAGCCTGGAGTAAGTAGGAAGAGTTAAAGCCTAGGCTTGAGGTTTATTGGGCGAGAACAGGTGGTGTGATGAGAGTTCTGGGGATTGATCCAGGCCTAACGCGCTGTGGCATCGGAATTGTTGAGGGCTCGGTAGGAAAGAGCCTCTCGATGGTTGGTGTTGGAGTGATTTTGACGCCATCAGATACTGCCCTTGAATCACGCTTGCTCGAGTTAGATCGAGCGATTAATGAATGGGTCTCGCTATTTAATCCCGATGTCATCGCAGTTGAACGAGTCTTTGCCCAACACAACGTGCGCACCGTCATGGGAACGGCGCAGGCCGCCGGTGTGGCGCTACTAATTGCAGCAAAATCTGGAATTCCAGTCATGATGCATACGCCGAGTGAAGTTAAGGCGGCAATCACTGGCTCTGGACGGGCCAATAAAGCGCAAGTGGCTTCGATGGTTGTTAAAGTTTTAAATTTAACGGAGGTGCCAAAGCCCGTTGATGCAACCGACGCGCTAGCTCTAGCAATTTGTCATATTTGGCGTGGGGGAGCAAGTGCAAAAATCGCAGATGCCCTATCGGCTGAAAAACTACGAATTAGAAAACTTCGTGGTTAAATGATTTCAATAATCAACGGAACGGTTCGTTCTATTCATAGCGATCGCTTAATAGTTGAAGTGAGCGGCATCGGTTTAAGTGTTTTAGTAAATGCTCAAACGAGTGCCAGCGTCACAATGGGTTCGCAAGTGCAGTTATTTACAACCTTGGTTGTTCGCGAGGACTCGCTCACGCTCTTCGGTTTCTTAAGCGATGATGCACGATCTCTCTTTGAACTCGTGCAGACAGTTAGTGGAGTTGGACCAAAGGTTGCTCTCTCAATTTTGGGCGCGTTGACGCCTGAAGATCTTGGCCGGGCGATAGCTAATGAAGATGTAGCTGCAATCGAGCGCGTGCCGGGCATCGGGCGAAAAGGCGCCCAACGAATGATTTTGGAGCTCAAAGGTAAGTTAGATGATTTATCGAGCGGTGCAACCTACAGTGGTCATGTTCCTGCTTGGCGCGAAAATTTAACTGGTGCACTTATTTCTCTGGGCTTCTCACCAAAGGAGTCGGATATAGCCATCTCTGCTTTGGTTTCTAGGTTAGCCAGCGAAGGTGTGGATCCAACAACGATTGCGTTAAGTGATTTACTTAAGGATGCATTGGCAAACGGAAAGAGTTCTCGTGGCTGAAGATCGTTTAGTTGGTTCTGGAATCAAGGGAGAGGAATCAGCGCTCGAGCATGCACTTCGCCCTTCAACGTTAAAAGAGTTCATTGGCCAACATCGAGTACGCGAACAGATCGATGTTCTTTTAACGGCGGCGCGTCACCGCAAAACTCCGGCGGATCATATTTTGCTCTCTGGCCCACCTGGTTTAGGAAAGACTACGCTGGCCCTAATTCTTGCCAGTGAAATGTCGGCGCCGATTCGCATTACTAGTGGTCCTGCAATCACGCATGCGGGCGATCTGGCCGCGATTCTCTCATCGTTGGTTGAAGGAGAGATTTTATTTTTAGATGAGATCCATCGTTTGCCTCGTCCGGCTGAGGAGCTTTTGTATTTAGCGATGGAGGATTTTCGAGTCGATGTTGTTGTTGGTAAAGGCCCGGGCGCAACTGCGATCCCGTTGCAACTTCCACATTTCACCCTCGTTGGTGCAACGACGCGAAGTGGATTGCTAACAAGTCCGCTTCGCGATCGCTTTGGTTTTACGGCACATTTAGATTTTTATACTGACGCAGAACTTGCGCAGGTAATCACTCGAAGCGCGGCTTTGCTTGAAATTAAAATTGCTCCAGATGCGATTATCGAAATAGCTGGACGCTCACGTGGTACTCCGCGAATCGCTAACCGTTTGCTACGTCGCGTTCGCGATTATGGCCAAGTCTCTGGCAGCGCGTTGATTTCATTGACCGATGCCCATGCCGCCCTTGAGATCTATGAAGTTGATGCTCTGGGCCTAGATCGACTCGATAGAGGAGTATTGACGGCGCTCGTCGAGCGATTCAATGGCGGCCCAGTGGGGCTTTCAACGCTTGCTATTGCAGTAGGCGAAGAGATTGAGACCGTTGAGTCAGTTGCCGAGCCATTTCTGGTTCGAAACGGCTTTATGGCGCGCACACCTCGAGGTCGAATAGCTACAGCCATGGGTTTTGCCCATATAGGACGAACACCACCTCCTCAACTGGCCTCCCTTTTCGACACACCTGCAATTGATGCCTAGACTCTGCCTCTATGTCTACAACAACTAAACCCGTAAAGACGACAGGCCGCCCTGAGCGCTCATTGGCAATTTTGGCAGGTGTGATTATCGCTATGGTCGCCCTTGTCTTTGTCCAAGGCGCCACCGCAGTACGTCTTGGCCTTGATCTCCGAGGTGGAACTTCCGTAACTCTGCAACCACGTATTTCAGCTGGTCAAAGTGGAAAAGTTACTAATGAGGCGATTGATCAAGCAGTATCGATTATTCGTCAGCGCGTTAACTCACTTGGTGTCGCCGAGTCTGAAGTTGCTGCGCAGGGAAGTGGGACTAACCGACAGATTGTCATCTCTGTTCCTGGAGATACGGGCCGTCGCGTAGTTGAGTTAGTTGGACAGACTGCAGAGCTTCGCTTTCGCCAAGTCCTTGCAAGTGGACCTGGAACTGTTGCAACTGGATCTGCCGCATCGGTAGCAAGCGGATCAACGGCAACACCAATCAACGGTGTTAGTGCCGATATCAATGCAAAATTTACGGCATTGGATTGCACGAAGTTAACTAATCTCAAAGGAACTGGTACAGATGCACCGACCGACACGATTGCCGTGTGTGATCGCGCAGGTACAACGAAATATATTTTGGCACCCGCAGAGGTTCTTGGTCGTCAAATCGCTAAAGCTTCAGCGGGAATCGATACCCAAGGCGGAAACGCTTGGTATGTCAGTCTGACATTTAATGGTGAGGGCACTAATGCTTTCGGCGCGCTAACTAAGCGTGTAACTACGCTTGCTTCGCCTTTGAATCAAGTGGCCATTGTTCTTGACGGTTTAGTTGTTTCATCTCCTCGCATTACCGAAGCTATCCCTTCTGGAAATGCGCAGATCACTGGAAGCTTCACTCAGCTTGAGGCGCAAGATCTAGCAAATGTTTTGAAGTATGGCGCACTGCCATTGGCTTTTGATCGTGGAGAAGTACAGCAAATTTCGCCAACACTTGGTGCCGATCAACTTAACGCTGGTCTAATCGCCGGCGGTCTTGGTCTTTTACTTGTATTTCTTTACTCACTTCTTTATTACCGAGCTCTAG
>JBAXFS010000039.1:0-13111 GCA_037139795.1 Actinomycetes bacterium
CCAACGGCTTCACGTACTAGAACCATGGCGCTACCTTTCTTGAGTGGGTAATCTTTAACTTCGAGCCCTAAGAATACGCGCAAATGATGCAATCGCACTCGCTGTAGCCGCGTTTCGTACAGATTCACGCTCACCAGATAAGGCCAATTCAATACTTTGAGAGATTGGCCCCTCAATAGCTACCCAAACTGTGCCGACTGGATGACCATCCAGCGGATTGGGGCCGGCGACACCTGTAGTGCTAATCGCCCATGTCGTTCCAAATGATTTCAGTGCACCTCTTGCCATTGCAACGGCAACCTGCTCGCTAATGGATGAGTGGGCTGCAATGAGCCTTGGATCTACTCCTAAGTGTGAGATTTTGATTTCATCGCGATAGGCCGTAACTCCCCCAACAAAAACATCGGATGCACCAGCGATAGTTACGATGGCCGAACTTAAATCCCCGGCAGTTAAAGACTCAGCAGTACTTAAAGTTTCACTGCGCTCGCGCAAAGTATTAACGATCTGCTGTGCGAGTTCAATAATCTCTGCTGATAGTGCCATAGGTGCCTAACTTGCCATTCGTGGTTTTAGCGCCGACTGTACATAGTAAATGCCGGTCCCTAATGTAAGAAGAATAGCAATTGCCATAAAGCCATCCCGGAACCAGAACAAACTAGGGCTCAATGGAAGAACATAAAAACCGACTCCAAAGCCTTGGAAGAATGCTTTAATCTTGCCGCCCTTGTTAGCGGCAATTACCCCGCGCTTAATAATCGATAAGCGAAATAGCGTGATTCCAATTTCGCGAGCCAAGATGACGATGGTGATCCACCACGGAAGTCGATTGAGGACCGATAGAGAAATCATCGCCGTGCCAATCATGACTTTATCTGCCACCGGGTCTAGAAACTTCCCCAACTCTGTAATCGTATTTCGGCTACGGGCCAAGTTTCCATCAGCAATATCGGTTAATCCCAAGGTAAAAAATACTGCCCATGAGATGTACTGCCACATCGGGTCGTTACCGCCATTTTTAAATAATGTATACGCACCGACTGGAACGAAAACTAAACGAGAAATGGTTAGAAAATTAGGGGTTATAAAACCAGGTAGTCTCATAGCGCCTGCGCAACTAAATCCGCGCCCATAGAATCAATCACCACTGCATCAACATACTGCCCAACTGTGAAATTAGTACCTAAAAATACAGTAGTTCCATCGACTTCTGGACCTTGATGAGCGGCACGCCCCTCTTGTAGCTCGGCATCCTCAATAAGAACGCGAACGTTTTCACCGATTCGCCCTTGCGCACGAATAGAAACCATTTCATCCGAAAGAGAAGACAAAACTTCAAGGCGCTGTGCAATTACTTCGGGCTCTAGTTTTCCATCAATAGTAAGTGCCTCAGTATTGTCTTCATCAGAATATGCAAACACACCTACAGCATCCAACTTTGCCTGAGTGATAAAGGCAGCTAACTCATCAAAGTCTTCCTGCGTCTCCCCCGGAAAACCAACGATAAAGTTTGATCTAATGCCAGCTTGGGGTGATAAGACTCGGATTTGATTGATTAAATGTAAGAACTTTTCATTATCACCAAATCGACGCATGCGGCGCAACACAGTGGGACTAGTGTGCTGGAAAGACAAATCAAAATAGGGAACAACCTTGGGGGTTGCAATCATCGATTGAATCAACGTTGGTCGCATCTCAGCAGGCTGTAGGTAGGACAGGCGAACATGCTCAACGCCATCAATGGCTGCAATATCTGGCAGGATCTTCTCCATGAGTTGAAGGTCGCCTAAGTCTTTTCCATATGAAGTCGTATTCTCACTTACTAAAAATAATTCACTGACTCCGTTAGCAACTAGCCAGCGTGCCTCTTCCATGATTTCATGTGGGCGTCTGGAGACAAAAGAACCTCGGAAATATGGGATTGCGCAGAATGAGCAGCGGCGATCGCAGCCTGAGGCGATTTTCAAAGGTGCCCACGGTGCTGTCCCTAAGCGTTTGCGTGTGAACTCTTCACTCACTCGAGTTTCCGCACGATCGGCAGGGGCGATTGGCAAGAGAGCTCGGCGATCTCGCGGAATATGTGGAACATGCTTATTGCCAGCAACAATTGATTGCAAACGTGCCGAGATATCTTTGTAATCATCAAAACCTAAGATCGCATCTGCCTCAGGAAGAGCGTTGGCTAACTCTTGTCCGTAGCGCTCAGCCATACAGCCAACTGCAACTACTGCGCGGGTTGTGCCATGTCCTTTAAGGGAGTTAGCTTCAAGAAGGGCATCGATAGAATCTTTTTTAGCCGACTCAATAAAACCGCACGTGTTAACTAGCGCTACTTCGGCAGATTCAACATCATCAACGAGGGTCCAGCCATCGGCAGCTAATCTTCCGGCTAACTCTTCGGAGTCAACTTCATTTCGTGAGCACCCTAGAGTGACAACTGCTACGGTGCGTTTCATTGGATGAATCTTATCGTGTTATGAATCGACTCCGTAACTAAGGCTAACTACTTCGCCATTGCCGCCTACGGAGGCTACTTTTTTACCATTTACTTGTAGGTCTAACCCACCTGCGTTGCCAATCCGTAAATTTAACCGCGTTTGGCCAGAGAAGGTTTTAACTTCGCCTCTTAAGATTTGACCACTAAAGAGGGTACGTCCCGATTCATCAGATACAAATAGCCAGCTTGTTGCACGTGCGGCATCGACTATGACCGCGACTCCAGTGCCAGTGGAAAATGATGTTTGCGCGGATGGATCGGATGAAACTGACGGACTTGGAGTAGCAGCCGCTGTGGATGTGGCTGCATCGCTAGGTGTAGCTGAAGGAGTTGCCGATTGACCCACACTTGGAGTAATAATCTTAATCGATGCGCTATTCGAAATAACTATCTGTGCCAGGCCTGCAATCCCAAGACAAGCAACCGATATAACCGAAAGCGCTTTCCAAGAAATTTTACGTTTATCATGCGGTTGGCGCATGACATTACTTTCAACTAAAAGTTCGCGCATAGAGCGCTGAGAAGTTGCCTGCTCTTCCTCAAAAATACGTAACAATTCTTTTTCATCTACATCTAACTTATGGGCAATATTTCGAATATGACCCCGCGCATAAGTCTCACCGCCACAATTGAAGAAATTATCATTCTCCATCTCCATAAGAAGAGTAGGGCGAATATTTGTTGTTGCTGCTAAGTCATCGACTGAAAAGCCCGCATGTTTGCGTGCCATTTGGATGACTGTGCCGAGGGTCATAAAAAAAATCCTAAACTAAAAATTTTGGGAGAAGAAAACGTAATTGTAGAACCAACAAGCCCTTGAGCGAAAGGTTTAAGCGTGAGAACAAAGGGTGATATTCAGGTGAACAAGGGGGGTGTCACTCAACTTAGTAGTCACGAAGTGTGGCGAGAACTGAATCCAACTCATCAGGCTTAACCATGACGGTTCGTGCCTTGGAACCTTCGGACGGGCCAACGATTCCTCTCGATTCCATGAGGTCCATCATGCGACCGGCCTTGGCAAAACCGATCCGAAGCTTTCTCTGCAACATAGATGTTGAACCAAACTGGGTACCAACAACGAGTTCAACAGCCTGGCACAAAATATCTAGATCATCACCTATTTCTTTGTCCACCATCTTCGGATGTGAGACCGGTGCAGTCACGTCATCGCGATATCTAGGCTTAAGTTGTTTCTTCACATGATTAACTACCGCTTCGATTTCGCGCTCTGAAACATATGCACCTTGAATGCGAACGGCTCGACTGGCTCCCATCGGAATAAAGAGTGCATCACCTTGTCCGACTAATTTTTCAGCACCTGGTGTATCTAAAATAACGCGACTATCTGCCAACGAGCTTGTCGCAAAAGATAGACGCGAAGGAACGTTAGCTTTGATTAAGCCAGTTACAACATCTACGGATGGGCGCTGAGTAGCAAGCACTAAGTGAATTCCGGCCGAACGGGCTAACTGGGTAATACGAACGACAGACTCTTCAACCTCTTTTGCGGCAACAATCATTAAGTCAGCGAGCTCATCGATTATTACAAGTAAGTATGGATAAGGCTCAATCGTACGATCGCTGCCTTCGGGTGGAATTACTTTTCCTGCCCGCACAGCTTTATTGAAATCATCTATGTGTCGATATCCAAAAGTCGATAAGTCCTCGTAGCGCAAATCCATCTCGCGCACTACCCAAGTAAGGGCATCGGCGGCTTTCTTGGGGTTAGTAATGATGGGAGTAATCAAATGTGGAATGCCTTCATATGCCGTTAATTCAACGCGCTTAGGATCAATTAGCACTAAGCGCACATCGTCTGGAGTTGAGCGGGCAAGAATTGAAATAATCATTGCATTAATCATCGATGACTTACCCGCACCAGTTGCACCTGCCACAAGAAGGTGTGGCATTTTTGCAAGGTTTGCACAGATGAAGTTACCTTCAACATCTTTTCCAAGGGCTACCAACATTGGATGATGATCTTGACCTGCGACCGAGGAGCGAAGAACATCACCCAGTGCCACTATTTCGCGGTCGGCATTAGGAATTTCAATGCCAACTGCTGATTTGCCAGGTATAGGAGAAAGGATGCGCACATCACCGCTTGCCACTGCATATGAAATGTTTTTAGCAAGGGCGGTAATTCGCTCAACTTTTACCGCGTTGCCAAGCTCGACTTCATATCGCGTGACTGTGGGTCCGCGCATAAATCCAGTTACTTGGGCATCGATTTCAAACTGCAGAAAGACCTCGGTCAGGGCTGCGACAACGGCCTCATTAGCTTTGCTCTTAGCCTTAGCTACGGGCCCGGCACGCAATAAATCTAGAGGTGGAAGCTCATAGGTTGAATCGGCCGTTAATAAGAGTTGTTCAGGGCGTTTATTTTCAACGGCCACCATTGGAACTGGAATCGGAACTGTGAACTCCTCATCAAAGGACTCTTCATCCAACTCTTCCTCTTGTTCGGGTTCATTCCAGGCGGCAACAATAGGCGTTTCAAAGGCCGGGGTATCAGTAACTTCGAAAGGCTCTTCTTTAATGCTTCGCTCTGGACGCTTAGACCATATCCATGTCGAGGTTTTTCCGATACGTGCAAACACTTGGCTCACTGGAGTTGCAGTGACAACTAAAACTCCAAAAATAAAAATTATTGCAAGGACTGGATAGGCAAGGACGGAAGTCATTGCCGCAACAAGTGGCGTTGTAACGCCATAACCAATCCAGCCTCCCCCATGACGTATTGCACTCGCCCCGGTGCCGCTTGAACCGTTGAGTAAATGAGCTAACCCTGTACTTGAAAGGAGAAGTGCAATCGTTCCAACTATTGTTCGTCCGATTGCTTTCTTGTCTTCAGGGGTTCTAAATAATTTAAAAGCAAAATAAATGAGTACAAGTGGTGCAATAAAACCGATGCGACCAAAACCGCCATACATAAAGGAATAAACTCCGCGACTTACAATATTTCCCGCGTGAAACCACGTACCCGCAATTGCTATGAGAGCAAGAATGAGAATTGAAAAAGCGATACCGTCGCGTTGATGTGCTGGATCCAACTCACGCGCTCCACGTGCCAGAAAACGAACACTACTTCCAATCGCTTTGGCCAAAAAACGCCAAATGGCAGCCAAACCTCGACCTAGAGCGCCGCCTACAGCTCCGGTCTTAGATTTAGATTTTTTACGTTTAGCCACACTCGTAATCCTAAAGGATGGACAAATTGTGACTGGCTAGGCTCGCCGCTACTAAACCTCTATTACAACGGGGATAATCATCGGCTTTCTGCGATGCTCCCCGCCTACCCAACCGCCAACAGTTTTGCGCACAATTTGTGAGAGTTGATGCGTTCCATTTATTCCATCTACAACTGCTGCAGCTAATGCTTTTTCAATCTTCAACTTAACATCATCAAAGAGCGCCATATCTTCATTAAAACCGCGTGCATGGATATCAGGTCCCGCAACAATTTTTCCATTCTGGGAATCGATTACTACGACAACTGAAATAAATCCCTCTTCACCTAAAATTCGACGATCCTTGAGAGAGGCTTCAGTAATATCACCGATGCTTTGGCCATCGACATAGACGAAGCCGCAAGCCACTGCCCCGACAACGGATGCTTCGTGATCAACTAAATCAACGACGACGCCATTTTCAATAATCAAGGCGTTTGCCCGTGGCATTCCAGCCGAAATTGCGAGTTCTGCATTAGCTTTCAAGTGACGCCATTCGCCATGAACTGGCATAACGAATTTAGGTTTCACGATGTTGTAGCAGTACAAAAGTTCACCCGCTGCCGCGTGGCCAGAGACGTGCACCATCGCATTAGCTTTATGAACGACTTTGGCGCCAAATCTCGTTAACTCATTAATTATTCTAAAAACAGAGTTTTCATTTCCGGGAATCAATGATGACGCCAAGATAACAGTGTCGCCTTCTCCAACTCGAATCTGATGATCACCATTGGCCATGCGAGCCAAAGCCGCCATTGGTTCGCCCTGAGACCCTGTGCAGATTAAAACAACATTGTCATCAAAAGAATCTAACTCTTTGGCATCGATAAGGATGCCATTCGGAACGGTCAAGTAGCCCATGTCTTGCGCAATTTTCATGTTGCGAACCATCGAGCGACCAATAAAAGTAACTTTGCGGCCATGAATTGCCGCTATGTCAATCACCTGCTGAACTCGGTGCACGTGCGATGAAAAAGAGGCAACAATGACGCGACGCTTAGTCGATGCAATTACCCGGTTCAACGCCGGCATGATTTCACGCTCTGATGGCGTAAATCCGGGGACATCGGCATTTGTGGAATCAACCATAAAAATATCCACGCCCTCTTGGCCAAGGCGTGCAAAAGTTCGTAGATCGGTAATGCGACCATCTAATGGAAGTTGATCCATTTTAAAATCACCGGTGTGCAAAATACGTCCAGCATCGGTGTTAATAACGACCGCTAACGCATCGGGAATCGAGTGATTAACTGCAACGAACTCGAGTTCGAATGGACCGACATCTTCATGACCACCTTCTCGAACTTCGCGTGTAAGAGGAGTAATACGATGCTCTTTTAATTTCGCCGTAATCAAAGCCAACGTTAAACCAGAGCCATAAATTGCAATATCGCCCCGCTCGCGAAGTAGATATGGAACTGCGCCAATATGGTCCTCATGTCCGTGCGTTAAAAATAAGCCAACAACATCATCTAAACGATCGCGTATGTAGGAAAAATCGGGAAGGATTAAATCGATGCCTGGTTGCGTATCTTCCGGAAAAAGAACTCCGCAGTCGACGATTAAAAGTTTTCCCTTTGTTTCAAAGACGGTCATATTTCGACCAATTTCAGCTAAACCACCGAGAGCGACGATTCTCAACGCCCCATGGGCAAGTGCTGGAGGTAGACCTAGTTCAGGATGTGGATGCGTCATTATTTAATTGCAACGCCACCGGCAAGCAAATCGATGCGCAGCTGCGCAATCTGCGCGTCAGTTGCATCGACTAATGGAAGACGTGTGTGGCCACCAGGAAGGCCCATGAGAGTTAATGCCGCCTTGGTCATGATCGCACCTTGAGTACGGAAAGTGCCGGTAAAGACGGGCAGTAATTTTTGGTGGATCTCCAAAGCTCGCGCAGGATTGCCGTCGAACCAGGCATTGAGCATCGCTTTCAAATCTGCGCCAACAGTATGTCCGCAGACTGAAACAAAACCGACGGCGCCTACTGAGAGCAGCGGCAAGTTTAAAATGTCATCTCCAGAGTAAACCGGAATCCCACAGCGCTTAATAACCCACGAAGTTGCAGCGACATTTCCTTTAGCATCTTTGAGAGCGACGATTGAAGGGTGTTCGAAAAGTTCAACAATGGTGTCTGATTCGATTTCAACGCCGGTGCGAGCGGGAATGTCGTACAACATCATTGGCAGACCCGTTGCATTGGCCATGGCTAGAAAGTGCGCTTTGATTCCGGCCTGTGGAGGCTTGTTGTAATAAGGAGTCACGACCAAAATACCGTCGGCACCTGCCGCCTCTGAACGCTTAGCTTGATTTATCGAGTAATCGGTCTCGTTATCTCCAGCACCTGAAACAACTTTGATATTTGGGCCAACAACGCGCTTTACAACTTTAATGATCTCCTCTTTTTCAGAAGACTTAGTTGTGGGAGCCTCACCAGTTGTACCGTTAACAACGATTCCATCATGGCCGATTTTTACTAAGTGATCAGCGATTTTCTCTACGCCGTTCCAATCAATGGAGCCATCTTTATTAAAAGGGGTGACCATCGCGGTCAACATTCGACCAAAAGGCGCTGGTGTACTCATGCGCCTAACTCTACCCGTTTTAAGGTGCGATGCGTCCAGATTTCTCGAATGCGCCGTACGTAAGCGGCATTAATTTCGCAAATTCGGCCTCCATTTTCTCAGCTACCATCTCAATTTCACGCTGTGGATAGCTGGGAAAATGTGAACCTTCGCGGGACGTACGCAATGACAAAAAGTTCATAAGTGCGCGGGCATTCATCGTCACATACATCGATGAATATGTAGCAACAGGTAAAACCACACGGGCAACTTCGCGCGCGATGCCGGCATCTAACATTTTTTGATAACTCGCGTAGGCAACTGTGTATGCATCTTTCATCGCCTTGATTGAGAGTTCAAACTGCTCTTGCGTTCCATCCTCGAATGTATAAGCACCAGTTTTGCCAACCTGTAAAAGTTTGCGCTCTTTCGATGGAATGTAAAAAACGGGTTTTAATTCGCGGTAGCGACCGCTCTCTTCGTTGTATGAGGCGATGCGATGGCGCATGAATTCACGGAAGACAAATATCGGCGCCGATACAAAAAAGGTCATTGACGTATGTTCAAAGGGAGAGCCATGGCGCTCACGCGCCAGATAATTAATCAGACCTGCAGAGCGAGATGGATCTTCGCCAATCTCCTCCATCGATTGCTCTCCAGCCGTTGACACGCGAGCTGCCCAGATAACATCGGCATCACTGGCGCTGGATTTAACAAGTTCAACAGTGACATCGTCGCGGTAAATAATCTCTTCGGCCATAGCGTGACCCTATCCTCGCCCGCCTTGGTGGCTTTGGATTTCTAAGGCAGACTGTCCGCGTGTCCAGAATCGAATCCGTCACAGTTCGTGACTCTCTGAGCCTGTCTCTGACGGTCGGGGCTTATGGGATCGCCTTTGGCGCAGCCTCGGTTGCAAATGGTTTCTCGGTTCTGCAGAGTTGCCTCTTATCTCTTTTAACATTTTCAGGTGCTTCGCAGTTCGCAGTAATCGGCGTGCTCGGTGCTGGAGGTAGCGCCCTCAGTGGAATCGCAACGGCATCACTTCTTGGTTTTCGAAATGGTTTATACGGAGTCATTATGGCTCCGCGATTAAAAGTTAAAGGTTTTAGACGCGTGATAGCTGCGCAGTTAACAATTGATGAATCAACGGGCGTTGCGCTGGGGGCCGAAAAACGAAATGACGATGCGATGCGCCATGGTTTTTGGTTAACTGGAATTGGAGTATTTGTTTTTTGGAATTTATTTACACTTGCCGGCGCCCTTGGAGCCCAAGCAATGGGTGATACTCGTGCCTGGGGATTAGATGCCGCTGTACCAGCCGCATTCCTAGGTCTTGTCTGGCCACGTCTTGAAAGTAATCGAGATCGCGCACTTGCAGTGGCATCGATTATTTTTGCTATCGCCATGACCCCTATCCTGCCTGCTGGACTTCCAATTATTGCAACGGCATTCATCGCAGTTGCTGTTGGGTTGCGCCGATGAATGCATTCTGGGTCGCCACGATTGGAACGAGTGTTATCGCTTTTGCCCTTAAGTATTCAGGCCATTCAATTCCACAACATTGGTTAGAAGATCCAAAAATTCAACGAATTAATGCGCTCATTCCAATTGCTTTACTAAGCGCCCTCGTGGCCGTCCAGACTTTTACCGAAAAAAGTAAACTCATAATTGATCATCGACTAGCTGGGGTTGGCGTGGCACTAGTGGCGCTCTTATTTAAGGCGCCTTTTCCTGTTGTGGTTCTCTCGGCTGCAGTTACTTCGGCCGTCGTCTATAACTGGCGCTAGATAATACTTAGTTCAAGAAGTTTTGCCTTTAGTGCCTTATCTGAAGGCTCAGTCATATGGGTACCGTCTGCGAAGACGATAACTGGAATCGATCGCATTCCGCCATTAATCTCAATAACCTTATCGGCAGCTTTTGCATCTGCCTCAATATCGATGAGCGTGTAAGCCACATTATTCTCATCGAGGAAACGCTTTGAGCGCACGCAATCCCCACACCAGTCAGCGCTATACATTGTGATCTTCTTATTCGGCAATTGATTTTCCCTTACATGAATTTATCTAGGCCGTGGGTCAGCCCTGGATTTATAATTACATTTCTTATACCTAGTAGAACCCCAGGCATAAAACTTTCGCGATCGAGTGAGTCGTGACGAATTGTCAGAGTCTCCCCTATTCCACCAAGAATGACTTCTTGATGGGCAACTAAACCTCGTGCGCGCACTGAGTGAATGGGAACATCCCCCACTTTAGAACCGCGTGCACCGTCAAGGGATTTAGACGTCGCATCTGGCATGGATTTCAATCCCGCCAACTTACGAGCATCACTCATTAACTGCGCGGTGCGCGCTGCAGTGCCACTTGGTGCATCGACTTTTTCAGGGTGGTGCAGCTCAATAATCTCGGCCGATTCAAAGTAGCGTGCAGCTCTAGCGGCAAACTCCATCATTAACACCGCGCCAATTGCAAAGTTGGGTGCTATCAAAACGCCAACTGATGGATTTTCTTTAAGCCAACCATTAACTATCGCAAGCTTGGAGTCATCAAAGCCAGTTGTGCCAACAACTGCATTAAATCCATTACTAATGAGAAAATCTAAGTTCGCCATCACGCTATCGGGAGTCGTGAAATCAACAACGACATGTGTTCCGGAATCAATTAATTGATCTAGCGAATCACCCAAATCAAGGGCGGCGATCAATGACATTCCAGCTGCATTCTCAACGGCTTTTACAACCTCGGCGCCCATGCGGCCCTTTGCACCTATCACTGCAACATTTATCATTTCATCACCTTTTCAAATTTTGCGGTGTTTTTAAATGGACCCACAAGTGCAAGAGTAGGCGTTTTAGTCAGAAAGGCGCCGGCAATTTCGCGGATGTCTGCCTCGTTGACCTTTGAAACCGCCTTCAAAATATCGTCGAAGCCCATAACGCGTCCGTAGACAATCTCATTTTTACCGATTCGACTCATTCTCGAACCTGAATCCTCTTGGCTTAAAACTAGTGAACCGCGGACCGCGCCTTTTGCTCGCTCAATCTCTTCGTGGCTCATTCCATTATCGGCCACATCGGCTAAGACTTCGCGAATAATTTCCAAAACTTCAACGGCCTTTGCTGGTTTACATCCAGCATAGAAACCAATCTGGCCACTTCCAGCATATTGCTGGGCATAACCATAAACTGAATAAGCAAGGCCGCGCTTTTCACGGATCTCTTGGAAGAGTCTTGAAGACATTCCGCCGCCAAGGGCCGATGCCAAAATTCCCATAGCAAAGCGGCGGTCATCATGGCGGGCAACGCCCTCCATACCGTAAAACATATGCGCCTGCTCAGTCGGGCGCGTCATTAAACCAACGGGTTGCTGTGCAGGTTTTTTAACGGCAGTATTTCCACGAATCACTGGAGTTCCAGTGACATCTAGGAAACCATCGGCTGAGAGCGCTTTCTCAACCATTTGTACAACTTTTTTGTGGTTAATATTTCCAGCCACTGCGACAACTAAGTCTTGAGGCAGGTAACGCTTTTTATAATAGTTAAAGACGCTAGACCTGGACATATTATTTATTGAGTCGATAGTTCCTAAAATTGGTCGGCCCAGAGGCGTATTACCGTAATAAGTCTCGGCATATAAATCATGGACTAAATCGCTGGGATCATCATCGCGCATTGCGATCTCTTCTAAAACAACTTTCCGCTCGGCATCAACATCAAGGGCTGTTACAACTGAGGATGTAATCAGATCAGAAATGACATCGATTGCCATGGGTAAATCAGTATCAATCACACGCGCGTAAAAGCACGTGTACTCCTTTGATGTAAAGGCATTCATCTCGCCACCAACAGATTCGATGGATGAGGAAATCTCAAGGGCTGTGCGTCTAGTAGTTCCTTTAAATAAAAGATGCTCAAGGAAGTGAGAAGCCCCAGCAACTGCCGGGGTCTCATCCCTTGAGCCAACGTTAACCCAAATACCAATCGCGGCACTGCGCACCGAAGTAACCTCTTCAGTAACGATACGCAGACCGCTTGGTAATACTGAGCGACGAACTGTCATTTATTCAGCTGAACCAGTTGTTCCATCTTCAAGAACTGGAACCAAAGACAGCTTGCCCTTTGGATCAATCTCGCCGATTTCAACTTGAATCTTGTCGCCAACCTTCATGACCTCTTCCAAGTTTTCAATGCGCTTTCCGCCATGCATCTTGCGAATCTGAGATACATGTAGGAGGCCATCTTTACCTGGCATCAATGAGATAAAGGCGCCAAATGCTGCAAGCTTCACAACGGTACCTAAGTAACGCTCGCCAACTTCTGGCATCTGTGGGTTAGCAATGGCATTGATCTGTGCCCGTGCAGCTTCAGCCGATGGGCCATCAACTGCGCCGATGTAGATCGTTCCATCATCTTCGATAGAAATATCTGCGCCAGTCTCATCTTGAATCTGGTTAATTATCTTGCCCTTAGGCCCGATTACTGCACCGATCTGATCAACTGGAATCTTGACTGAGATAATACGAGGAGCAAACGGGCTCATCTCATCTGGGCCATCGATCGCTTCATTCATGACATCAAGAATTGCAAGACGAGCTTCCTTAGCTTGAAGAAGAGCTCCAGCTAGAACAGATGCTGGGATTCCATCGAGCTTAGTATCTAGCTGCAATGCAGTAACAAAATCCTTTGTTCCGGCAACTTTGAAGTCCATATCACCGAAGGCATCTTCTGCTCCGAGAATATCGGTAAGGGCAACGTACTCGACCTTGCCATCGACAGTGTCAGAGATTAGACCCATTGCAATACCTGCAACTGGTGCGCG
>JBAXFS010000040.1:0-12623 GCA_037139795.1 Actinomycetes bacterium
GTTGGCGTTGGCGTTGGCACCTTAACCACTACGCCTTTATCCCACACAAGTTTTTTGCCGGATTTAATACAGGTGAATTTTTTACCGGAGGCATTTGAGGTAGCACCGGCTTTAGTGCAGAGAGCCCCGGTCTTAGGCACTGCGGCGACACTCATTGAAGAGGTTACTGATGCAAAAAACAGGCACATCACAATAACGAGAGCTCTCCGGCGCATGTGATGAGGATAGAGTTAAAGGAGATTAAAGCAAGGGTTGGGCTTGTGTTAGCCGAACTTTTTAAGCGTCGATGTGGTCGCGATCGATTTCAGCGTTAGCGATGAACTCTTTACGTGGGGCAACATCACTGCCCATTAATAGCTCAAACATAGCCTCGGCCGCAGTTGCATCAGAGACGGTAATACGGCGCAAAGTACGTGCATCTGGATCCATAGTGGTTTCGCGCAGTTGATCTGCGTCCATTTCGCCAAGGCCTTTGTAGCGCTGAATCGGCTCTTTCCACTTCTTGCCATTCTTCTTTAGGTCAGCGGTGATTTTCTTCATCTCATCATCGCTGTATGTGTAAATATATTGGCCCTTCTTGCCTCCCCCGCCCATAACTTCAATGCGGTGAAGTGGTGGGATAGCGGCAAATACTCTCCCTGAATCAATTAGTGGTCGCATGTAGCGATACATCAATGTAAGCAATAAACAACGAATATGCGCGCCATCAACGTCTGCATCAGACATCAAAATGATTCGGCCGTAACGGGCTTCATCGAGTTCGAAGGATTTTCCAGAGCCGGCACCAATTACTTGAATGATTGATCCGCACTCTTTATCTTCGAGCATCTGCGACAGTGATGCCTTCTGGACATTAAGGATTTTTCCGCGGATAGGCAAGATCGCTTGGAACTCACTATTGCGCGCAGCTTTAGTAGTGCCAAGTGCTGAATCACCTTCTACGATGAAGAGCTCAGTACGTGTTACATCCTCTGAACGACAATCTGAGAGCTTAGTAGGAAGGGATGACGACTCAAGTGCGTTCTTGCGTCTTTGTAAGTCTTTGTGAGCACGTGCGCTAATTCGCGTGCGCGAAGCCGCCGCAATCTTTTCTAACACAAGGCGACCGTTAGCTTTATCAATTCGCTTGGTGGTGTTGAAATACTCTTTCATCTTATCTGCGACAACTGCTGAAACGATTCGAGTCGCCGCAGCCGTTCCGAGAACCTCTTTAGTCTGACCTTCAAACTGTGGCTCAGACATACGAACGGTCACGACTGCGGTCATGCCTTCGAGAATGTCATCTTTAATAACATCGGCCTCTTTATTGGCTAGGGTCTTAGTTGATCGAAGCGCCTCGTTGATTACCTTCACAAGTGAGCGTTCAAAGCCAAGAACGTGCGTGCCGCCCTTAGGGGTAGCAATAATATTTACAAAAGAGCGCTGCGTTGTTTCAAAACCATTGCCCCACTTCATCGCAATATCAACTTCCATATCGCGCTCAACCTCAGTTGAAACCATGTGGCCCTTGTCATCCAAGACTGGAACGGTCTCTTGGTAGTGGCCAGTGCCGTAGATACGGATTACATCGCCAACCGGTTCATCGGGTTGTAAAAAATTACAGTATTCGGTGATACCGCTTTTGTGAAAGAAGGTTTCCGAGGTCTTAGCTTTGGTGCGATTATCGTTAACAATGAGCGTTAAGCCCGGAACTAAATAAGAGGTTTGGCGGGCGCGATCATAAATTTCGGAGAGCTCTAACTCGGCCTCTTTTAAGAAGATCTGCTTATCTGACCACCACTTAATTCGCGTTCCAGTTACTTTGCTGGAAATCTTTCCGATAACACGCAGGCCTGAAGCAGGTTCAAAAGGTGCTTTAGG
The DNA here is from genome assembly GCA_037139795.1 of Actinomycetes bacterium. Lineage (GTDB taxonomy): Bacteria > Actinomycetota > Actinomycetes > Nanopelagicales > Nanopelagicaceae > Planktophila. The sequence goes on from JBAXFS010000040.1 coordinate 1,861, forward strand.
TCCATCGCCATCAAAGATTCCTGCAGTGCCACGTTGAAATGACATCCAATAAATCTTGCCGTCACGATCAACTTCGGCATCAAGGCGCGATGCCAGTGCATTTACAACCGATGCACCAACGCCATGTAGACCACCGGAAGCCGCGTATGAACCGCCGCCAAATTTTCCGCCCGCATGTAATTTAGTTAAAACAACTTCGACTCCCGTTAAGCCAGTCTTTGGCTCTTTATCAACTGGGATTCCGCGACCATCGTCATGGACCTCAACCGAGCCATCGGATTCAAGATTGATCTCAATTTTTTTGCAATGCCCAGCCAAGGATTCATCGACAGAGTTATCAATAATCTCCCATAGGCAGTGCATGAGTCCGCGCGAATCGGTAGAGCCGATATACATTCCGGGGCGTTTTCGAACGGCATCTAGGCCCTCAAGGACCGCTAAATCTTTTGCGGTATAGCTATCCGTCACAGTGTTTGAAAGTGAGGAATCTTTGTCGGCCACGGGGCGAAAGGTTATCGCCCAGAGGGATTATTAGGCTGCAAGCGCGCCGAAAGTGGTGAGAGATCCTGATAATCCGGCAAATCTCGGAGGATTCTAAGCAAATTACTTCCATATTAACCTGCGGGGAATAACCAAACATGCTTTGATGTTCCATATAAAGAACTACCACCGAGAACGGAGAGAGATATGTCAGATCAAGTAATGCTCGAATCAGTACCTCTTAACGCCCTTGACCGCTGTGATCGCTGCGGAGCCCAGGCCTATGTGCGGGCTGTACTTCTAAACGGTGGAGAACTCATGTTTTGCGCTCACCATGGCAAGGAATACGCTGAAAAACTTAAGAGCGTTGCTGCCAAGATTCAGGATGAGAGCGAACGTCTCGTCGAAACTCCTGTTATCTAATTAGTTTTCTTTTCCAACTTATCTCTGTGTGAACCATCACAATTTGGCTTATCTTTGGATAAACCGCACCCGCAAAACTTCACGTTCTCTTTAGTTTCAAGGATATTTCCTTCGTGGTCAACAAAATCCACTGGTCCAATTAACTTAATTGAACCACTCACTGGATTAATATAAATACGCGCATTCGACATGGCTTAATCCAAATAGTCGCGTAGAACCTGGCTGCGGGAAGGGTGACGAAGCTTCGACATTGTCTTAGATTCGATTTGGCGAATACGCTCGCGAGTAACGCCGTAGACCTTACCGATTTCATCCAGAGTCTTAGGCTGACCATCAGTTAACCCAAATCGCATCGCAACTACGCCGGCTTCACGCTCAGATAAAGTGTCTAGAACTGAGTGCAACTGCTCTTGTAGCAAAGTAAATGAGACTGCATCGGCTGGAACAACAGCCTCAGAGTCTTCAATGAGATCTCCGAACTCGGAATCGCCTTCTTCACCAAGTGGTGTGTGAAGTGAAATCGGTTCGCGGCCATACTTTTGAACTTCAACAACTTTTTCAGGAGTCATATCGAGCTCTTTTGCCAGCTCCTCTGGAGTCGGTTCGCGACCAAGATCTTGAAGCATCTGGCGCTGAACACGGGCTAACTTATTAATAACTTCAACCATGTGAACTGGAATACGAATTGTGCGTGCCTGATCGGCCATTGCCCGTGTGATTGCTTGGCGAATCCACCACGTGGCATATGTTGAGAACTTATAACCCTTTGTGTAGTCGAACTTCTCAACTGCACGGATTAAACCTAAGTTACCTTCTTGGATTAAGTCCAAGAACAACATTCCGCGGCCGGTGTAGCGCTTAGCAAGAGATACAACAAGGCGAAGGTTTGCTTCGAGCAAGTGGTTCTTGGCGCGCTTGCCATCTTCGACGAGCCACTCGAGCTCACGCTTTAACTTCTTTTCCATCTTCTTTTCATTCTTCAACTTTGATTCGGCAAATAGGCCAACTTCAACACGTGTAGCAAGCTCTACTTCCAACTCGGCGTTGAGCAACGCTACGCGGCCAATCTGCTTTAAATAATCCTTAACTGGGTCAGCAGTTGCACCAGCAGTCATAACAGTCTGCTCGGGAGGCAAGTACTTGAGTTCTCTCTGTACGATCTTCATTTTTTCAACGAAGAAATTCAATAAATCTTCCAGATTTTTCAGAGAGCCTATAGAAACCGCCTCTGCAGCGGTTTTAGCCGACCTTTCGTTGAAAGTCTTCATCTCAAACTGCTGTTGAATCTGCTTGTACGTGAGCGCCTTAGATTCAGCTTCACTGATTCCATAACGCGTCGGGGTGCTAACGCTGCTCATTGCGGCATTAATTGACTCAATAACGATGTTGACGTTTCTTAAATCCTTCTTTAGTTTTTCGCGTTCGTTCTTATCTTCTTCTTCATCTTCGCCCTCTGAATCGGCTAAAGTAAATGAACCCTTTGCTTTACTGGATTCATCAGAGAGGGTTACAACGCGAGTTTTATCTTCTACCTCTGAATCAACAACTTCAACGGCCTCAGCGATAAGTTTCTCATCATCCTCGAGTTCAACTTCTTCGAGTTCAACTTCTTCGCCATCAATATTTACAACAGCTACTTTGCCAGCCTTTACTTCAACTTTTTCAACTTTTTCAATAACTGGTTTTGGCTCGATAAGTGCATACTCGCTCTTTTTCAAAATACGGGCGGGAGTACCGAGGCCGGACTTGCGCAGTTTTTCAATAATCGCAGGGACTTCAACGGCTAATGCACGGGCTTCGTCAACTAAATCCTTATCGATCTTCTTAGGAATTCGATTAATTGATGTTACGCCACGGTTTTCAAGTTCGGCTAATACCTCGTTGTTACGAAGTACGGCTTGCTTTGCATCGACAATTGCTTGAACATCTTTTGCCGTTAAATCTTTCTTCAATTCAATTTTCTTTACTGGTGCAGCTTTTTTTACTGGTGCACTCTTTTTAATAGCGGCTTTCTTAACTGGCGCAGCTTTTTTAGCCACGGCTTTCTTCGCAGGCGCTTTTTTAGCAACGGCTTTCTTGACAGGCACGCTTTTTTTAGCAGCGGCTTTGGTCTTTGCCTTATTTTTGAGCGCACTAAATACAGCCACAAATCGTCCTTTGGTTTTATCAGCTCTTCGCTGAAGCGATGGCTATATTATAATTTATCCACAGGGGTAAATGCACATCGAAAACACCTAATTTTGGCCTCTAAGAGAGCGCGAGCGCCTCTTTGATGACATTTCCCACAGATTCGACCTCAACAAGGAAGCCGTCATGTCCAAATGGCGATGAAATCGTTACTAAAGGAAGGGCGTGCGGAGCCAAATCGGCAATTTCAGCCTGAAGTCGAACTGGAAAGAGGCGATCAGTATCGATTGAGACGGCAATAATCGGGATTGTGATGCTTGAGAGCGCTGAGGCAACTCCGCCGCGTCCTCGCCCAATGTCGTGGCTATTCATCGCCTCAGTCAGAGTTATATAGGTATTGGCATCAAAGCGAGCGGCAAGCTTGTCTGCCTGGTGATCTAAATAGGACTCAACGGCAAATCGGCCAGTCTCATCGCCTTGGAGCTCACGCCCAAAGCGCACATCCATCTCAGCCTCAGTTCGATAGGTCAAGTGTGCGATGCGACGCGCAATTCCCATGCCCTCAATAGGTCCTGCGGCCTTCTCGTAATAATCCCCTCCATGAAAGTGAGGGTCGGATTTGATTGCACGTATTTGAATTGATGAGGTACCTATCTGATCGCCTGTTGCTACGGCCGACGAACCGATTGTGCAGATAGCGCCAACTCTCGAGGGAAGTTGAACGGCCCACTCCAATGCGCGCATTCCACCAAGGGAAGGTCCGACTGCAAGTCGATACTTAGCAATTCCAAGTGCGTCACTAAAGGCAACTTCTGCTGCCACCATGTCTCTAATCGTCACAGATGGAAAGCGGGAGCCATAGCGTTTTCCATCAGGGGCAATCGATGATGGCCCGGTACTCCCCTGACAGCCGCCAATTACATTAGGGCAGACCACAAAATATTTATCGGTATCAAATGGCAATCCAGGGCCGACCATCGATGGCCACCAGCCAGTCACATCTGACCAACCTGTCATCGCATGGTTAACTAAAATCGCATTATCTTTGTTGGCGTTTAACTCGCCCCAACTTTGATAGGCGATAGTTATATTTTCTAAAACCTCTCCGCTTTCAAGAAGTAAATCACCGATATTTATGAAACGGCGATCACCGGGTGCATGGGTTTCAAGCCATGCCCCGGTGACTAAACCGCCGTTTTGACTCAAAGCGCTGCAGCAAATCCATCGGCCAGATCGGCCTTAATGTCTTCGATGTCTTCAAGGCCGACCGAGAGGCGAATCAAACCAGGATTTACTCCCGCGTTTAATAACTCTTCGGCCGATAGCTGTGAGTGCGTCGTAGATGCTGGATGAATCACAAGTGATCGCACATCGCCAATATTTGCAACGTGTGAGTGCAGAGTCAACGCCTCTACAAACTTTCGGCCGGCCTCAATTCCGCCCTTGATTTCAAAGGATAAGACCGAGCCAGAGCCCTTAGGCGCATACTTTGTAGCAAGTGCGTTATATGGAGAATTTTGAAGCCACGAGTAGTTCACTTTCTCTACTTGTGGATGTGCGGCCAACCATGTTGCAACGGCCTTAGCGTTTTCTAAATGTTGCTTCATGCGAAGTGTAAGAGTCTCAAGACCTTGGGCTAGAAGCCAGGCGTTAAATGGACTAACTGCGGCTCCAATATCCCGAAGTAAGGTCAAGCGAATTTTAAAGATGTAGGCCAGGTTTGCACCAAAGGCGCTGCCAACTCCGAGAGCTTGGGCATAAACCAGACCGTGATACGAAGGATCCGGAGTATTAAAACTTGTGAATTTTTCTGGATAGAGCGCGTAGTCAAAGTTGCCGGAATCGACAATTGCACCCACTACCGCGTTTCCGTGGCCAGATAAGAATTTAGTTGCCGAGTGAACAACAACGTCGGCACCGAACTCAATTGGTCTAATCACATAGGGTGTTGCAACCGTGTTATCCACAATTAACGGAACATGGTTCTCGTGTGCAACTTTGGCAACGGCGGCAATATCTAAAATATCGTTATTAGGATTTGAAATCGTCTCACCGAAAAATGCTTTGGTGTTTGGTCGTACTGCTTTGCGCCATTCCTCAGGGTCATTGGGATTATCAACGAAAGTAACCTCGACGCCAAAAGTTGGCAAGGTGTAATGGAACAAGTTATACGTTCCACCATAGAGATACTTTGATGAGACGATGTGATCTCCTGCAGTTGCAACTGCTAGCACTGCAAAAGTTGTAGCTGCCGATCCCGATGCTAGAAGAAGGGCTGCAACGCCACCTTCAAGGGATGCGATGCGTTTTTCAACAACATCCTGCGTCGGATTCATGATGCGGGTATAGATATTTCCAAGCTCGGCCAGACCAAACAAATCCGCGGCATGTTTAGTGTCACGGAATTGATAGGCAGTAGTTTGATATAGCGGTAATGCGCGAGCGCCAGTAGTTGGATCTGCAACCTGTCCGGCGTGAATCTGACGGGTTTCAAAAGCTGCCTCTTCGAAAGTAAATGATGACATGTAGTTCGTTCCTCCCAGTTATGGGACCACTCATGTATATATGCCGACGCCGGCAGTACTAATACGGTTCGAGTGATCCACGCTTATCGATGGCGTTGTTGCTATCGATCTGGTCTTCACCCGGAGCACCCCACCGTGGTGGAGGGTTGCCGTCTAGTAAGCCGGGGCTATGCACTAGAACTCATGACCTGGGAGAACTCTAACAGAGGGAAATATTTAGTCAAAAATCCCTGCAGTGACCTTTGGGTGAAGCTCGGTACGCATCGCGGCGAAGGCGGCAGCTGGCCATCCCGAACCAAAGACTCGGCGAAGCAGTGTGGTCAATGAGTAGTTAGGTTGATCAATGGTTGCCCGATCGAGGGCTTGATATGCCAGTGGGATATCTCCCCGCTCATAGGCCAGAGTTGCAAATAAACAGGCAACGGGAGCAACGAAACCCTCGGGGGCAATCTGCAATAAGTAACGCCACATCCCCCAGTATGTTGAAAAGCTTTGGATGCCGTGAGACCCCAAAGCAAAGTCGCGAACTTGAATATCACTCAAGCGCCCTAAAACTCGTGCAATGTTTTCAGGGTTGCAGGCCTCTCCCCGTTTTTCGTACTCACCAGCTAAATCAATAACGGCCGTTGCGCCATCTCGCTGGCAGTCATTGATATCTGGTGAATCCTCCATCACTGCAAAGCTATGCACGAGTGCAATGAAAGCGAGCTCACGTGATTGGGCCGTTGAGGCGATTGATAGTCCTTCTTTTTCGGTAGTCATTGTCTTCTCATTTCGTGAATCGAGTAGGGGCCGATACAACGGTGACGGTTGCCACCGAGGTCTTCACAATTTCGCCGCTTATTGCACGGACTGCGCCGTTGTGAGTGAAACTGCCGTTCCACGTCGTTACTACAACGACTGAATATGTTCCGGGCTTTGAATAGGTATGCGTAATAGTTTGTTTGGGATAGGGCGCGCCAGTAATAGTTGTTGCCCACATATAGCCATCACCAAAAGACCAGATAAAACCTGGACGCAAGGCGACATCGACAATCTCTCCGATAATGTTGACGCGGCTTTGAAAAACTTGCGGGACATCGATCCAAAAAATTATTGGCACATTGCGCAGCGCTTCAAACTCAGGTTGAAATGCAACTCCGCCAGTGGGAAGAAGTTTGATGAGGCGATCACTTAAATTCGCGGTTTTTACCGCAGTGCTAGCTTTGGCTGTTCTGGGCTTGTACGTACGTTTTACATAAGGTTTCGGCGTCGGCTTAGGTGGAAACCACAAAGTTGGGGTAGGGGTCGGCTTAGGATGAGCGCTCTTTTTCACCGTCGTAACCGTGCTGCCCTTATGGGCTTCAATGATTATTTCGTTGTTACTAGTAAAGACATCGACACATGCCGTCTCAACACAATCGGCAAAAGCCGTAGTAGGGAAGGCCACAAGCAGGCCAATACTCAGGGTTTTTATCAATTTCATGTTCGCGACGATAAGTGCGCACACCGACCTATTCCCTACCTCACAACACGAACTGTGGATAGTTGTGACACTCTTGGTTCATGGTTGCGCGAGACGGTGATGGCTGGGTCCAGTGCGACTGTGGAAATAAACATTGGGGCCTACATGGCGCGGCCGGAATCCTCTTACTGCGTGGCCATGAAATTCTGCTGCAACATCGCGCGCCTTGGGTTCACAATGGAGATACGTGGGGAATTCCTGGAGGTGCGCGCGATAGTCATGAGAGCGTAATTCAAGGGGCTATTCGTGAGGCGATTGAAGAGACAGGCGTCGATCCGCAGTTCATTGAACCTTTACATACTTTTAGCGATCTCCACGGTAATTGGCGCTATGACACCGTTATTGCGCGAGCCACTGCAGAGCTCATTGCTCATGAAGTAAACGATGAGTCCCACGAAGTTCGTTGGGTAGACGTTGATGCAGCAGATGGTTTGAATCTGCATCCTAGCTTTGGAAAGTCTTGGCCAGCTTTACGCGAAATTCTTAATGATTTTATCGGCCCACGATAAGTCGCTCTCACTTGAGTGAGCTACTACAACCACGGTAGTTCCAGAATCTGCTAACTCGCGTATAACATTAATAATTCGCTTGCGACTATCTACATCTTGCGCCGCAAAAGGTTCATCTAATAAAAGTACCGGCGCACTTTGAGCAATGGCTTGGGCAATGGCAACGCGTTGGGATTCACCGCCCGACAAAGTTGTCACGTGACGATCGGCGATCTGCGACAAATGCAGTTGCTCCATTACTTTTTCGGCTGGACCTGCCATTTCAATAATTTGGCGAACGGAAAAGCCCAAAGTATAAAATTGATTTTGAACCGCCATCGCGCGCAAAGTTGCTAATTCACGGGCCGATGTTAGCGGCGGGTGAGTCTCATCAATGGTTATTGTTCCTTTGCTCGGCACGATGTCCCCGGCAATCGCCGCCAGTAACGTCGATTTACCACAACCATTTGGGCCAACGATTACCGTTATTGAGCCAGCTGGAATTTGCTCAGAGTAGTCGTAAATAATTTCGCGGCCATCGCGCGCAATGGTGATTTCGTTAATAGTAATCATGGCGTTCTCCATGTTGTATTTCTAACTGCCACTAGGGCAATTAGTATCGGTGCACCAATGAGCGATGTAACTAAGCCAATTGGAAGTTCGTTTGGCTGGGCAATGGTGCGCGCTGCAGTATCGGCAAGCACTAATAGTGTTGCGCCGATAAGCCCACTTTGAATAATAAGGAACCGGTGTGACGGACCATAAATAAAGCGAGCAATATGAGGTGCGGCTAAACCTAGGAATGCGATTGTTCCGACCGTACTCACTGCCCCGCCAGCTAAAATTGACAGTGCAATCAAGGCAGTAAAACGGGCCTTACGAATATCAACACCTAAGTGAAAAGCGGTGGCATCCCCGAGTGAGAGCAGATCAAGGGACGGTGCAATTTTCCAAGCGATTGCACCACCAATAATCGTGATGACACAGAGACCAATTAAATTGCTATTTGTAATCAATGACAGGGAGCCAAAATTCCAGAAAGAAATTGAGCGAGCATCTGCCCGAGTCACCATGGTTGCCGACAGGCCGACAATTGCAGTTAACGAGGCTGAGACTGCAATGCCAACAATGATGAGTGCGAAAGAGGAGAGATTGCTGCGAAGAGAGGCCAATTTAAAAGTTAAGGCCGTTGCACCGAGGGCCCCGATTGCACCGCATGCGATTGCACCGAGTGAACCAACTTGAACTACTCCAAAGAGAATTGCAACGACAGCGCCGAGGGATGCTCCAGCAGATGTTCCTAAAATTGCGGGCTCTGCCAAAGCGTTATTGCATGCACCTTGTGCCATAAGCCCAGCAACGCCTAAAGCCGCACCCACTAAAACAGCCGCTAATACTCGCGGCATGCGGATTTGCCACAAGATCTCGTTCGCACCTGGGTGCATTAAGGCCGACCAAAAGTGATCGATGTGAGTAGCACCAACTGAGAGCGCTAATAATACAAAAACTACAAGTAGAAGCGCATTAAATAGCGATGCGAATTTTTTCATCCGAGTACCTTCGTAAGTCCAGCAGAGAGGGCATTAAGCAGCGATGGTGTACGCGGGCCAAAAGACAGTAACAGCGAATCATCAACATCAATGACACGCGAATTCTTACCCGCATTAGTTTGGGCAACGCCGGGTAGTTTTAACAAACCAGATATTCCCCCCACCGATTCCAAACCTTTAGTCATAACCAGGATGACATCGGGGTTAGCTGCCGCTAACGCCTCAGGGGTCAGTGTATTAAAGGGATGTTTAAGGCTAGCTGCCCCGACATCGACGCCGCCAATCGATTGAATGAGCGAGTCTGCCCCAGAGCCCGGACCGCCAATTAAGTAAATGGCGCTAGTCCCCCGCAAGTAGAGAAATGCAACCCGAGGTGAATTGGCTACACGATGGGACTGTGCCACTTTTGCCATTGCAACGATTAAATCGTGGGCTTGGGCTGGTGCACCAATGGCCACGCCTACTGCGCTCACTTTTTTCGCGATATCACTCAACGTCCAGCTCTCTGGAGTTTGGATGACTCTAATTCCAGCGTTTTTAATTTGATCTAGCGCTGCTTTCGGTCCAGTTGATGCATCGATTATCACTAGATCGGGTTTGAGCGAAATTACTTTTTCCGAAATAACTTGATGGCCTGATGTGACTATCGGAATATTTTTAAGTGCATCTTCGCTACTTGAAATATCACGACCCACAAGGATTGATGTGGCATTCAATGAGTTCATAATTTCGGCAACACCATTTGCAAGAACAACTACGCGCGAGACTGAAAAAGTTGGCACTCTCGTTAGTGATACCGACGTCACATCTTTTTGTGAAATCGTATAACTGTGAGTTGCTTGAGAGGAAGTACATCCCGTAAGCACCACAAGAAGGGCTACTAGTACGGCTGTTTTTCTCACAGGGGCATTGTGTCAAAAATTTGGCTGACAGGTTGTCGTGTTCTGTCGGATAAGCCTTCTACGCATAACTCTTAGAGTTGGCACCATGAGGAAATCGGGCATTGCGATCATTTCATTAGCCCTTGCCGCTCTCATGATTACTCCAGCAGTTGCAGCTCCAACGATAGTTAAAAGTACAAATGGCGAAGTACTAACTGCATCTATTACAACTGTTAAATCTGGCGCACTAGTTACAGTGACCGGCAGCCACTTCGATGAAACTGTTGGAATTTATCTTGGATTCTGTGTAGTTCCAAAAAAGGGCAGTGCCCCAACGCCATGTGGTGGTGGCGTAAATAAAGCTGGAACTGGAGAGGCATCATTTTGGATCTCTTCGAACCCGCCTCCTTATGGAGTTGGCTTGGCCGAAGATTTTCTTCCTGGTGGGCGATTTACAAAGAAAGTAAAGATTTCAAAAATGATCGGAAAATTTGATTGCAGCAAGATCAAATGTGCAATCACTGTCCGTGCCGATCACTTGCGTACAGCCGATAGAAGTTACGACCTTTTCATACCAATAACCATAAAATAAATAGGAGAATAATGAAGAAGTTAGTCATAATCGCAGCACTTATAGCATCGGTTCTGGTGCCAACCAGCGCCCAGGCCGCACAAACCACTTTTGCTGGTGGGCCACTTACTAATCTGGACTCCCCAGCTTCTATTCATATTGCTCTGTCTAACTTTCCAACTGCGGGCGGTCTCTACGTAATGGAGTGCGTGCA
>JBAXFS010000041.1:0-12388 GCA_037139795.1 Actinomycetes bacterium
AACTTGTATGTCCATGTCATGGATCGAGTTATAACTTCAGCACCGGGGCGGTTAATAATGGGCCTGCAGCAAATCCACTTCGCAAATATGTGGCAAGTGAGAGCGCGGGATCGATCTACATAAAAATCTAAAGTCTACAAAGGGGAGAGCGGATGAATAAGCGGCAACTCGGAGTGGTTTTTGGACCTCTTGCAATTCTTGCCGGGGTAAGTATTGGCCATTTAGTCTCTACGATTAACAAAAATTGGCACTCGCCGGTCATCTCACTCGCAAACCGAATTGTCGATCACGTCCCGCCAGCGGTAAAGACTTTCGTGATTCAAATCTTTGGAACCCATGACAAGCTCGCTCTGATTTTAATAATTTTGGCGGTGGTATTTGCTATTTCTATCGCTATTGGCCGCGCTTTCTTCACTGGCAAGATTAAAGTGGCATATCTACTTATTTCACTTATGACATTGGCAGCCCTTTGGTCATCGCTACAAGATGCTGGCTCAAATATATTCTCAGTTATTCCATCGCTGGTATCCGGCGCGGTAACTCTTGCTGTTTTGTACTGGTTCGGGGCTAGGAAAGAGTTAAGCAATGAACCCGGCATTTCACTCTCACGCCGAGAATTACTTAAAGTTGTCGGAACAATTGGGGCAGTGAGTCTTATAGCTACTGGAGGAGCCAGATTGCTCACCCAAAAGGCGAGTGTTCAAATCGATCGCATTAAAACGGTATTGCCGCGGCCTCTAAAGTTTCTAGCTAAAGCCCCACGTGATCCGGCGCTAAGTACGCCTGGCTTATCTCCACTTTTTACGCCCAATAAAGATTTTTATCGAATCGATACCGCTTTTGCCGTGCCTAACGTCTCACTCGATTTATGGAAGTTAGAGATTACGGGAATGGTTGCTCATCCCCGTACTTTTACTTACGAGCAGTTAACCGCACGGCCCGTTTTCGAACTCGATGACACTATCTCTTGTGTTTCAAATGAGGTCGGCGGTAATTTAGTCGGCAACGCCCGTTGGTTAGGCATTCGCTTAGATGATTTGATCCGTGAGGCGGGGCCAAGTGCTGATGCCGATCAAGTGCTGGGTTACTCCGTTGATGGTTTTACCGCTGGATTCCCTCTGGCTGCTTTAGATAACAACGATGCCATGATTGCAATTGGAATGAATGGTGAAGTTCTGCCCCTCGCACATGGTTTTCCTGTGCGCATTATTGTTCCCGGACTTTACGGATATGTTTCGGCAACAAAATGGTTGACACGTATCGAACTCACGCGCTTTGATAAAAAACATGGCTATTGGATTTCGCGGGGATGGTCAGAGCGTGGGCCGATCAAAACTCAGTCACGTATAGATACACCTTTAGGTGGAAGTCAAGTCGCTTCTGGAATGCTCGCAATTGCTGGTGTGGCCTGGGCACCAACGCGTGGTATTTCACAAGTGGAAGTGCAGGTTAATAAAGAGCCTTGGAGAGTTGCAACTCTTGGTCCGGAGTTAGCTAAGACAACATGGCGGCAGTGGTGGATTGATTGGAAACCTACAAAAGGTAATTATACGTTAGCGGTTAGAGCAACCGATGGAAATGGAAATTTACAACCGCAACCCTATGTCTCGGTTGAACCCAATGGCGCCGAAGGTTGGCACACAATAAATGTTCAAGTTTCGTAGCGTTTAATCTTTCTAATATTTGTTACAGCGATTTCCCCAAATAAAAAAGCCCGCCATATTCGGCGGGCTTTTTTATTTGGGGAAATCTATATGCAGCTTATGCCTTCTTCTTAGTGACAGGTGCAAGAGTCTTAACCTTCGAAGGTTTTGTCTTTTTAGCTGTTTTCTTCTCAGTCTTTTGAGTTGAAACGCCTTCGGTAGCTTCGTGAGTTGAAGTACCTTCAGCAGCTGATGCCGCTGGCTTCTTAATTCCGGACTTTGCTACTGGTGTTGGCTTTGCTGCAGCGTTCGCAGTGGTCGACGCTGCGATTAATGCAACTGAGATCATTGCGGCGGTTAATAACTTCTTCATGTGTGGTGCCTTTCGGATAGCCCTCGAGTGGGAATGAGGTAACTATGGAGCAGGCAGGTGGGGATTTAATCTGCGCCACCTGAGTGGAACCTGAGAGTTTTAAACCCTTGGGCCATTCTCGCTGGCCAATGTGTGCTTATGGATGGGTTCACTTCCACGTGAAAGTGGCTCACCTGTGCCACCTGTTAAGTCAGCGATAATTTCGGCGGCAATTGAAATCGCGGTTTCCTCAGGAGTTCGAGGGCCGATATCTAAACCAATCGGAGATCGAAGTCGTAAAAGCTCAGTCTCGGATATACCAATTTCACGCAGACGTTTCATTCGATCATCATGGGTGCGACGGCTTCCCATTGCACCGATGTAGCGGGCTTTACTGCGCAAGGCGATCTCTAATACTGGAACATCAAACTTTGGATCATGGGTGAGTACGCAGATAACGGTGCGCTCATCGATATCGGTTTTTGCAAGATATCGATGAGGCCAGTCCACGATGACTTCATCGGCATCTGGAAACCTCTTCGCCGTGGCGAAAAGTTCGCGCGCATCGCAGAGTGTGACGTGATAGCCGAGGAACTTTCCTACTCGGACTACGGCGCTGGCAAAATCTATTGCGCCAAAGACAATCATGTGTGGAGCTGGGGCATAAGACTCGATAAAGACGCTGACTCCATCCTCCATTCGCTCACCGGCAGGGCCAAACTTTAATGTGCGGGTATGGCCAAGGTCGAGCAAACCTCGTCCATCTTCGCTGACTGAAAAATCCAAACCTGCAGAATCGAGAGAACCGAAAACATCTGTTGCATCAAAGACCATGCGCGCGCCGATTCTTGCCGCACCACTTATTACAGTTGCGATTGCAATTGGCCGATGCGCTTTAATGGCGGCCGCAACTTCGTCAAACTCCGGAAATCTCTTTTTATCGATTATCTGAATAAATAGTTCAATCGTGCCGCCACATGTGAGGCCGACGGCAAAGGCGCTGTCATCACTAACGCCGTAAGTCACGCTGACGCTTTGGCCAGTTTGCAAAGCTTCAAGGGCCGCTTCGTGAATCGCACCTTCAACGCAACCGCCTGAAACACTGCCAATAACCTCGCCACTTTGTGAAACTGCCATCGCCGCACCGACCGGTCGTGGAGCCGATGACCAAGTTCTAGTTACAGTTGCTACTGCAAAGGCGCTACCGCTTTCATACCACGGTGTGATTTGATCTATGATCTCGCGCATATGTGTGAGTGTATCAATCCAAGCTTTTTATCTGGTGAGAAAGGATGAGAAAATAATGATTGCTGGACTCATCCTGGCCGCAGGTGGCGGCAAACGTATGGGCCAACCGAAGGCAACGCTGGAAATAGATGGCGTGCGCATGGTTGATTACTCCATTGCGGTTTTCAAAGGCGCAGGGATAGAAAAGATTTTTGTGGTCCTTGGCGCATGGGTCGGTCCAGTTGAAGGCGCGACTGTTATTGAAAACAAGGATTGGGCAAGCGGCATGGCGAGTTCATTGCGTGCAGGTTTAATTCACGTGAGTGAAATCGAGGACATCGATAGCGTAATTATCTCACTCGTTGATTTACCTGGGCTCACTAGTGAGGCCATAAAAGTAATTGCAAAAACGCCGCGCGAAGTAGTTGTTGCAACTTACCGTGGCGCCATTGGACATCCAGTTAAATTCGCACGTTCTCACTGGGTGGGGATTATTGAAAGCGCCCGAGGCGATAGTGGGGCCAGAGGGTACTTAGCCAATCGTTCAGATATCCATTACTTAGCTTTAGATGACTTAGGGGCGGGTTTAGACCTAGATACGCCGGCCGATTTGCAGAAATTTTTGAACTCTGAATGAATGAGCTATGAGTTTTTTAGTTGATACATATGGCCGCGCCCATCGCGACCTGCGTGTCTCATTAACCGACCGCTGTTCTCTGCGCTGTACGTACTGCATGCCCCATGATTTCAATGCCTGGCTGCCAAGTGAGGATCTTCTAACGACCGATGAGTTAATTGCAGTAATTGAAGCCGCAGTTTCGCAAGGTATCGATGAGATTCGATTAACTGGGGGAGAGCCGCTACTGCGCCCCGATATCGTTGAAATCGTTGCCCGCATCAATGCAATTACAAATCCACCAAAACTTTCAATGACAACTAATGGTTTAGCCCTTGCCAAGTTAGCACAGCCATTAGTGGATGCGGGTTTGAGTCGAATCAATATCAGTTTGGATACTCTCGATCGCGAACGTTTCAAGAAGTTAACGTTTAGAGATCGAATCAACGATGTCTTTTCCGGTATCGAGGCTGCGCGCGCAGCAGGTCTAAAGCCACTGAAAATTAACTCAGTTCTGATGCGTGGCACTAATGACGATGAGGCGATCGCCCTTGTTCAATGGGCGCTGAAAGAGGGATTGAACTTACGCTTTATTGAGCAGATGCCTCTTGACGCCGGAGACGCGTGGTCACGCGAGAAGATGATTACTGCCGATGAAATATTTTCCGAGTTGGGTAAAGCCTTCACTCTTACTCCCCTTGAAAACCGTGGCTCTTCGCCCGCCGAAGAGTTCTACATCAACGGCGGCCCAGAAGTCGTCGGAATTATCGGCAGCGTTACGCGACCATTCTGCGGTGATTGCGATCGCGTTCGCTTAACTTCAGATGGGCAGATTCGCGCCTGCCTATTTTCAATGACTGAGACCGACATGCGTGGGATTTTGCGCAATAAAGATTTAAGCGATGAACAAAAGCACGAGAGTTTAATCAAAGCCTTTCACTCAACGATTAAGGCGAAGCTTCCAGGTCACGGAATTAATGATCCAAGCTTTATTCAACCATCACGTCCAATGTCGGCTATCGGCGGCTAATAATGAGCGAAGATGCGTTAGGTCTCGATGAGGCGTATTCAGTAAAGACACCAGATGATAATCGCCGGCTCTATGCCAAGTGGGCGGCAACGTATGAGTCATCTTTTGTTGATGCTAAGCAGTATCGCTATCCCAAAGCGATCGCCGAGGTTTTTAACGATGTAGTCCCGGCCGTCACTCGGATTTTAGATATCGGCACTGGAACTGGGTTAACCGGGATGTATATAACGCGGCTTCGCCCTGCCGTTGTTATCGATGGCATGGATATTTCGCCTGAGATGTTGGCTCAAGCTAAGTTAAAGACCCGAGAAGATGGCAGCGTTGTTTATCGCGCGTTATATGAACGGGATTTAACCAGGGCTGTTCCTAATGAGAACTCGCCTTATGGAGCCCTCTTTAGCTCCGGCACATTCACGCATGGGCATTTAGGTCCTGAGTGTTTGCGCAATTTGTTGCCACTTCTTGCCAATGATGGCTGGTTAGTTGTTGGCGTTAACAACGAGCACTTTGAGTCAAAAGGTTTTGCGGGGGAGTTAGATTCTTTAGTCGCCCTTGGTGCGATACAGACTCCAGAGATTAAGCGGATCGATGTGTATGAGCCGGGCAGTGTGCACTACGGTGATCAAGCCCGCGTGATTATCACTCGCGTAATTAATTAAATGACGCCCTTTTTAAGGACGATATCGCGCAGCCCAGTTTCATCGAGCTTAGTGAGTGTTTCAATTTCACTAGATTCAATCGCGCCGCAATCTAGGCCGCGCAAGAAATAGCGGGCCAAAGTAAGAGCCGTTGCAGGTTCGTCCATAGTCCCTGAGGCTGCGCTATTTAAATAATTGCGCAAGCGAAGTGAAGCGGCACTTAAACCATCACGATAGAAAATCCAGTTAGCTGCAATTCGTGTAGGAAGTTGCGAGCCATGAAGATCCCAACCTTGGTAGATACCGCGCTCTAGAGAGCGGCGAACAAGTCGGTAGTGATTGTGCATTGCGGCATGGACTTCGGCCGTTGTTCCGATTGGAAGGATATTTGTTGAACCATCGCTGATACGAACGGTTGTACCGGCAGTTGCCACTTGCAGAACGTTCTTTGCATAATCTGCGGCTGGATGATCCAGGGTTTGATATGCCGATGAAATGCCAGCGGCCGCAGAGTAGTCATAGGTGCCGTAGTGAAATGCGCTAAGTCGCCCTTTAGCGCGATCGATGTATTGGGCGGCAGTTACTGAACCATTTTGATCCATAATCGCCTGCGTCGTTTCAATCTGGATTTCAAATCTAATTGTGCCGGCCGCTAGAGCGTGGGCCTTTTCAATTACTTCAAGGGCGGCAACCATGACATCTACTTGCTCGGGGAAAGTAACTTTGGGCAACGTAATAATAAAATTCTCAGGGTATTTTCCATTTGAGACAATGCTGGCAATAAATTGATCAAGGGTCTTTAATCCGCGATCTCGCGTCACGGCCTCCAACGCCTTCATACGGATGCCGATGAATGGGGTCTTGATCTCGTTGAAAGCGACTAGGGCAGCAGCTAAATCCTTTTCTTCTGTTTCATCGCCGCGTCGCCCATATCCATCTTCAAAATCGATACGTAGATCTTCAATGGGTTGAGTTTTAATCTTGACTTTAATGCGATCGAAAATCTCTTCGATTCCAGCGACATCTGCGCCAACGGCAGTTGCTAGAGCTTTAGCGTTTGGAGTGTGCTCTTCCATAGTTTGCAGCGCAATCGCACCCCACTGCGCAGGGGTAGTAGCTGTTAACTTATCGGCTGGTACATAACAGGTATGTATAGGTTGGCGGCCACCAAAGTCGCCGCGATATTTAGTTGCTAATAAATTATCGGCATCTGCAAGAGTTGCATCCGCTTTATCAAAAAAAGATTTATCCAGGACCATGTTAAGCCTTGCCGGCTTCTTGTCCCCAGACGCGAAAACGTCCAAGACCGCCATCTGGAAATACATCCAGTCGCACCGCTTCAATTACTTGATCGCACGGGGTAATAAATTTATGGGGAGTATCGGCCTGCACACCAGTTCGGGCAAGTAAAACTATAGAGCCAGGGGCCTTCATTAACGCCTCGGCGCTTCCGCCAGTAACCATCACTTCAGCTGGGGGATTGCCTTTGAAATGCGTAGTGTCGATTTCTAGTGCGTTAATGGTGCCAGGGGCGGATAAGCGAACTACAAAGTAGTCATTGCCGCCACCACGCCGACGTTTGTTCTCCCAACCATCGCCTTGATTTTTAGGATCTCCCGCTTGCAAAGTATTTTTAGCCGATGAATAAAAATCATCACTAGAGCCTAAGAACTCTGCGCCATTATCTAAGGCCGCCAAATTCTTTGGTCCACAAGCTGCAACCCACGCTGGATCTGGCACGGGTGTCCCAAAGACACGAAAGCGGGCAATGCCTCCATCGGGATGCATTATTAAACGCACATGTGTCCAGCGTTTATCACTACTGACTGCAAATAAGTTTTCAGAATCTCCTGCAAGTTCAGCCTTGTCTAAAACTGTTGTCCATGTTGCAGCAAGTAATTCGCTAATCGTTGGGATGTGGTCAAAGGCTGCAGCCTCAACGGAGGCGTGCGGGGGATAGTTGCCCGTGAAATTTCCGGTATCGATATTGACGCCTTTAATAATTCCAGGTTGACCTAGGCGAATAATTGCAAAGTCATTGCCGGGTTCATTGCGACGACGACGCGTCTCCCAACCATCATAAATCTGGCCCTTATGTCCAAAGGTATGGGAGGCGAACTTGGCTCGGCCAGGATTTAAAAGATTTTCTTTTTCGGCAAAGAACTCATCGTTTGCATAGACGACGCCGGCACCAGATTGGCGAAGGGCAAGGTCTTGCAGCTGTCTGAAATCCATTAATTCTTTCCCCTGATCAAGAATTCGCCGTGTGGTGAATTTATCATGGAAGCATCTTTGTAAATCAATTCTCCACGTAGCCAGGTTTGCTTAATTTTCCCTTGCAGAGTTTTTCCTTGATATGGCGTGATCTGGTTCTTATGAAATAACTGCGTGGGTTCAACCGTGAAATGTGCCTCTGTATCGAACTCGGCAAAGTCGGCATCCATTCCAACTTTGATTGCGCCCTTGCGCGCGAGTCCGGCAAGTTCAGCGGGTTTTTGACTCATCCACTTCACTACTTGCCAGAGCGGTATGTCTCGCTCCTTCGCCTTAGTCCAAATGATTGAGATACCTAGTTGAAGAGATGAGATTCCACCCCACGCTTGTTGAAAATCGCCGACGTCGAAAATCTTTAAATCTTCGGTACATGGCGAGTGGTCAGAGACGATTAAATCAATGACACCGCTCTTTAAGCCCTGCCATAACTCGTCTTGATTGCTCTTCTCGCGAATAGGCGGACAGCATTTGTATTGCGTTGCACCGTCGGCGATCTCTTCGGCAGTTAGCGCTAAATAATGAGGACAGGTTTCGGCACTAATGCGTACACCATCGGCTTTAGCCGAACGAATTAGCGCTAATGAATCACCGCTTGAAAGATGCAGAACATGTACTCGGCCCTTAATCATGCGGGCCTCTTCGATTAGCTGTGCGATTGCGACATTTTCTGCGCCTTTCGGACGAGAGGCTAAAAACTCCGAGTACGAACGTGATGATGGCTTGGTAGATTTTTCAATCGCAACTGAATCCTCGGCGTGAACAACCATAAGTGCATCGAGCGTTGCTAACTCTTGAAGGGCTGCAGTCAAATCAGGTAGGTCAGATCCGGGGAACTCATCAACACCTGAGTGCAGAAGAAAACATTTAAAACCAAAAACACCCTCGTCATGCAGAGCCTTAAGATCCCCAACATTTCCCGGAATGGAACCGCCCCAGAAACCGACATCAACGAAACACTTTCCAGCTGCCGCGGCTTTCTTAACTGCAAGAGCGGCGGCGTTAGTTGTCGGCGGAATACTGTTGAGCGGCATATCGATAACCGTTGTTACACCTCCGGCAGCAGCGGCTTTCGTTGCCGATTCAAAACCCTCCCACTGGGTGCGCCCAGGTTCGTTGATGTGAACATGCGAGTCAACTAAACCTGGAATAAGTGCGCCAGTGATTGTTATATCTTTTTTAGTATTCAAAAGATCCTCAAAGCCAGCGATTTTAACGATGCGGCCATCGCTGACACATACGGCAGCAGGTCGATCACCAATATCGCTTATAACGTGGGCAGAACGGATGACTAAATCAAAGGACATTAATCAATCATCTCAAGGGCGGGCAGAGTAAGGAAGTCTGCGTAATTATCATCCAGACTTACACGCTCAAAAAGCGCCGATGCCGCCTTGATCTTGCCACTATCCCAGCCTTCACTCACTAGTCGGGCAGCCTCTGTTGCCAGAATTTCCCGCACTAACTCCTTGGTTGCAACGGCGTGAGTGTCGGTGTAGCTAACTGAGTTCTTTACTTGCTGCCAGATTTGTGAACGGGAGATTTCAACCGTTGCTGCATCTTCCATCAAGTTATGAATTGCTACTGCGCCACTGCCACCGAGCCAGGCAGCTAAATACTGCAGGGATACATCGATGTTGAGGCGAAGACCCTCTTGGGTTATTTGACCCGGAGTTTTATCAACGGACAACAAATCACTGGCAGTGACATGTACGTCGGGACGCATGACATCGAGTTGGTTGGTTCTATTTCCCAACGCCTCATCGAAGACTTCGCGGCAGATTGCAACTAAATCTGGGTGGGCTACCCACGAACCATCAAAACCATCGCCAGCTTCGCGGACCTTGTCGGCGCGCACTTTATCGAAAGCGATCTTGTTTATTTCGGCATCTTTACGACTTGGCACAAAAGCGGCCATTCCACCAATGGCATATGCGCCACGTTTGTGGCAGGTCTGTACCAGTAGATTTGTATATGCACGCATCATCGGTGCAGTCATAGCAACTTGGCCGCGATCGGGGAGCAAGAACTCGGCGCCACGATCTCTAAAGACTTTAATCATTGAAAACAAATAATCCCAACGTCCGGCATTTAAACCACTCATGTGATCGCGGAGCTCGTAGAGAATCTCATCCATTTCAAAGGCGGCAGGAATAGTTTCGATTAAAACCGTTGCACGCACGCTGCCGTGAGGGATACCCAAAGTTTTCTCGGCCTCTGTAAATATCTCGTTCCACAGACGCGCCTCTAAATGAGATTCATTCTTAGCTAAATAGAAATATGGGCCAGAGCCATTAGCGATTAGAGTTTTAGCGTTATGGAACATGTGCATGCCAGCATCAAAGATCGGCCCAACCATTGGGCGCCCATCGATAGTCACATTGCGTTCATTTAAGTGCCAACCACGCGGGCGAACAACTAATGTGGCCAGGGGCCCATCATTGAGCGCGTAAGACTTACCTTCAGGAGAAGTAAAAGCTAGCGTGCGCCTGGCTACACCTTGCAGAGTTAACTGGCCTTCTACAACATTTAACCAGTGCGGAGTATTGGAGTCCTCTAAATCTGCGAGCCAGACTTTAGCCCCAGAGTTCAGCGCGTTAATCGCCATCTTTGGATCGGTGGGTCCAGTAATTTCGACGCGGCGATCTTTCAGATCGTGGGGAGCGGGCGCCACTTTCCAATTTCCATTTCGAATTTCAGCAGTTTCGGGAAGAAAATCCAGAGTTTCACCGGCTGCAATTTTTGCGCGCTTAGTTGCTCGAAGTTGTAGAAGCTCTTCGCGACGAGCATGAAACATTTCATCCAAGTGAACTACAAAATCGATGGCCTCTTTCGTTAAGACTTTTTCGCTGCCAACAACGTTTGAGGGTTTTACGGTGATTTGTGCCATTTACTATCTCTCCTATTTCTTTTCAGTTGCGATTTTATAGACGGCATTAGAGACTGACGGTGAAACTGCAGGATCAAAGACACTAGGAACGATGAAGTTTTCATTGAGTTGCTCGGGGCGTACACACTCTGAAATTGCACGCGCAGCTGCAACTAACATCTCATCGGTAATTTTGGAGACGCCTGCATCGAGTAATCCGCGGAAAAGACCAGGGAAAGCTAGAACATTGTTAATCTGGTTTGGATAATCACTGCGTCCAGTTGCCACAATGCGGGCATGTTTTTGTGCAAGAGCAGGATCGATCTCAGGGTCTGGGTTTGACATTGCAAAGACGATGGCGTCGTGTGCCATAGATTCAACATGAGCTTCAGTGATTACATTGGGCGCACTGACACCGATGAAGATATCGGCACCCTTCATTTCCTCAGTAATAGAGTGTGTTTTATTCTCTAAGTTAGTATTTGCTACGAGCCACTTTCGCATGTCATTTTCAGCCTTGCTGCCATTGTGAAGGATGCCCTTAGAATCAAAGACCGACGCTGTTTTAAGGCCACAGAGGAAGAGAAGGCGCAGGATTGCACTACCAGCAGCACCAGCGCCCATCATCACGATTCGAACTTCGCTCATATCCTTTTTAACTAAGCGCAAAGCATTGAGTAGACCAGCCAAAACAACGATTGCAGTACCGTGTTGATCATCGTGGAAGACTGGAATATCCAAAGTCTCTTTTAATCTCGCCTCAATCTCAAAGCAGCGTGGTGCTGAGATATCCTCTAAGTTGATTCCGCCAAAGCCGGGTGCAATCATTTGTACGGCACGGATAATCTCTTCGGTATCTTGCGAATCAAGGCAGATTGGCCAGGCATCAACATTTGCAAAACGCTTAAACAAAACGGCCTTGCCCTCCATCACTGGCATTGCAGCTTCGGGTCCTAGGTTTCCAAGGCCTAAAATCGCCGATCCATCAGATACGACAGCGACTGTGTTGCGCTTAATGGTCAAGCGGCGTGCATCTGATTTATCGGCCGCAATTGCTAAACAAATTCGCGCTACCCCCGGTGTGTATGCACGTGATAGATCATCACGGGTCTTAAGGGGGACTTTGGATGCAACTTCTAATTTTCCACCAAGGTGCATGAGAAAAGTTCGGTCGCTAACTTTCTTAACATTAAAGTGCGGAGAGGCTGCAGTAATTGCCGCAGATATTTCTTCGGCATGGTCGGCATCGCGTGTATCGCAGGTGATATCAACAACGACTCGATCGTGGTGGGACTCAACGACATCGAGAGCGGTCAACGTGCCACCGGCGGCAACAATGGCCGCTGGAATCAATGATGTTGGCGATGACTCAGTAGATGCCTCGACTCGAATTGTGATTCCATATCCAGGGCTCGTTGAACTCATGGCGTACACTCCATTTCAATATTTCACTATGTGAAAAACACTTTTCATTAACTGAAATCTATGCTAACTTCAAGTGCGCAGAAAGGCGAGCCCGTGGAGACAAAAGTTTCAGGTGTTCAATCGGTCGAGCGCGCCTTTTCCATTTTGGAGGAGATGGCCCGCAATGGCGGCGAGATAGGGCTCACTACCCTGGCCACCAAACTCGGTCTTGCCGTTCCAACAGTTCACCGCTCCATGAAAACTCTTGTATCGCTGGGATATGCAAAACGAAATGGTTCGCGTAAATACACATTAGGTGCATCGCTTTTATTATTGGG
>JBAXFS010000042.1:0-12096 GCA_037139795.1 Actinomycetes bacterium
ATTGAAGCACGGTCAATTGCAAGCGAAATTGCTTGGCGAACGCGCGCATCCTTTAACGCCTTATTTGGCTGACCAACACCCATGTTGAAAGCCAGCATGAACGTACCAGAGTCTTTAGCCGCAGCTACACGGTATTTAGTCTTATCGAACTTAGTCTGTGCGGCAGCTAACGGAAGCTCCATTACATAGTCGACAGTGCCGGCTTGGAAAGCAGCAAGTCGAGTATTTGCATCAGGAATTGTTACAACTTTAAGTTCCTTAGTAACTGGCTTTGCCCAGTAATTTGGATTTACAACAACTACGAAAAGATCAGTACCTGGAGTAAATGTCTTGACCATCATTGGGCCAGCACTTACGGGGTTCTTGAAGTATGTAGTTGCACCTGCAGCCGTACCAGTTTTTGAAGCTGGGTGAATTCCCATAAATTGCTGCGCGAGCGCAAAGTGGAAGTCAGTATAAGGAGACTTAAGCGTCCACACCAAAGTGTGTTCATCCTTAGCAACTACCTTTTCTACTTTAGCAATATATGAAGCGGATGATTTTGAAGTTACCCAGCGTTGGAATGAATTCACAGCATCTGCTGCAACCAACGGAGTTCCATCGGAGTAATTAATAGTTCTAATAGTTTGTGTAACAGTTAGAAAATCTGATGAAATCGTCTCTGAAGTTACTAAGTCACGAGCCGGGAATCCATCAGCATTAAAACGATAAAGTTGTCCTTGAACAATGTAAGCCATTTGGCTTTCGGTGTAACCACCAACTGGAGTCACGGCATCTAGTGAGCCAACTCGTTGCAGAGCTGCGTAGGTTACTGAATCACAATCGGCAGTTTTTGCTACAGATTTTAGATTGCAGTTTTTTCCTGAAACAGCGTTTGCGGATTGAAGCCCGACGAAGCCGGTGAGGGCAAGAGCGAGGGTTGCTCCAATCGCAATAGCTTTGTTCTTGCGACTTATTAGCATGTATTGCCTTTCCTGAGGGTTAGACCGTCCGGTAAATGGTTAACGGTTTACAGAAGACTAGGGCAGGCACTCATAGAGTTCAAGAGGCTGACCGCATTTTTTTGTGGTTTTTAATCCCACGCTGAGGTAGCCACCCCATATTTGTGGGCTATTTGTTGGTTATTGCCATCTCTTGGCGTAGCAGTGGGTTATGCAATTGCCTTCTCATTAATGGCTATCTCACTTAAAAAGCTTGAAGTGGGCACTACTTATGCCGCGTGGTCAGGCGTTGGAATTATGGGAGCTGCCATTTGCGGCGTACTCTTCTTTGATCAGAATCTTTCCAAATTAAGCATCATTGGCATGGCAATCATCATTGTTGGTGTGATTGTCATGAATCTGGGTGGAGCAGCTCACTAAATAAAACCATTGAATTCGAAATCCTCAGTTGCTTCTAATTCAAGCAAACGGTTCCATTTCGCAGTTCTTTCTGATCCGTGTGTAGAGCCAACCTTTATCTGACCAGCACGCCAGCCAACGGCTAGATCAGCTAACCATGAGTCCTCAGTTTCACCAGACCTTGCCGACACGACAACCTTGAATCCAGCGGCCTGGGCTTGCTTTAGAACTGATTGCGTAGAAGTAACAAGCCCATTTTGATTGGGCTTTATAAGGATGGCATTTGCTGATTTTTCAATTATTGCTTGATCTAAACGCATTGAGTTAGTCGTTAAAAGATCATCTCCCAAGATTTGTAATTGCCGTGGGGCGCTGCCTGAAAAAGACTTCCAAGCGCTCCAATCATCTTCTGCAAATGGGTCTTCGATTGAGATGATTGGGAAATTCTTTACTAAATTTAGAATGTAGGTAACAAACTCATCACTTGAAAAGCTTCTCCCCATTGTAGCTAAGTTATATTTTTCACCATCAAAAAATTGAGTTGATGCGACATCAAGTGCTAGTGAAACCTGCGAGCCAACTGTGAGGCCAACCTTATTGATGGCCTTTAAGAGGAAATCACATGCTGATTCAATGGATTCAAATGCAATACCTAGACCACCTTCATCAGCAACTAGGTGAGTAATTTTGCCTTCTTGGCTTCCTAGCTTTGCTGCCATTTCACGCACTGCAACAATCCAAGACAGGGCCTCTGTGAAGGAGCTTGCTCCGTTTGGAACTATGAGTATGTCCTGAATATCTAGGCTGCGGTTGGCATGAGCACCACCAGAGAGAATATTGACCATTGGCATCGGTATCAGGAGCTTTCCTGTGGGTTGAAAATACCTAGCTAATGAAAGCTTGCGCGAATGCGCATGTGCAAGAGCTGCAGCCAAAGAGGTTGCCAGCGTTGCATTGGCACCTATGTTCTGATGGTTCTCAGTCGGGTCAATGGCAGCTAAGTGCTTATCTACAGTTTCTAAATCAATAGCTTTTCCTATCAAGGATGGGGCAACCTTTGTATCTATATTATTTACTGCATGTTCTACAGATGTGCCAGAGTAGAAGCGATTAGAAGCCTCATGCTCTCCATCGCGTAGCTCAACTGCTTCGTGCCTTCCAGTTGATGCACCAGAGGGCACTCGCGCCGTATGTGAGGATCCATCCTCTAGTGAAATCAATGCTGCAACGGTGGGTCTGCCGCGTGAATCGAGTACCTGATATCCCATTACTTTAGTTATTTTCATCTTGCACGCAATTTAAATAGCTGGCGGGCATCTTTTATACGCGATTCTGAGAGGACTTTTTTGGTGAAAATCTGCAGCTTTTGCTGTTCTGCAGGGTTCAAGTAATTAACCAGAGACTTTCCTTCCACTCTGGCAAGAGCTATCTGGGTAGTATGAAGGGCAAGAGATGGTGAAATGCGGTGTGATGCTTCATAAGCATCCAGAAAAGTGTGGGCCAGTAGTGATAATTGCTGTGCATCTTGATCATCCTCTGCTCTAAAAAATTTACAGAGCAAGTGCGCAACTAGAAAAGCAAGGTCAAAAACTGGATTTCCAATGTGCATCACTTCAAAGTCGAGGATATAAACCTGTCCGGAAGGAGAGACCATTATATTTTTAGGTGAAAAATCGCCATGAACGATGGTGGTGTGTTCAGATTCGAGCTCTTTGATAAGTCCGGCAATGACTGCTTGGAGTTCAGGATTGCGGTTAGAAACAAATCTGTAGAATGGTTCCACACGCAATTGTTCAAAAAGCGTATCTTCCTTAAATGGCAGGATTTTCTCTGGGTTTTCTTCACCAAATAAATGCCAAGATGCCAGTGTTTCTCCCAGGGTCTTAGCAACGCTCAAATCAAAAACTCCGTCTAGTAGATTTGATTTCCAGACTGTGCTTTCTAGTTCAACCCGATCCATCATCAACACAAACTCAACAGGATCAATAAAGACCAAGTTTGGCACTTGATCGGGGTTTAATTGATGAAAGAGTCTTAAAGCATCGGCTTCGACGATAGCTCGTCTTTGATCGGCCTCCCATAGTTCGGCAACCATCAGCTGAGGCAATGCCTGTTTTAAGACCATTGCTCGATCATCTGTAGTAACGGCAAGAACTGTATTGGAAACTCCGCCAGTCAAGGTTTCAATGGTGACACTTTCAGTAGCAGTGATAACACCATGGGCAATGAGATAAGGCAGCACCGTGACTTCATTTAGCAGTTCCAAAAGTTGTTTCGCTCCGTTTCTGTCCACATCTCAGGCAGAGAAATGTTGGATAGCTTGCCAATCCCACTGAATTCCAAAGCCTGGTTCTGTGCTCAATATGGCCTTACCATCTCGTATTTCAATGGGCTTTTGCAATAAATGATGGAATAAATCAATTTCATACCGTGGGTCTAAGTATTCCAAACCACCGGGATAGAGGTTTGAGGTGGCTGCAGCTAATTGTGAATGAATTTCGGTGTGGATGTGGGTTGCAAAAGTTTTACCCTTTTGGTGTGCGTACGTAATTGCTTTGAGGAACTCTCCAACTCCTCCAATCACAAGAGCATCAATTCTCAAAATATCAGTTTGATTGTAATAAAGAACCTGCTCGGCCATTTTTGAAGATGCCAAAGATTCGCCAAAAGAGACCGGAACGCCAGTAGCTTCGCGAAGTGCTATTGCTGCTACTCCTTCAGATTCAAGGAAGGGATCTTCAACGAAAGCGATACCAAATTCCTTTATTAGATTCACTCGCGTAATTGCATTATCTAAAGTTTTTAAAGTCCTAAATGCATCAAGGGCAATTAATGGCTTATCGCCAACTCTTTCTCGAAGCACTCTTAGGCGATTAGCATCGCGCTGCGGAGTATCAGCACCCATGACTATTTTGAATGAGTTAATACCTCGGCTTAGCGCATATTCTATCTCTTCGGCTAAACCTGTCTCATCTTTACCGTAGTGGTATCCAATCACTGAATAAATAGGAACTTCACTTACCATTGCGCCCAACATTGAAGCAACGCTTCTGCCCGCTCGCTTTCCTGCAATATCGTGGAGGGCAATATCTACGGCACTGGCAGCTGAGGTCACTGAACCATGTTCGGCAGATTGCCAATTGAATCCAAGAATTAATTTACGTATTTCTTCAGGGGACTCAGCGCTTTGACCAATGGCAACTGGCGTCATAACATCATCAATTATTTTTGCCATCGGAAGTCCGCGGCTATAGCAATACCCAACGCCTACAATTCCATCAGAGGTTGTAATTTTCACAACTGAATACGTGCGATGTGTTATGCGGGCAGAACCAACGGCAAGTGGTGCTGCAAGTGGAACTCTGGCTTCAAAAGTTTCGATCGAGCTAATTAGATCCACATTCTTTAGTCTATATAGTTGATTAAGTTGCCGTCAACTGTTTACAATGAAGTTATTAATTCTTACGCGTTAGAGAAATGAGACTGCGATGAAAGTACTGCTCTTGGGCGGCACAAGATTTATGGGCCGGTATGTATTAAAAGCCTTACTAGCCCAAGGGGCAGAAGTAACTATCGCAAATCGTGGGACCAGAGAAGAGAATTTTGGTGCAACAAATGTTATCTGTGATCGTTCACAATCTGGATCTCTTGAACAGTTCAGAGGTTCTAAATTTGATGTTGTAATCGATTTCTCTGCCTATGCCTCTGCTTGGGTGGAAGAAGCTGGTAATTTCTTTACTAACAAAATAGAAAAATATATATTTATTTCAACCGGTGCTGTCTATTCTTCCAGCAACATTTTCCCAATTACTGAGGATTTTCCAAAAGGCCCACCCCATCCATTTGCAGATTATGCACGTGAGAAAAATCGCTCAGAAGCACTTCTTTTAGAATTTAGCAATAAGGGTTATTTCTCAACAACATGTTGTCGCCTGCCCTTTGTCATGGGTCCAGATAATTATGAAGATCGTGAATCTTTTGCTTTCAGTCGCCTCCTTAAAGATCTACCAATTTTGCTTGGTAACGGTGGAAAATCAATCCATTCATTTGTTTATGCTGGCGATGTGGCTGATGCTATAGTTGCCATCATTAAATCTGACAAAGAAGTTGATAAACAATCCTTCAATATCGCGACGCAACAAGCCACGACCTCACGTGGGTTTATTGAGTTAGCTGCGCAAGTGTGTAAAAAAGAGCCTAATCTGCTGACTTATAATCCAGATGATTTTGCACTAGATGTTGCTAATTTTGATCTGAGAAATGTTGCATTTCCTTTTCCCGAGAACAATGGATACCTTGGCTCAGAAAAAATCAAGCAAGTGATTGGTTTTGAACCTAAACATGACTTGTCGCGTATGTTGCAGATTTACTACAAGTGGTGGCTGGAAAAAGGCGATCTAGAGCCAAAGGAATATCCATTAGAGACTAGGATTCTAGAAAAACTTGCTCCTTAAACTCTGCTACATGCGGGCTTGATAGCAGAAGGCGCACGATTAGAATTTTTAATTAGTGGAAGAGGAGAAAGGTTTTTAAATGGCGTTGAAGAAGGAATTTGCCCAGTATTTAGAAACCCGAGAGAAGATGGCGATGCCGGCTCCATGGCAAATGACCATGGAGGAATACCGCTTTCGAACATTGCCAAACGTGGATTTCATTGGAGTCCCGGAGCCAATTTTTAGTGTTGAGCATCGAGTTATTTCCGGACCGAATGCTTACCTGCCAATACGAATATATAGACCAAGTGATGAGCCAGATCTGCCAGTCATGCTTTATTTACATGGCGGAGGCTGGGTCATTGGAAATATGGATGGCTTTGAACCTACCGTTCGTTCATTATCTAATAAAGGCAATTTTGTTGTTGTTCAGGTTCAATATCAAAAAGCTCCAGAACATCCATTTCCATCCCCCTTTAATGATTGTTATGCCGCCCTTGAATGGATCGTTAAGAATGCAGGAGTATTGAAAATCAATGCTAATAAAATTGGAGTGGGTGGTGATAGCGCTGGAGGAAATCTTGCAGCAGCGGTTGCCCTTAAAGCTCGTGACACAGGACTAGTGGATCTTGCCTTCCAGATGCTGGTCTATCCATGCACCGGTCACGATAGCGACTTACCAACTGCAAAGAGTAATGCTGAGGGATTTGGTCTTACTTCTAAAGTAATGCGATGGTTTGAATCTCAATACGCCCCAAATGAGAGTGACTTGAACAATCCATATGCGTTTCCAGCCTATTCAAAGGACCTAACAAATCTTGCTCCAGCAATCGTAGTAACAGCTGAGTTTGATCCATTGGCTGATGATGGTCGACTTTATGCCAACTCGTTAGAAAAGGCCGGGGTGGTAACAATTTTCAAAGAATATGAAGGCGCAATTCATGGTTTCAATGCATTAGCTGGCGTTGCTCAAGAGGTTGCCACGCAAGTGCAGCAGTTCCTAGCAGATGGTATTAATTCGTTTTTATCGAAATAATTATCTATTGAGTCCAAATAGCATCATGGACGCATTGAGCAAGACCTTTGAAGCGCCCATCGTAATACTCTTTAAATCGTGGTTCTTCCACATATGTAATTGCTAAGTTCTTGTGCACGTCAACTGAGCAGTCATAAATCCATTTTGTGACCGCATGGTGATGTGGGCTGTTCATAAAAGATTTCATTGAAAAGGATTGGACAGAAGTAACGAAGCTTCATAACGAAACTGATGAACAGTGGCGAAGATGGATATTGCACAACTTGCTTGTTTCCCTTCGGAGGTATATGCCCATGGCTGTAAATGGGACAAAAAGAAAGATTGCCACTCTACTGAGCCAAGGAATGGAGCTTAACTATTGGTCAAGGGCTTACTACATCCAGCGAGACATACCATCCTCAATGGATGGCGTTGGCTCTGCAGATTTTGTGAAGGAAAATACAGAGATTTACAGGCATGCGGAGTACTTACTCCTTAAAGATATTATTGAAATACTCATTGTGAATTTGGAATCAAGGATAAGACTCGGCTGAATGATGCATCCTGGTATTACGCAACGCTATTTTGCGAGTAGATTCAATGGAGCCACCTAGAAGGTCCCTTTAAGAACTCGCATAAGCGTGGCTAGTGTTCTACCCTCCCGTCTTTTGCCCAGGAATTAGGTTCAATAACGGGTATTTGAATCATTTAACTGCACTGTAAACTGATTAAATAAGCGTAGGTGAGAGATTAGACAACCCTGCAGTCCTCACTTCTAGCGAGGTAAGGTTTAATCGCCTTCAGGAGTTCAAATCTCCTCGACTCCGCTCTATCTTCACTTTACGTGGAACCTCCCACCACTTAATGTTGTTCTACGGTTGGGACATCTCCGCCAGTAAATTATTTGAAGGAGCAGTAATGCTGCAGTACAAAGTGGCAATCGTCGGGGCGGGTCCAGCTGGTTACTTTGCAGCACAAGCCCTGCACAACTTACAAAACGAGGAACGAACTTTTGCTATCGACATGATCGAGCGGTTACCAACACCATGGGGTTTAGTTCGAAGTGGCGTTGCACCAGATCACCCAAAGATTAAAACCGTTGCGAAGGTATTTGAGAAAATTGCAGCGGATCCAAACTTCAGACTCTTTGCCAATGTTGAAATCGGTGCAGAGATAACCGTCGCGCAACTGGCGGAAAAATACGATTCGGTAATTATTGCAACAGGATCATCCCTTGGAAAGAAGCTTGGGATACCGGGCGAAGACTTATACGGTTCAATGTCGGCGGCAGATTTCGTGCCTTGGTATAACGCTCACCCAGATTTTGCAGACTTAGACGTTCCACTTGATTGCGACACAGCAGTTGTAATTGGCGCAGGAAATGTCGCAATGGATGTTGCGCGCATGTTGGCGCTTGAACCAAGCGAGTTAGATCCAACCGATACCGCCGATCACGCAATAGCAGCCTTTAAGAAAAGCTCTGTGCGCGATGTCTACATCAGCGCTCGCCGGGGGCCAGAACATGCCGCTTTCACTTCTCCCGAACTTCGCGAACTTCCAAAACTCGAGCACACCAATGTCATTATGGCGCGTAGCGATATCGATGCAGCGATTGCACGTGCTGGAGATGCGCCAGAAAAGGATGTTAAGAGCAACTTAGATGCGATGCTTTTAATCGCCGATTCACCAAAGACTGAACACGAACGTACGATGCATTTCCTGTTTCAGCACACCCCTAAAGAAATCCTGGGCACCGAGCGCGTCGAAGGCATTGTGTATGCAACCCCAAATGGCGATGTAACGATTAAGTGCGGCCTAGTGATAACCGCGATCGGATACCAAGCCGCCAGCATTGATGGTGTTCCGTACGAAAACGGCAAGGTTGTTAATATTGACGGGCGTGTTAAAGGTAATTTGTATGTTGTCGGTTGGGCCAAGCGCGGACCATCCGGTGTTATCGGCACTAATAAATCCGATGCCGCCGCAGTAATTGAACTATTAGTGGCTGATTTGGAAAGCCCTAAGAATGCAGGAGATATTTCCGAGCTGATAACAAGCCAACGAGTAATTGATCAGGCCGCGTGGCAACGCATTAATGAGGCAGAAGTTGCCGCCGGTGAGGCGAGGGGTAAACCCCGAGTGAAAAGTGTTAAACGCGAGAAACTTTTAGAGTTGGCACGTTCGTAATTTTATTTACCTCTTCGCAACCTTGTCGTTACCTTCTCGCCAAGTTTTGAGAATAACTCTCTGGTTAGATTGACGTATGAAACAAACCCTCACTTCACGCAGGATTCACGGCTTTGGCGCACTAGCCACAGCCACCGCATTATTAGTATCCCTACTAATTCCAAGCGCACAGGCCGAGAGCTACTCACTGCCCGGTGCACCTACTGGCGTTACTTCATACATTGGCACTAGTGGCGTTGTTGTTAAGTGGACACCTGCCGCAAACGTAACTCCATCAGTAACTGGCTATGTGGTCTCAGCCGGAGCTGGCTCATGCCCAATATTCGTTCCTGCAAGTAATCACTCAGTAGTCACAATGCCCATCGTTGTTGGACAACCTGCCGGAACTCCATTTGTTCAAGCAGTGAATGCTTATGGTTTTTCAAAACCAGGCACATCTGCCCAGTCCTTTACGGCCGACCAACTAGCCAAGGTTGCATCTAGCAGTAATAAAACGCTGCAGATTTTGCAGTTCAGTGACCTACATGGTGCGATCGAATCAGGAACCTCATTCGGAACACCATTGCTAGTAAGCAACTTTGCCGCAGATCGTAAAGCAGCGGCAGCAACGATCACACTTTCATCAGGAGATAACATCGGCGCAGCACCACCGATTTCAACTGAGTTTGAAGAGTTGCCAACAATCGAGTCAATGAACCTGATGAAGGTCGATGCCTCAACATTTGGCAACCACGAGCACGATCGCAACCTTGCCCACGTGCAAAAAGTGATTGGAGCATCCGACTTCCAGTGGGTCGTATCAAACTACGGGGACGAGTCGTTAGCAGTTTTGAAGTCTGGCGATAAAGCCGCAAAGACTTACACAATTATCGACCGCGGGGGATTTAAAATTGGAATCGTTGGAGCCAATACTCCAGAGACAATCGAGCAGGTCTTTCCAGGAAACCTTGATTACAAAGATGCATCAGGGGCTAAAAAGACCATCCAAATCGACCCAGGTGTCATCGGTATGAATAAGGCGATTGTGGCAGCGAAGGCAGCTGGCGCAGAGATCGTAATTGCGTTGATTCACCAAGGCTGGACTGAAAACTCTGATGGTGTTGCAAAGGGTCTCTACAACAGCCTTGCTTCCCAGATCAAGGGTGCCGCGGTCATCTATGGCGGTCACAGTCACCAAACTTTCTCAACATTGATTCCATCGTCAGCACGCGCACAAGCACCAGTTCTACTAGGTGAAGTTCGCAATGCTGGCGTTGAGTACACACGCAGCCAAGTCTGTGTAAAGAACGGCAAAGTAGTTGGATCCTCATTGCAGCATGTACTAAAAGCTGCTACTCCAACTATTAACACTGGCGTAGTCAGCACAGTAACGACTCCAGATGTTGCAGGTGCGGCTCTTGTTAAGAAATACAAAGATCAGTTAACAGGAAAGCTCGATGTGAAGATCGGTTCTGTTTCTGGAGTATTCCCACGCGGTGGTTCGCCTGCTGTCGAGCGATCAGGTGAGAACCCAATGGGTGACTACATCGCAGATCTTCTTCGCGCTAAATACAAGACTGACTTTGCACTCTCAAATGGTGGCGGAATTCGCGATACCTTCCCTGCCAAGACCTATATCCCAGCAAACACCGCACTTGTTCGCACAGGAACTGGTGCATTGGATGTAACCCTTGGGGATGCATTAACTGTCTACCCATTCGGTAACCAGGTTGCGACAACGGTCGTAACAGGTGCAAATCTCTGGAAGGCTCTAGAAAACGGTGTTGGTGGAAACTACCCAGCAGATGGACGTTTCCCACAAGTATCTGGCTTCAAATTTACCTTTGACGCCTCTAAGCCATTGGGTTCACGCATCGTTACCGTCACCAAGAATGACGGAACTGCAATTGCTAAGGACTCAACTGAGTACACACTTACAACTCTTGACTACATCATTTATGGTGGAGATGGATATGTAGATGTCTTCTCACCTGCCAAAGCTAAGGTTTATGGCGCACTACTGGATGTATTTGTAGACGCGTTAAAGGCCGATATGGCAGCTGGAAAGGTCACCCAAGTTCCCGTCCTTGATGGACGTGTGAAAAAGGTTGGCTAACTAAGAAGTAATTACAAAGGGCGTCGGTTAACTCCGGCGCCCTTTGTCATTTACTTAAAGTGCGCGCTCTTCTCCCAGAGAATTTCCACCATCGATGACTATCGTCTGTCCTGTTATGTATGAAGCTCCAGGACTGGCCAACCAAGTGATTGCACTTGCAACTTCTTCTGGGGTACCTCGTCGACCGACAGGTGTCGCTTTGCCCTGATTTATTTCATGCTCTGAATTTGTTGTGCTTGATATCCAGCCAGGAGCTACTGCATTTACCGTAATTGGAAGATGTGCGAGATCAAGTGCTAAAGCCTTTGTAAAACCAGTCAGCGCACTCTTTGCAGATGCATAAGCCAGAGTACTTCTCATCACCATAATCGGGCCAGTAGAACTTGAAACCATCACGACTCGCCCGGCAGCGCTTAACTTGATCGCTGGTAGAAATCCCTGTGTTAGCAGCATCGTCGTATCAACATTTCTTGCAAATGCTTTGTGCCAACCATCGAGAGTGTAATCTTCAATTGCGCCATCTTCACCATCTGAATAGTTAGAGACACAGGCCATACCGGCGTTGTTAACAAGGACATCTAGAGTTGAGAATCTGCTCAAGAAATCCGCTACTACTTTTTCTACCGCTTGTGGCGTAGATAAATCTGCAACGATTCCGAAGGCCTCGATATTCAAAGCCTCTAACTCATTCACGCGATCGAAAATTCGATCTGTAGTTGATGTGATTCCAACTTTGTAGCCCAAAGCACCAAAGGCTTTAGCGGTCGCAAAACCAATCCCGGTCGGGCTTCCTGCTCCACTAATAAATACAGTTCTACCGCTCTTTATAGTCATATTCACCCTTAAAACTTGTAATTCATGAGGTAGCCAACCTAACCCATTGATGAGGCGGCTAGATTTTGGCAGTCTATGAAAAGAAGGTAAGATGCGCAGGCTGTACAAAACTAAATAAGCGCGAGTAGCTCAACGGATAGAGCATCTGACTACGGATCAGAAGGTTGGGGGTTCGAATCCCTTCTCGCGCAC
>JBAXFS010000043.1:0-11732 GCA_037139795.1 Actinomycetes bacterium
GTATGCGATAACTGCGAATGTCAGGTTCATGAGGGAAGGTTATCTATGTACCGGGGATGTCCGAACTGCTTCGAGGCAGCGACTTGTCCGAGGTTCCAGGCAAACCCAAGGATTGTGGGAATAAGTTAGGGGGGCTCTAGGTTTACATAAGTATCAAACCTGAGTCGCTACGACTCAACCTTTTGGGTATAGTGGGCTCAGGTTTGAAGTAGGCCATGATCCTATCCCAGGTTCAGGCGAGAAAAGGAGCACTACATAATGGCTAGAGCAGTTGGAATCGACCTCGGAACGACTAATAGTTGCGTATCGGTCCTAGAGGGTGGCGAACCCACCGTTATCGCTAATGCCGAAGGCGCACGCACGACTCCGTCGATTGTGGCTTTCGCAAAAAATGGCGAGGTTCTCGTAGGCGAGGTGGCCAAGCGCCAGTCCGTCACAAACGTTGAGCGCACAATCCGTTCGGTAAAGCGCCATATGGGCACAAATTGGTCCGTCGATATCGACGGCAAGAAATACACATCCCAAGAAATCTCAGCACGCATACTCCAAAAGTTAAAGCGCGATGCTGAGTCTTACCTTGGTGAGACAGTAACCGATGCCGTTATTACGGTACCTGCATATTTCAATGACGCACAGCGTCAGGCAACTAAAGAAGCTGGCGAAATCGCTGGCCTGAATGTTCTACGCATTATCAACGAGCCAACTGCGGCAGCGCTCGCATATGGTCTTGATAAAGCTGATCAAGAGCAGACCATTCTTGTATTCGACTTAGGTGGCGGAACTTTCGACGTTTCACTTCTTGAAATCGGCGATGGTGTTGTTGAAGTTAAAGCGACCAATGGCGATAACCACTTAGGTGGAGACGATTGGGATCAAGCACTAGTTGATTTCCTCGTTCAGAACTTTGGTTCACAAAATGGAATTGATTTAACAAAAGATAAGATGGCGATGCAGCGTGTTCGTGAAGCTGCAGAGAAAGCGAAGATCGAACTTTCATCTTCACAATCTGCATCAATCAACTTGCCTTACATCACCGTTGATGCTGAAAAGAATCCATTATTCATGGACGAGACAATTACTCGCGCACAGTTCCAACAGTTAACTGGTGCACTCCTTGACCGTTGCAAGAAACCATTCTTAGCGGTTCTAAAGGATGCAGGAATTCCAATTAACAAAATCCAAAGCGTTGTACTTGTTGGCGGATCAACACGTATGCCAGCAGTTGTTGAGCTTGTTAAATCATTAACTGGCGGCAAAGAGCCAAATAAGGGTGTAAACCCTGACGAGGTTGTAGCTGTCGGAGCATCACTTCAAGCCGGTGTGTTAAAGGGTGAAGTTAAAGATGTTCTTCTCCTTGATGTAACTCCACTCTCACTTGGTATTGAAACCAAGGGCGGCGTTATGACACGTTTAATCGAGCGCAACACAACAATTCCTACTAAGCGCAGCGAAATCTTTACAACGGCCGATGATAATCAGCCAGCGGTACAGATCCAGGCCTACCAAGGCGAGCGTGAAATGGCGGCTTATAACAAGAAGCTAGGCATGTTCGAACTCACTGGTCTACCACCTGCACCACGTGGAATTCCACAGATCGAAGTTACTTTCGATATCGATGCTAACGGAATCGTTCACGTATCAGCTAAAGATTTAGGAACCGGCAAAGAGCAGAGCATGACCATCACTGGCGGATCTGCACTTTCAAAGGATGAAATCTCTCGCATGATGGAGGATGCTGAATCTCACGCTGAAGAAGATCGTCAGCGTAAAGAAGAGGCCGAAATCCGCAATACTGGAGACTCACTTCTTTACTCAACACAGAAGTTCATCAAAGACAATGAAGAAAAACTTAGTGAAGGCGAATCACTCGAAAAGAAAACTGAGACTGAAGCAGCCCTTACTGAACTTCAAACCGCCCTTGGTGGTTCCAACTTCGAGATGATTAAGAGTGCAACTGAAAAAGTTTCAACTCTCAGCCAAGCTCTTGGGGCCGCAATGTATGCCGGCGCAGCGGCAGCTGGTGCAGCTAACAGTGAAGGTGCCGCACATGAAGATGGTGTTGAAGACGCTGAGGTCGTTGAGTGAGCGAAGCTACACAACCTGTAGATGAACTAGTTGAGGATGTAGCACCGGATCAGATAATTGATCCGGTAGCTACTCTCACTAGTGATTTACAGCGGCTTCAAGCTGAATACGCGAACTATCGAAAGCGCGTAGAGCGCGATCGTTCATTAGCGCACGACATGGCAATCGGAGCAGTTCTTACCGAACTCCTTGCATTGCTCGATGATGTCGATCGCGCCGAGCAACACGGTGAATTAACTGGCGGCTTTAAAGCTATCGCCGATCAACTCAATTCAATTACTGCTCGCATTGGCTTAGAAAAATACGGTACCGAAGGCGAAGCCTTTGATCCACAAATTCATGAAGCGCTTATGCATGACACTTCTGCCGATGTGGCTGTCCCAACAGCGACAAAGATCTTGCAGTCCGGATATAAATATAAGGAGCGCATCTTGCGCCCTGCCCGGGTTGCTGTCACCGATCCAGCCGGGGAGTAATTTCCATGGCCGCCAAAGATTTATACGAGAAGGATTTTTATAAAATCCTCGGCATAGATAAAAAGGCGGGCGCCGATGAGATTAAAAAGAAGTATCGGGCCTTAGCGCGCGAGCTACATCCCGATAAAAATAAGGGTGATGCGGTTAAGGAAGATAAGTTCAAAGGCATCTCAGAGGCCTATGAGATTCTCTCCGATGCTAAAAAGCGGGCTGAATACGACGAAGCTCGCGCACTATATGAGCGCGGGGGATTTCGTGCACCTCAAGGTGGACGTGGGGGCGCCCAACAAGGCGGCGACTTTAATGACTTCTTTGGGAGCGGAAACCCGCAGGATATTTTTGCAAACCTTTTTGGTGGTGGACGCCGAGGACCTCAAAAAGGTCAGGACTTACAGACCGAGGCCTCAATCACTTTTCGTGAATCAATCCTTGGCACAAATCTAGATTTACGGCTTTCTACCGATCGTGGCGTAACTCAAAACATTACTGCTCGCGTACCGGCCGGGGTCAATGACGGCGCCAAGATTCGCGTCAAAGGAAAAGGCGCATCGGGTGAGGCTGGTTCAGGAGATTTATTCATTCTGCTTCACGTAAAACCGCATCCAATTTTTGCTAGAAAAGGCGAAAACTTAACGTTGACGTTGCCGGTTACTTTTGCAGAGGCGGCACTTGGCGCCGATATTAAAGTTCCGACGTTAACGGGCGAGGATGTCACCGTACGAATTGCGCCGGGGACTTCTAACGGTCGCACGCTTCGCGTTAAGGGCCGAGGCATTACCAAAGGTTCCACAACTGGAGATTTACTTGTAACGGTCGATGTTCAAGTCCCACAGCGCATTGATGGTAAAGCGTTGGAAGCGTTAAAAATATTTGCTGAAGAAACTTCGCATGAAAATGTGCGCGCAGATCTAATTAGTAAGGCAAAGTCATGAGCGAAGAAGTTAATAGCGACATACCACCCGATGATGCCGCAGTTTATATTATCTCTGTAGCTGCAGAGATTTCAGGTTTACATCCACAAACGCTTCGCCAATATGATCGTTCGGGTTTAGTCTCCCCAAGTAGAACCGAAGGTCGCAATCGTCGCTATTCACTACGCGATATCGCATTGCTGCGTGCAGTTCAAAAACTTGTAGGCGAAGGCATAAATCACGCCGGGATAAAACGGATCATCGATCTGGAATCAGCGATGGCCAATATGGCGATAGAAGTTGCACAACTTCGTATCGAAGTAAACGCCCTTATTGATTCCAAATCACATAAGAGTTTAGTTCAGCGCCAAAGTAGCGAAGTAATAATTTACAAAGAAGAACAGTAATTACTTCTTAAGTGAGCCAGACTTTTTTGGTTTAGCGGACAAGAAAGTTAAATTTCCTGATAAGTCCAGGTTTGAAACGAAATCATCTAATTCGATTCCATCGGCTAATAGCCCAGAAGTAGAGCCCTTTTTCCGAGCAAGTTTCTGTGCTGAAGGAGTCTTCTTTGATGCCATAGTGTGGACGATAATAACTTCACCAACCCAAAAGGGCTAGCGGGAGGGGTGAGATTACTTAGATAGTAGGCTCGCCCTTATGAATTCACGCGATGCGCTAAAAGAGCAGATTATTAAAAAGGCAGTTGTACACGGGAAAGTAATTTTGTCTTCTGGAAAAGAGGCCGACTACTACGTGGATCTTCGCCGTGTAACTCTGGATCACGAAGCAGCACCCTTGGTTGGCGAAGTTATGTTGGAGCTAACAAAGGATTTAGATTACGACGCTGTCGGCGGGTTAACCCTTGGCGCCGATCCAGTTGCAAATGCAATGATGCACATTGCCGCACAGCGAGGAAAAAAGATTGATTCATTCGTTGTTCGCAA
Organism: Actinomycetes bacterium; assembly: GCA_037139795.1. Classification (GTDB taxonomy): domain Bacteria; phylum Actinomycetota; class Actinomycetes; order Nanopelagicales; family Nanopelagicaceae; genus Planktophila. The sequence goes on from JBAXFS010000043.1 coordinate 4,420, forward strand.
GGCCGAGAAGGCTCATGGGTTGCAACGTCGTATTGAAGGCCCTGATGTAAAGGGCAAGCGCGTACTAGCCGTTGAAGATACATCTACTACTGGTGGTTCAGTTTTAACCGCAGTAGAGGCATTACTTGAAGCTGGCGCGATAGTTGTTGGCGTAGCAGTAATCGTCGAGCGAGGCGCGGCACCAAAAATTAAAGAGGCCGGATATGAATACCGCGCCGCTTACCAGTTAGAGGATTTAGGTCTTTAAATTATTTGTGGTGTTTGCGCGTTTGCCATTCGCGAAATATCTCAATAAATACTGGAATTAAACTTACGAAAATGATCACGGCAATTATTGGCAATAGGTAAGTATCTACAGAGCCCTTGAGTTTTTCACCTAGAACATATCCAAGGCCGATTACTAGCTCAGTCCAAATTAGTGCGCCAAGGGCGTTGTAGAAGAAAAACTTTTTCTTATCCATTCCAACTATGCCGCACATTGGATTTATCAGTGTGCGCACAAATGGAACAAAGCGCGCGAATAGAAGTGCCTTGCCAGGACCATATTTCCGTAACCACTTTTCAGTGGTTACAACTTTTTCGTGATTGAAAACCCGACCTTCGGGACGATCGAATAACTTTCGCCCATACTTTTCGCCAAAGAAATAACCAACCAGACCACCAAGGGTTGCTGCGATTGGCGCCCCAATAACTAGGCCAACCGTCGAGAGGTGTGCCTGGCCCAGAATCGCAGCCCCCGAGCCAGAGGCGGCAACCCCGGCGATGAACAGGAGCGAGTCGCCAGGAAATGCCAAGCCGATCAAAAGGCCGGTTTCGGCAAAAATGATGCCGAGGACCCCGATAAGCCCAAGGTCGGCGACGATCGAGTGAGCATTAAAGAGGTTCATCGGCTGAGCCTATCCTGACCGAGCCAAAAGATAGAGGCTGTCAGGAAGAGGTTCCGCGTAAATGAGCGATTCCCAAGGATGTGATCTTTGACGGAAGGGGTTAATAGATATGTATGTTTTCACTTTTTGGCCCTTTAGTGCTTAAACTTCCCTAGTCTTTGCGCCGACCTATCCGACGAGGCGCCCTTAAAACTCCAATGGAGGAGAACTTATGCGTGCTTCTAGCACCGTATCACTCGTGCAAGTAACCGGATCAAACCTCAACCTCGTCTACGTCGTCCTTGCGATTTCGCTTGGCGCACTAGGTGTTGCCTATGCATTACGTGCACAGGTTTTGGCAGCCACTGATGGCACCGCCAAAATGCGCGAAATCGCAGAGGCAGTTCAAGAGGGAGCGGCGGCATTCTTAAATCGCCAGTTCCGTACTCTCTCTTACTTCGTAGCAATCGTGTTCGTGCTCTTGTTTGCACTTCCAGGTGCTGCCGATATTCGTATCGGTCGATCAATCTTCTTCCTTGTCGGCGCGGCATTCTCTGCTCTCGTCGGTTACAACGGAATGTGGCTCGCAGTTCGTGCAAATGTGCGCGTTGCAGATGCTGCTCGTAATAAGGATGGCCAGAAGGCCGTTCAAATCGCTTTCCGTACAGGTGGCGTCGTTGGTATGACAACTGTGGGTCTTGGCCTAATCGGCGCATCCCTTGTTGTAATCATCTACCGCGAAAATGCACCATCAGTCCTTGAAGGCTTTGGTTTCGGCGCAGCGATGCTCGCAATGTTTATGCGCGTCGGCGGCGGAATCTTTACGAAGGCAGCAGACGTTGGAGCTGACCTTGTAGGTAAAGTTGAAAAGAATATTCCAGAAGATGACCCACGTAACGCAGCAACAATCGCTGACAACGTTGGAGATAACGTCGGAGACTGCGCCGGAATGGCCGCAGACTTATTTGAGTCATATGCAGTAACTCTCGTTGCCGCATTAATTCTTGGTAAAGCCGCTTTCGGTGATGCCGGACTTATCTACCCATTAATCGTTCCAGCAATTGGAACTGTCACAGCTGTTATCGGAATCTTCTTAACGAAGCTTCGCAGCACTGATAAGTCAGCAATGACCGCTATCAACCGCTCATTCTTCATCTCGGCAATCATCAGTGCAGGTCTAACTGCGCTCGCAACATTTACTTACCTTCCATCTAGTTTCACACTTCTTACTGGACTATCTCCAGAGGCAGTTGCAACTGCAGGTACAACAAATCCACGCGTGCTAGCAATTGGTGCGGTATTAATCGGTATCGCACTTGCTGCAGCAATTCAGGTACTAACTGGCTACTTCACTGAGACTGGCCGACGTCCAGTAAACGACGTTGCAGCTTCATCTGAAACAGGCGCTGCAACCGTAATTTTGGCTGGTATTTCAGTTGGTTTTGAGTCAGCTGTTTACTCTGCAATCTTGATCGCATCGGCAGTATTCGGTGCGTTCTTGCTTGGCGGCGGAAGCATTGTTCTCTCACTTCTTGCTATCGCTCTAGCTGGTACAGGTTTGCTAACAACTGTTGGTGTAATCGTTGCAATGGATACTTTTGGTCCAATTTCAGATAACGCACAAGGTATCGCTGAAATGTCTGGCGATGTTGAGGGCGAAGGCTCAAAGATTCTTACTCAACTCGATGCTGTTGGTAACACAACTAAGGCGATCACAAAGGGAATTGCAATCGCTACCGCAGTTCTTGCAGCTACAGCTTTGTTCGGTGCCTTCACTGATGCAATCAAGCAAGCTGTTCTAGATGCTGGGCAGAGCGCAGCTGGTCTAGCACTTCAGTTCCAAGGAATTCTCGATGTTGCTAATCCACGCAACTTAGTCGGTTTGATAATCGGCGCAGCAGTTGTCTTCCTCTTCTCAGGTCTTGCAGTTAATGCAGTGTCTCGTGCAGCAGGCGCAGTTGTTGTTGAAGTTCGCAAGCAGTTCATTGAGCACCCAGGAATCATGAATTACACCGAGAAGCCTGACTACGGTCGTGTAGTTGATATCTGTACTCGCGATTCACTCCGCGAACTTGCAACTCCAGGTTTACTCGCAGTTATGGCACCAATCGCAGTTGGCTTCGGCCTTGGCGTTGGCGCACTTGGTGCATACCTTGCAGGTGCAATCGGTACTGGAACGCTGATGGCAGTCTTTTTATCTAACTCAGGCGGAGCTTGGGATAACGCTAAGAAGATGGTTGAAGATGGACATCATGGCGGAAAGAACTCTGATGCACATGCTGCAACGATCATTGGTGACACTGTTGGAGATCCTTTCAAGGACACTGCAGGCCCAGCGATCAACCCACTTATCAAGGTAATGAACTTGGTTGGTCTCTTAATTACTCCAGCAATCGTCTCTCTTGCTCTCGGCGGAAGCACAACAATCAGCACAATCATCGGCATCGGCGCAACCCTTGTCATCATCGCTGCATTGATTCGCAACCGTCGTCAAGCAACCGCGATTCTCGTCTAAGTAAAGTCCGCACTTCCCCGAGTTAAAGGACTACATGGCTAAAGTTAAAACTGACCTGATTAAGTTGGTGATTGTTGAATCACCGGCAAAGGCCAGGAAAATTGGCAGCTACCTCGGCGACGGTTACGTCGTCGAGGCTAGCGTCGGCCATATTCGTGATCTTCCTCAGCGCGCTGCAGATATCCCCGCTGAATATAAAAAAATCGCCTGGGCTAAAGAGGGCGTTGATATTGAAAATGATTTCGCCCCCTTGTACGTCATTAACCCCGACAAGCGGGCAAAAGTCGCTGAGTTAAAAGCGCTCATGAAAAACGCCGAAGAGTTAATTCTGGCAACGGACGAGGACCGCGAAGGCGAAGCTATTGCCTGGCACTTAGTTGAGGTTTTAAAACCTAAAGTTCCGATTAAGCGCATGGTTTTTAATGAGATTACTAAAGAGGCGATTCTCGAGGCCGTTGAAAACACGCGCGACTTGGACTATCACTTAATCGACGCCCAAGAAACGCGACGTGTTCTCGATCGTTTGTTTGGTTACAGACTCTCCCCTGTTTTGTGGAAGAAAGTCATGCCACGTATTTCAGCCGGCCGTGTGCAATCCGTTGCTACACGCTTAATCGTTGAAAAAGAGCGCGAACGCATGGCCTTCATCTCATCGGGTTGGTGGGATCTGGCAGCAGCTACTGCTCTTGGCTTTAATGCCCGCCTATTAGAGGTAGATGGCAAGCGCGTTGCAGCTACATCAGATTTTGGCGCCGACGGCGCAGTAAAAGAAAAATCGTTGGCTAACATTTTATTACTCGATGAAACCGGCGCTAAGCATTTAGTTGAGAGCCTTAACTCTTCATCGTTGACGGTTAAGTCGATGGAGGAGAGTCCACGAACCGAGCGACCTAAGCCACCTTTTACAACATCGACCATGCAACAAGACGCGGGTAGCCGTCTTGGTTGGGGCGCACAAATCACGATGCGCATTGCACAGCGCCTGTATGAAAATGGCTACATCACGTACATGCGTACTGACAGCATCAACTTGTCTTCACAAGCCATTGAAGCCGCGCGCAAGGCAGCGAAGTCTTTATATGGCGCTGACCATGTTGCAGATGCACCACGCACATACGTTGGTAAAACTAAGAATGCTCAAGAGGCGCACGAGGCAATTCGTCCCGCAGGAGAGACATTTAAAACTCCAGGTGAGCTTGCACCAGAATTATCGCGCGACGAGTTTGCACTCTATGACTTAATTTGGAAACGCACCGTTGCATCCCAAATGGCCGATGCTAAAAAAATGCAGATGCGCGTTGATTTTGATGCCGCAACAAATGATGGCAAAGCAACTATTTTTCGCGCTAACGGTTCGGTTATCACTTTCCCAGGCTTTCTTGCAGCCTACGATGACATCGCCACCGATGAGAACAGAGACGAAGAGACTGAAGATAAGCGCCTGCCAGCGATGACGCTTGGACAAAGCGTTAAGGTCAATGAATACACCTGTGAAGGCCATGAAACTAAGCCACCAGCTCGCTATACCGAGCCAACCCTTGTTAAGAAGTTAGAAGAGCTCGGCATTGGTCGCCCATCAACTTTCGCATCAATTATTCAAACTATTCAAGATCGCGGTTACGTATACAAACGTGGCCGCGCATTAGTACCAACTTTCCTCGCATTTTCAGTGACAGGCCTATTGGAAACACACTTCACTAAGTTGGTTGATTATGAATTTACTGCCAGCATGGAAGAGGATCTAGACAAGATCGCAGCTGGCGAAGCTGGTCGTGTTGATTGGCTCCGCGATTTCTTCTACGGCGTCGATGGACAACCTGGACTAAATGAATTATCTGCAGACCTCGGTGTTATCGATGCACGCGCAACGAACACTATGAATTTATCTGACACGATTGAAATCCGTGTTGGTCGCTACGGTGCTTATTTGCAACAGAACTTGCCCGATGAAGAGCGCAAGTTAGCAAATATTCCAGAGTCTTTAGCACCCGATGAGTTAACGCTGGCTAAAGCAATTGAATTATTAGAGGCCCCTTCAGGTGAGCGTGAATTAGGTATTGATCCCGAAACCGGCTTTCCAGTTATTGCAAAGAGCGGACGCTTTGGTCCTTACATCACTGAAGTTCTACCCGTTGTTGAACCAGAATTAACTGCATCGGGAAAGAAGAAACGTAAAAAAGCCGATGCACCAAAGGCTAAGACCGCATCACTTCTTTCGACGATGACACTTGACACAGTCACATATGAAGATGCGCTCCAACTTTTATCACTGCCGCGCACTCTCGGTACTAATGCTCTTGGCGATGACATTACGATTCAAAATGGTCGATACGGTCCGTACCTAAAGGCCGGTCTCGATAGCCGCACTCTTACATCAGAGGATCAACTATTTTCATTAACGCTAGATGAGGCCCTTGAGATTTATTCAAAGCCAAAAGAGCGCCGTCGCGGTGTTGCAAAACCGCCAGTAAAAGAGCTGGGCGTTGATCCAGTGAGCGAGAAGCCATTAATTATTAAAGATGGCCGCTTTGGCATGTATGTCACTGATGGCGAAACCAATGCAACGTTGCGACGCGGTGATACCGCAGAGGGCATGACTCTGGAGCGCGGATTAGAACTCCTTGCAGGTCGCCGTGCATGGGAGGCCGAGAACGGTCCATCACCTAAGAAGTCGCGAAAGAAAGCTGCAGCCAAGCCAAAAAAAGGTGACACTGCACCGACACTTACTAAAAATGTTGTGAAAAAAGCTGGCGCAAAAAAGGCTACTAAAAAAGCTGCGACCGGAAAAGCTAAAGCGAAAAAAGCTTAAGTTACTATTTCATTCCGGGGGATGCCACTTTAATTCCTAGTTCTTTGGCATTCTTAATCATTTGTTTGTCGTAAGTTACAACGCCCTCAACAGATTTATCTAAAAAGATCACTGTGGCGACCTGGATAGCATCAAGTGATCTAAGGGTAATTGATTCAGGAAAGTTCTCCGCAGAACTTAGGATTGCTGGGTTCATGGGCGTCAATAAAAAATTAGAGAGAATTTCTTTACCTTTTATGACAGAAAGTGGATACATGCGATTGAGTGTACGGATCACTTCAACTCTAGAGATAGTTGAAGTGATCGTCTCTTCAGACAGGAAATTAACAAGCGCCTTTGATTCAGTTTCAGCAAGGATCAGCTTTAAGATTGCAGAACTATCAAGATACCAGCTCAATATCGTTCCTCTGCGCGCATTTCCATTAGAACTTCCGTGGAAGTCTTCTTGCCTTTCAATTTGAATGTAGGCATCTCGAAATGTGTTATGGGATTTTCTGCTGGAATTATTAATCCAGCCGCTATGTATTCCTCGTATAAGGATTTAGTGATTGGAACCAATCGAGCTACCGGAACGCCATGTTCGGTGATTTCAAATACAACACCATCTTTAACTTGATCCAATATTTTTGAGGCGGATTGACGAAGTTCGCGCACGCCAACGCTTTGTGTATTAATTGTTGAATCCGCACCCCTCTCGGACTCTCTTGCCTTCTTTGTCTTTTTTGCTGTTGTTGTCATGCCCGTAACGTAGCACAAATACCTTAATGTGCTACACGCAATAATCCGCATAAATAGGCCTTTTTAAGGGATATGGAAGGCATCAGTAGCCCCCGATAGACTTCGCGCATGTCTAGAACGCTGCCAACCCCTGCCGCTCCAGCGCAGGATGAGACTCGCGGCGTACTAGCGATTCGCCCCTTTCGAAAGCTCTGGAACTCCATGGTCTTCTCATCCCTTGGCGACTGGTTGGGCCTGTTGGCAACAACGGCCCTTGCCCAACAACTCTCGGGTGGTAGTTATTCAACGGCTAACTTTGCAATTGCAGGGGTCTTTATTGCACGTCTATTGCCGGCGGTTTTCTTAGGCCCAATTGCAGGTGTAATCGCTGATCGCTTTGATCGAC
>JBAXFS010000044.1:0-11725 GCA_037139795.1 Actinomycetes bacterium
CGCCCCATCGCCGATGAATGGGAATGGCAGCAAAAAGGCGCCTGCCGTGACCTGCCCAGTGAGATGTTCTTCCATCCCGATGGCGAACGCGGACCACGTCGGCGCAACCGTGAAAATAGCGCCAAAGCAATTTGTGCCGCATGCCCAGTATTAATTGCTTGCCGAACTCATGCCTTAGCTGTGCAAGAGCCCTATGGAATTTGGGGCGGGTTATCAGAAGATGATCGTTTAACAATTATTGAAAGAGTTAGTAATCCCGCCGCATCGCACGCATCGTAATTTTCTACTCTCCTCCTGAGTTAGATAATAGGAAAACCCCCCACAGTTAATTCTGTAGGGGGTTTTCTTAACTTCTTTTTTTAGTGTGAGTGTCCACCAGGGCCATGTGAATGACCACTGCCGCCGGCATCTGCTGGTGCATCGGCTGGACGTTCGAATACAACTGCTTCAGTTGTAATGAACATTGCAGCAATCGATGCAGCATTAGCAAGTGCTGAACGCGTTACTTTAACTGGATCGATAACGCCATCTTTTGCAAGATCGCCATAGACATCAGTTGCGGCATTAAAGCCTTCGTTATCTTTCATTGCACGAACTTTTGCAACTACCACGTAGCCTTCAAGTCCAGCGTTTTCTGCAATCCAACGAAGTGGCTCATCGCATGCTTTGCGAACTAAGCGAACTCCGACGGCCTTATCTCCAGTGAATCCAAGATCGCCCTCTAGAACATCGGCTGCATGCACAAGTGCTGCGCCTCCGCCAACAACGATTCCCTCTTCAACTGCAGCACGTGTTGCAGAGATTGCATCTTCAAGGCGGTGCTTCTTCTCATTGAGTTCGACCTCAGTGTGTGCACCGACTTTGATAACGCAGACTCCACCAGCAAGCTTTGCTACTCGCTCTTGCAACTTCTCTTTATCCCATGAGGAGTCCGAGTTTTCAATCTCTTTGCGAAGCTCGTTAACGCGGCCAGCAACTGCGGCCTTGTCTCCAGCGCCTTCAACGATTGTTGTTGCATCCTTAGTGACCACGATGCGACGTGCGCGACCGAGATCTTCCAAAGTAACGGCATCAAGTTTCATTCCAACCTCGGCTGAAATAACTTGGCCACCAGTTAGCGTTGCAATATCTTGCAACATCGCTTTGCGTCGATCTCCAAAGCCAGGTGCCTTAACGGCAGCCGAGGCAAAAACTCCACGCATACGGTTAACGACCAACGTAGAAAGGGCTTCACCCTCAATATCTTCGGCGATGATTAGAAGCGGCTTCGATGATGCCGATACCTTTTCAAGAATTGGAAGCAACTCAGCTAGAGCTGAAATCTTTCCAGCTGAGATAAGTACGTAGGCATCTTCAAGGATTGCCTCCATACGATCTTGATCGGTAACAAAGTATGGAGAGATATAGCCCTTATCGAACTGCATTCCCTCAGTGAACTCAAGATCTAGACCAGTAGTTGACGCCTCTTCCACAGTGATAACGCCATCTTTACCAACGCGATCCATCGCCTCAGAGATTAAATCTCCGATTGCGCGATCTTGTGCTGAAATTGTTGCAACATCGGCAATCTGTGCTTTGCCACTTACTGGAGTTGCCTGCGCGCTAAGTTTTTCAGAGACTGCAGCGACTGCAGCTTCGATTCCGGCTTTAATATCCATTGGCTGTGCACCAGCGGCTAAGTTACGGATTCCCTCTTTAACCATTGCTTGAGCTAGGACTGTCGCAGTTGTTGTTCCGTCTCCGGCAACGTCGTTGGTCTTAGTTGCAACTTCTTTAACTAACTGTGCGCCCATGTTTTCAACTGGATCAGAGAGTTCAATCTCTTTAGCAATTGTTACACCATCATTTGTAATGATTGGAGCGCCGAAAGATTTAGCGATAACAACATTGCGACCCTTAGGTCCAAGAGTTACCTTGACTGTGTCGGCAAGAATATTGACGCCACGTTCCATCGCACGACGTGCGTGGTCGTCGAATTGAAGGGACTTTCCCATCTACTTCTCGATTACAGCGAGAATATCGCGAGCCGAGAGAACCAATAGGTCATCTCCGCCGTGCTTAATTTCAGTTCCGCCGTACTTGCTGTAGAGAACTACGTCGCCAACTTTGACATCCATTGGAACGCGAACGCCATCATCAAAGCGACCTGGACCAACAGCAATGACAACGCCCTCTTGTGGCTTCTCTTTTGCTGTATCTGGAATTACTAGACCTGATGCTGTTGTTGTCTCAGCCTCGTTAGTCTTAATAACGATGCGATCTTCTAGTGGCTTAATTGCCATGTACATAGCTCCTTTTGTGCGTTGTTTTCCTCGTGCGAGCCCGTTAGCAGTGTGGGCCCGTGAGTGCTAACGCAAGGGTATTAGGGCCTATTCCCTACGGCAAATCGGGCTAAACCAGGCTGATTGTCTCCACTGGCAGGCTGGAGTCAGCGTCAAAGGCGAAAGGGCTGGGGCTGCGCCCGGCGGCAACCATGAGGGAGCCAAGGGCGGCGACCATCGCGCCGTTATCGGTACATAGTCCAGGGACTGGAATGCGAAGACGGATGCCCGCCTTGTCGCAACGCTCTTGAGCCACGGCGCGCAATCGTGAGTTAGCGGCAACGCCGCCAGCGATCAACAATGAATCAATCCCACTTGCCTTGCAGGCTGCCAAGGATTTAAGGAGCAGAACGTCGACAATCGCTTCTTGAAAGGAGGCAGCGACATTGGCCTTGGCATAACCTGGTGTGGCCTCTAAATATCTTGTAACGGCGGTTTTTAAACCAGAGAAAGAGAAATCAAATGGGCGAGTTTGCCAATCATTAGCCGTTGTCAGGCCGCGTGGAAAACTAATTGAATCGGCATCGCCCTCTTTAGCAAGGGCATCAATTGCCGGCCCTCCTGGAAAGCCTAACTTCATAACTCGCGCGATTTTATCAAAAGCCTCACCGGCAGCATCGTCCATGGTCGCACCCAGTTTAATAATTGATCCAGTGATGTCATTAACTTGTAAGAGTGATGAGTGTCCCCCACTTACAAGTAAAGCAATTGTGGGATCTAAAACTTCGGAGTGAGTAAGGGCGTCGACACTAATATGTGCAGCTAAGTGGTTTACTGCAAAGATTGGCTTATCTAAACCGAGTGCTAAACCAGTTGCTGCACCTACGCCAACTAGTAAGGCACCAACTAAGCCGGGACCGGCAGTAACTGCAACGGCATCGATGTCGGCAAGTGAAATCTTGGCGGTATTTAACGCTTGTGTAATTGTTGGCTGCATAGCTTCTAAGTGAGCACGACTTGCAATCTCTGGAACTACGCCACCAAAGCGCGCATGCTCTTCAACACTCGATGCGATGACATTAGCTAGTAATGTGCGGCCCTGAACAATTCCAACTGCAGTTTCATCGCACGACGTTTCAATTCCTAGAATAATTGCTTGACTCATCATAAATCTTTTCGCATGACGAGAGCATCGAGACCGTTGCCGTAGTAATTTTTACGGACTGAAATCTTTGAGTAGCCAAGGGACTCATAGAGGGCGATTGCACCTGCATTATTAACGCCAACTTCGAGCATCATGGCGTTGGACTCTTTATCGCTGGCCCAGTTTTCCAACTGCTCCATAAAGGCCGTTCCAATACCGGCTTTGCGGTACTCGGGCAGGACTCCGACCGTTAAGACATCGGCCTCAACGCCAGGGGCAGGGACCATAACGGCGGCATAGCCAATAATCTGGTTATTGCCATCGACGGCAACGGTAAAGAAATGTGTGCGCGGAACGCCTTTGAACTCTTCCTTGAATTGACCCATTGACCACGGTGAGTCGGCAAATAAAATCTTTTCCATCGAGACTAAAACTGGAAGATCTAGCGACATGGCATCGCGATAAGTAATCATTTAGCGATCCGCCGTTGCAACTGCATCTGGATGTCGCAAGTAAATCGGCTCCGTAATATTTTCACTTAGCGCAACCATTGCTAATAGGTCTGGAAATAGTTCGCTATAGATTTCAGTACCGGCTACTACAGCTGGAAAATTAACTGCAGGTTCGCCCACACGAACACCATCAATATAACGCGCCCAATAAACCTCTTTGCGCCGTGCATCAACTGTAATAACAAAATCTTTAGAGGTAACTTGCGCTGCGATTGCATCGAGCGAGCAGACTCCGCGGACGTAAATACCGCGAGCAAGAGCAAAACTGTGCGCAAATGCGATACCGATACGCAGACCTGTAAATGGTCCAGGTCCCATTCCAACAACAACTTCATCAATGACCCGACCCGCAATTGCCTCTTGGACAAGTGCCGGTAAAGCTGGTCCATGGGCAGTTGCGCCATCACGAAAACCACTCCAGATTAATTTGCCGTCTTCAATTATGCCAACACTTGTTCTAGATGTTGATGTGTCAATTGCAAGCGAGATTGTCATATCGAGAATCCCGCCCAACGATTTCCGACGGCTCTAATATCAACTTTTCGTAACTCATCGCTTCTATCAATCGTGATTTCCAGTCGATCCTCACTCAAACGTGCCGATTCGGCGCCGCCCCATTCAATTACTGTGACCGAGTTTTCAATATCTAAATCTAAGTCATCTATATAGAGGTTTGGATTTTCAGTATCTAATAAGCGATACGCGTCCACATGAATCAAGGGTAAAGGTGCTTTGTGAACTCTAGAAATAACAAAAGTTGGTGAGGTGACATCCGTGATTCCAAGGCCGCTTCCAATGCCTTGGGCCAATACGGTTTTACCGGCGCCGAGCGGACCATTAATTAAAACTAAATCTCCCCGCTTAAAATGCGCCGAGAGCCTTTTACCGAGATTAAACATCTCATCGGCACTGGCTACGGTAATCATTAGGGGCTAAGAGTAAAGGAAAACGGGGGCCTGGCTTTAGGCCAGACCCCCGCTATTACCCTCGATTGTGCGTTTTACTGGTTGTAGTACTTAAGCAGTGGTGCGTGGAACTCAGGATCAAGTACGAGATTGCCAGCTTTTCGGCCTGCAGTCACGATTGCTCCTCCTGATGGCAACTTACCGGTTGCACTGGTGCTCACAAGTGACTTCGCAACTACCAGTAGTTGAGCAGTTGAGAAGTTACAGTGGTTTGTACCAGTGGCTGCTGGGGTTGAAGTAATTGGAGAGCCCGCAGCATCAAAGGTGGTGTAACCCTTACCTGGAGTTGTATTCCATAACATGAGCAATTTATTAACTGGAGCAACATAAGTCTTAGTGCTCTTGTAGGCTGCAAAAGCCGCCATTTTTTCTTTAGCAAACTGCTCTGCATATGCATCAACAACGCGCTGTGAAGCACCTGCTGGAGTAATTGGATCTGCAACACCAGTCATCAGAATAGTTGGAACATTTATTTTTCCAGAGTTGCTATGGAGAGCATTCATCTTTGCAATCGCAGCTGCACTTCCTACGGCGCGTGGTGCACCAGGATTAGCAGGAGATATCGCGCCGAGAAGAGCATCGATAACAGTGTTTCCAGAAAGCGCTGCGTTAAAGACCACACGCTCATTATCAATACGAGCGGCATAATCAGTCTTTGTGTTATCAAAGATTGCACCCCCTGCTTGAAGTTCAACATCTTGGGTTGCAAGAATTGCAAGAGCTGCAGCATTTGTTCCATTTTCAAGGATTGCAAGGGCTGGACTAATTGCTAGCGGGAATGAAAGCTTTAATGCGCCAGCTGGTCCACTTATGGAGTCAAAGTGTGCAGATTGAGTTGGAAGTCCAGCCATTAAGCCAAGCAACAAGAGCGCACTGCGTGGTGGAACTCCACCGGCAGCTAAAGCTTTTCCTGTTGGCGATGAAGTATCTGGCCAAGCATTTGTTGTAAGCGATGCCTGCAACTTGCCCATTACGGTGAAGACCTTAACTAAGTCGCCATAGGCTTCTGCGTTTCCAGCTGCCCCTGCTGAGTAGTTTCCAGCCTTAATCGTTGGATCAAATAGAACTTTGAGGCCCCATAGGAAATCTCCAGCCATAGTTAATTCAGCTGGAACATTGTCAGCTAAACACATTGGTGCAGCTGCAGAGATGAGCTCTGGATGCTTCTCAGCAAGACCTTGCGTGATAACCGCACCAAGGGATGATCCCCATGCAATAACCTTCGTTGTTGCTGGGAACTGTGCTTTAAAGACGCCGATTAACTCAACGTCTGTTGCGATTGCTGAATCTGGATTCCACCCTTGACGCGCAAAACCTGAACCAACAACAGCGATTCCTTGACTAAATAGATACTGCGCAACTGCAGAGTTTCCACCTGGAACTGGCTCAGGAGTATTGGTGACTTTATATCCACCAATCAGTGGAATTCCGGCAGGGATATCGATGTTGTAACGGTATCCATGTGAGTACAAGGCGACAGTTCCACCAAAGTTAGCTGGAACCATCATCATGTACGGAGCACCATCTGAAGTCAGGCCAACACATGTTTGAACTGGTGACTTGCCATCGCATGCAGGTGCAGCGTTAGCTGCAACTGGAATCGAAACGATAATTCCTGTTACAAGAGCCGTTGCACTAAGAAGTGCAATGAAGCGTTGTTTTCTCATTAGTTTGTTAATCCCTTCGCTGGCATTGCTGGGCGCTTATATGTTGACTTAACAACTGCGCCAGCACCTGAATCGGTTGTGTACGTGGTGTATATGCCACCAATAGGAAGTAAATCTCCCGTTGGAGAGTATTTACCGACCCACTCACCGGTTAGACCGACATGGCTTGTGCCTGTGTAGCCAACTGGTGAGAGTGCTGAGTTAAACAAAGTCGAACCCTTTGTATTGAGCACGGCCATCAAAGATTTACGAGTTGGATTTTGACCAGCGGCTTTGAGGGCTTGAGCCGTCATGAAAGCCGAGTTCATTCCAAGTAAAACGTTGAGGTCGAAGGCCGATCCTGGGACGGCCTTTGCATAAATATCTGAGAATAGTTTGACGTACTCATCAGCTAAATCTGTCGTTGCTGGCACTGGCGAAAAGCCAATTGCGTTGTAAAGAACGCCTGCAGGAACGCCAGCAAGTTTGAGAGTTGTTGAATCTCCGCCTACAGAGTCAATCATCCACTGTGGTGAGTACTTGAGTGCGGCTGCAGTTGCCAGCATATAAAGGGATGCACTTGTTACACCAAAGAGAATAACGACATCAACTTCGGCTGCCTTGAACTTAGTTATCCAGCCCGCTGCAGTTGCTGCACTCTGTGAACCGGATGCATAAGGAACTTTAACTGTAAAATTAGTGCCGGCGGCCTTAAAGCCTGCGAGCGCATCGCTTCCAAAGTCATCATCTTGATAGAGAAGTCCGACTTTCTTACCTGCAAGGTTTTCGGCGATGTACTTACCCATAATCTTGGCTTCCATAATGTATGAAGGCAAGATGGAATATGTTGTTGGGTACTTCTTTACATCAGCAAAACCGCTAAAGCCAGTGTTAACAAATAAAACTGGAACTCCGCGCTTGGCTGGGTTAACTGAAGATGCAACTGCTTTTACATTCGCAGTTCCAAGAGGTGCAAGCAGGGCCATGACCTTATCTTTTAAGATTAGCTCGTTGGTCTTTGTAACAGCCTGGGTTGGTACATATTGATCATCTTTAACGATGAGTGTGATCTTGCGACCATTTACACCACCATTAGCATTGAGATAATCAAAGTAGGCTTTAGCTGCGCCTGGGATCTTGTTATAACCGAGGGATGCGGTTCCGGTCATTGGCAACGTCATTCCGAGTTTGATCTCAGAGGCCGTTACGCCAACTTCAGCCGCGTTAGCTGGGATTGCAGTTGCAACCAAGCTCGCTGCGGCAAGCACCGCTGAAACTGAGAACAGTTTCCGGCGATTCATTGCTTTCATGTGTTTCCTTCCATCGAGGGTTTGGGTCGAAATTAACTCTTTCTCTTTGCCGCTTTCTTGGCAGTACGTGCACGGTGTTGCTCAACTGGTCCATTAGGTACAAATAGAACAGCGAGAATCAACAATGTGCTGACCATCAAGCCCGGCAAGTTCGTAGTGATGTTCTCAGAGCTACCTATGCGGTTTGCCACCATATCTGCAATCTCTGGGATCGCCACTAACGTCACTGCTCCAATCATGACGCCTGAGAGGGTACTTACGCCAGATAGAACTGCTCCAGTAAGTAGTGAAAAAGAGAGGGTTAGTGGGAAAGCACTAGGGGAGACAGTTCCGATGGTCATAGAAAGGAGTGCCCCCGCTAGCCCTGCAATGCCAGCACTGAGCGTAAAGGCCAGAATCTTGCTTCGGCCAGTGTTGATTCCTGAAAGTTGGGCTGCGACCTCGTTGCTGCGCCCAGCCCGCCAGTTTCGGCCGTACCTGGAGCGCAAAATATTGCTCAGCAGCCACATTGAAATTAATGCGGCAAGGGCGGCGATCCAAAAGAACCATTTATATTGCGTGAAGTCGGCGCCTAATTTCGTTGGCGGAGAGCCGACATCGAATACCAAACCTTGTTCACCGCCCAGAATTGCAAATTGATTAGCAAGAGATGGCAGACCGACTGCAAGAGCAAGCGTTGTGCCAGCTAAATATGGGCCCGATAGGCGCGCGGCGGCAGCGCCAAGAAGTGCTCCGCCAACTGATGCAAGTAACACAGCAACGACGAGAGCGAGAATTATTGGAATATGCAGTTCGTTGCGGGCTACGGCTGCACCGTATGCGCCTATCGCCATGAGAGCGCCATGACCAAGTGAAACTTGGCCTGAATAACCGGTCAATAAAATAATTGATGAAATTGCGATGACAAACACTGCAACCGATGCACCTTGATAAACGCGCAGTTCATCGACTCGATTACTAAGTAAAAACAGGATAAAGCCAAAGACAATGAAGAGGCTAAAGTGGTTCGCAGTTTTTAACTTATGCACGTCGAGCCGCCTTTGCTCCCATGATTCCCTGTGGGCGGATGAAGAGAACAATAAGCAAGATTACAAATGGCGCAATAAAAAATAGTGAACCACTGATATACATAAGTACAAAGGAGATAACTAAACCGAGTAGTAGTCCTCCGATAATTGCACCCACCAGACTTTCGAGACCGCCAATAACTGCGGCAATAAAACCTGAAACAAGTAGAAGTGCAAATTCAATTGAATCTGGCGAAAATGTGCCACTGCCATTAACTGTTTGAAACATTCCAGCAACTGCCCCAGCTGCCCCTGCGAGTGACCAGCCCAGCGTGCGCACAAAATCCACTTTGATTCCAGAGAGTCGGGCAATCTCAGGTGAATAGGCCGATGCGCGAAGGGCTAAACCAATATTTGTTTTTTGGAAGAGCAGCGTCAGAAATAAGACAAGAACGACTACTGTCACCAAAATGAGTAGTTTTAACGGTGAAAAAACTAAAGTCTGCTTCCCAATGGAATAACCCGTATTTGATACTGGGCCTTGGATATGTGCATCGGCACCTCCCCATATCGAGGCTACGACGGCGCGTATTACTCCGAGTAAACCTAGGGTGGCAATAATCGGTGCCACAGAAGCGATTGGTCCGGTTGTACTTCGCTTTACTAATAGGCGCATAAAGACTAATTCGATTATCGCGGCAAATAATGCACCACCCACCATTGCAACTGGAAGTGCAATCCAGAATGAGTTGGCATGGATCATCGCTTCATAACCAAAGTACGTTGAAAGTAGCGCCATGTTGGCTTGCGCAAAATTAATTACTCTCGTACTCCGCCAGACAAGAACCATTGCTATTGCCATTAATGCATAAATAGAACCCGATGTAATTCCAATTAAAGTGGTGTTAATAAATGGAAACATATTTAATACCCCAAGTAGGCCGCGCGGACCTGTGGATCGGCAATCAGAGCTTGAGCGCTACCTGAAACAGCAACGCCACCCAAGTTAAGAACCACTCCGGTGTCTGCAATCTTGAGTGCCCCCATCGCATTTTGTTCAACTAATACAACCGTTAGGCCCATCGAAGTTGTTAAAGCGCGAATCGTTTGAAATATCTGTTCAATAATTAACGGTGCTAGACCCAGGGATGGTTCATCCAGTAATAAGAGCTCGGGTTTTGACATCAATGATCGTCCAATAGCTAACATCTGTCGCTCACCACCAGATAAAGTATCGGCACGTTGAGTGAGGCGCTCTCCTAAAATTGGGAAGACTGAAATTATTTCATCTCTACTAGCTGCGCTCTCCTTATTATTGCGTCGCCAAATTGCACCTAACTCTAAATTTTCAGCTACCGTCAACTCTGGAATAACAGCTTTGCCTTCCGATACGTGCGAAATACCATTTCGAACTAAAAACTCGGGCTTACTGCGAAGAAGGTCGTGCTCATTCCACGTGGCAGTTCCCGCTGTAGCTTTATTGAGCCCAGATAGCGTACGCAGAAGTGTGGTTTTGCCAGCGCCATTGGCGCCAATTACTGCAGCGAGCTCGCCCTTTGCAATCGTGAGTGAAACATCGTTAACTGCGCGGATAGCCCCGTGATGGACCGTTAAGTTGGAAACGACCAGTGTCATGCGTGGCCCGTTCCGAGGTAGGCAGCGATAACTGCTGGATTACGTCGAACACTCTCCGCATCTCCGCTTGCGATAATTTCACCAAAATTTAAAACATACAACTTGCTGCAAACTTCCATTACAACATCCATGTGGTGCTCAACTAACAGAATGGACATTTGAGCACTTAAGTTGCGAATTAATAAATTCATCCACTCAATATCTTGGGCACCTAAACCACCTGCAGGTTCATCTAACATTAATATCGTCGGCTCACTGACTAATGCTCGCGCAATTGCCACGCGTTTAGTATCGGGATATGAAAGCGTGTCCGCTCTGCGATTAGCTAGGTCGGCGGCATACACGCGCTCGAGGGCAATTAGTGCGCGATTACGGATCCGTGCCTCATCTTTCGTATTGCGACCTAAGGCGGCAGAGATTAAGCCCGTACGCGCTAAATGCTGAGCGCCAACCATCACATTTTCAAGAACGGTTAAATCGCCAAATAAACCCACGCCTTGCAAAGTTCGTGCGATTCCAAGATCTACCAATTCGTCGGTACGAGGGAACGCTCGCGTCTCGCCACTCAAATAGAATTTGCCCTCATCCGGTGTGACAAGTCCGCAAAGTGCGTTAAACAGAGTTGTCTTGCCTGCCCCGTTAGGTCCGATTAATCCAACAACTTCGTTTCTACCAATTTCGAAATCAACTTTATTGATTGCCCGAAGTCCGCCAAAGGAGATAGATACTCCCTGAACTTGCAGCGCTGCAGTATTAGTAGACATGAGGTGCATAAATTCTAGGCACCCGCGGCCCAATCCGTGTCACAATTTCATAGTTAATCGATAAAGATGCGCTACCCCAGTCATCGGCGGTGTATTCACCTTGAGAGCCATCACCAAAAACTATGACCCAATCCCCTGATTCGGCCGTGGATTCCGGCCCAAGATCTACGACGAATTGATCCATTGAAACTCGCCCAATTATTGGTGCCCGTTTTCCATCGATAAATACGCCGGCGCCTTGTGCAATCCGTGGAATTCCATCGGCATATCCCATGGCAACTATCCCTAGTCGAGTTTGCCCAGAAGTCACGGCCGTTGCGCCATAACCAACTGGTGAGCCGGCCGGTACTTTCTTAACAAGATGGAGTTTGGCTCGAAGTTGCATCGCGGGTTTTAAACTTAAACTCTTGCTATCGCCTAATGTCTTTATATCTGGTGATAATCCGTACAGAGCAATTCCGGTACGCACTAAATCAAAGGC
>JBAXFS010000045.1:0-11561 GCA_037139795.1 Actinomycetes bacterium
GATGCAAGTGGGTGTTTTCTCTTTTTCTGGATATATTAAACCCATGCAGATTAATTTGGAAAAAAAGTCGGGGCTGCTACTGGGAATCATCGCTGGTTTGCTAGTCATTATCATCGTGCTCTTGGTCGATAAAGTTGAAGATGATGGCAATATGGTTGAAACGCATTCAGCCCAGGTGATTACCAATACCATTCATTTTTAAGTTATTTCCTCGTAAGTAGATGCGACCAGTTCACTTTAGTTAACAAGAAAATCGCACCGATCATGAGAAGTTGAATGAGAATGGCCCACACCGAAGTGAACTGTTCGGTTATTAGATCCCCAAGCATCATCCCGGGGCACTTATTGGGTCGAGTAAATAGCGTTTATCGATTCTTCGCGTGGGGATCCATTCCCATCGGGATGGTCGCAGGAGGCGGATTAGTCTGGCTCATGATGCATTTCCTCTCACGCGAGAGCGCTTTGCGTGCACCATATCTATGTAGTGCATTACTCGGACTTATTCTCTGGTTCTTTGCCGCGCCTCGTTTGACCACAGTTAGGATCGAGGCGGCGAGGGGTTAGCCATGGAACCCCTGATTTTGCGGGCAATAGTGACCGAATTGTTATAAATTCGCGCTCAAGTCGCCATTGAACGCCGACCCAACGTAGGACATACTCACTCCACCAATGGCACGGGTGTGGGGTAGGTCGACTCTCCACATCGGGCCTTAACTACCCTCGAGGAGAAAAATGAAACTTCGCTTAACAGCGCGCTCAGCCGTGGCAATTGCCGCAGCAGTAGCAGTTGCAGTCACGGGTGCGATGTTCTCGCCCGCGCAAGGTGCGACAAAGCAGACAATTGTTATGCAGGAACCTTCTGCAATGACATCGCTTAACACACTCACTTCAAATGGAAACCTTGTTACTAATGATGACATTGCATATTTCCAAGGCTTTGGATTCACATATACATCCAACGAAAAGAAGTTAGTACAAAACACAAAGTTTGGAACATATAAGGTCGTAAAGAACACTTCAAAAGATTTCCGTGTTCAGTACACAATCAACCCAGGCCTACTCTGGAATGATGGAACTCCAATTACTGCAGATGACTTGCTATTAAGCCACGTCATCCAATCAAATGCATATTCAATCAAAGCAGGATTAGGCGATCCAGATAGCGCCAAAGATCTTCCAGCTTTCGACTCAGGTAACTATGGCGGAGTGTATGCAGCTCACATCGTTGGCATGCCAGTCATGTCTGCTGACCACATGAGCCTAACTCTTCAATATGATGTGAAGATTGCTAACTGGGATTATTACGCTCCCGGTCCATTCCCTGTTCACACTTTGGAACAACTTGCTGCTGGTAAGAAAGCTCTTGGAACTGTTGCAGAAAATAAGGCAGCAACAACTAAGTTCACATCTGACTTCACTTCAATGAATACAGCGTCATTGAAAGCAATGGGTAAGATCTGGTCAACTGCTTACGACATTACAACTATCAATAGCAGCACAAATCCACTATTGCTAGTTGGAAATGGCGACTTCAAAATTGAAAGTGCAGTAGATAACCAGAGCGTAACTCTTGTCATTGATCCAAAGACAAACGGTACCTCAGGTCCAAAAGCAGAGAACTTCACAAAGATGATATTCCGCTTTGACGTCTCTGATGCTGCAGCCCCACAAGCATTAGCAAATAAGGAGATTGATCTTTACCAAGGTCAGGTAACTCCAGATGCTGTTGCTCAGCTAAAGACAATTAAGGGTGTAAACCTCATTGGTGGAACTGCTGCAACTTATGAGCAGATTTCACTTCGTACGGCATCTGCTCCAGGACAGACAGATGTTTATGCTGGTCCATTCAAGAACCCATTGGTACGTAAGGCTTTCTTGCTTGCATACCCACGCGAAGAGATTCTTGCTAAGTTAATTAAACCTGTCGTACCAGCTGCTCAGGTTCTAAACTCACGTTTCGTGATGCCGGATGAGGGTGCAGCTTTCACTACGATGATTGCAGCAAATGGCTCGAATCTGTTTTCAGCCGGAACTCAAGTTGCACGTACAGCGCAGGCACTTCGAATCATGCAGCAGGTGTACGGAAGCGATGTTGCTTCTAAGCCAATTGCAATCAATATGGACTACAAGAACTCAGCTCGTCGTATTGATGCATTCACAATCGCACAAGCTGGACTTGCAAAAGCCGGCTTCAAGCTAACTGGTGAACCAAATCCTAAGTGGTCTGCACAACTTGATCTGACTAAATATGACGCTGCCATGTTCGCATGGGGCGCAGGGTTACCTGTACAAAAGGGTGACTGCGGTCAGCTCCAGTCAAATGTTGGAAACAACCACTTCGGTTGGAATGATCCAAAGATCGATTCACTCTGTGATTCACTGCAGGGAG
Source organism: Actinomycetes bacterium (assembly GCA_037139795.1). Classification (GTDB taxonomy): domain Bacteria; phylum Actinomycetota; class Actinomycetes; order Nanopelagicales; family Nanopelagicaceae; genus Planktophila. Next base: position 2,390 of record JBAXFS010000045.1, read on the forward strand.
CGTCAATGTCAGATGCTACGAAGAATCGCGTATGGGTTCAGACCGAGCGTCAGCTCATGACAAACTACTGGACATTGGGTCTATACCAATGGCCAGCACTTACTGTGGTCAATAGCGACCTATCGGGTGTTAAGCCTTCAGCGGTCATTCCAAACCTTGTTTGGAACTTCTGGGAGTGGCATTTCTAAACTAACTTAAGCAATTGAGTTAGTTAGAACACATATGTAGTTAAAGCAGAGAGGCCGTGGGGATTGGGATAAAATCCAGTCTCCACGGCTTGCTGTTACCCTTGGGAAATTATTGTTTGCCTTATACATGAATTTATTTATTAGCGGATAGAGGAATAAAAATTGTTTGCCTACATCATGAGACGCCTTGGAACACTCGTCGTCATTCTTTTCGGCTCAAGTTTTCTTCTCTTTAACTTAACCGCTATATCAGGGGATCCAACTGAAGCTCTACGCTTTAGCACCGACCCCAAGGCCGCCTACCAACTGCACTCACTTATTCGGCAACTGCAGCTGGATGTGCCCCCACCACTTCGATATTTTCTTTGGTTAAAAGGTATTTTGGGTGGATTTGTCGGAAAACTGAATATGGGCTTAACCCGTGATGGTCACGCCGTTACTACCCGCCTTGTTCAGGCCATTCCCACTACTTTTCGTTTGGTCACAATAGCTGCCTTGATCGCACTTGTTCTTGGAATCACTTTGGGAATCATCACCGCGCTTCGCCAATATAGTCGTTTCGATTATGTTGTTACATTTTTCTCATTTTTGATGTTCTCACTTCCAATCTTCTGGGTAGCTGTGCTTCTTAAGCAGTTCCTAGCAATCCGTTTCAATGACTTTTTAGCCAATGCGAAAATTCCTCCTGGTTGGATACTTGTATTTGCCGCAGTAACGGCGGTTTTTTGGGCGGGAGTAATTGGTGGCGAACGAAAGCGCTTCTATCAAGTGCTTGGAATTGCATTTACATCGGCAGCGGTAACGCTTGAGGCTCTTAATTTACTTAACTGGTATGCAAATCCACGACTTGGAATTTTTGTAACTGCAGTTGCAGCAATTGGAATTGCATATGGCGTTACAGCCATTTCCGTTGGGCTGGAGATGAAGAGCGCGCTCAAAGCCTCACTTGCGATGGCAGCTGTAGTTACGGTTCTCTACTATCCACTGCAAATGATTTTTAAGCACAATACAAATTTTAGAGTTCTAACTGGGCTCGTAATTCTCACCGTTCTCACCGCAATCGGATTTAGCCGCTATTTCGCTAAAATCGATCGACGTGCAGTTACGCGAACAACGATAATTTCAGGTCTTTTTATGGGTCTCCTGATTTTCATAGACCGTATGATGCAAACTTGGGGACCTTACCAAGAGCTGGATGGGGTTAACGGACGACCAATCCCAACAATTGGAGAGGGAAACCCTCAACTTTCATCGCATGATTTCTGGATTACAACCCTTGATCGCGCAGTGCATCTATTTTTACCAACAATTGCGCTCACGCTTATCTCTTTCGCTGGATACATTCGTTTTTCACGCGGAACTTTGCTCGAGGTTTTAAATCAAGACTATATCCGTACCGCACGAGCTAAGGGACTTTCTGAACGTACGGTGATTGTTCGCCACGCACTACGAAATACGATGATTCCATTAACGACGATTATTGTCGTAGATCTAGCGGGTCTTATTGGTGGGGCAATTATCACCGAAAGAGTATTTGGTTGGCATGGAATGGGAACCCTATTTAATGAGGCTATCAATACGCTCGACCTGAATTTGTTGATGGGCGTGTTCTTTTGTACAGCCTCACTATCTGTGCTCGCAAACTTAGTCGCCGACTTATTGTATTCAGCCCTTGATCCAAGAATTCGCGTTGGAGGGGGAAAGTAATGATATTTAGAAGAAAAGTAGTAGCAGAACTTGGAGTTGATGCCGCGGAGAATGCAATTCTTAATAAAGAAGTAGAGGGTTTAAGTCAGCGCCAAATTGTGCTTGCCCGCTTCTTCCGTCACCGCGCCGCAATGATCTCAATTATTGTGCTTGCGATTTTAGTTGTCATCGTATTCTCGGCAGTTGATTTTAGTTTGGGGCCGATAACTCTGCATGGTTGGTGGAAGTACTCAATTACAGATACGCCAGATTTAATTGTTAAAGGCTGCCCGGGTTACAGCATCGGATGTCCTACCCTGACTGTAAATCCTTTCAGTGCTCACTTTGGTTTAGGTGATCATCCCTTTGGTCAAGACGATGTTGGACATGATTACTTCGCACTTGTAATGCGCGGCGCGCAGCGTTCTATGTTGGTAACGATCATTATTGGAATGTTAGCTGGAACCATTGGAACCGTAATTGGCGCCATCTCAGGCTTCTACCGCGGACGAATCGACAACGTTTTAATGCGTTTAGTAGATTTCTTGATCACTATTCCAGCGATCATCATCGGTTCTGTGATTGGTTATCACTTTGGAAACCTAGGAGCGACTTTCTTAGCTTTCTACCTTGGATTATTTGCCTGGACCGGCCTATCCCGTTTAGTTCGTGGTGAGTTTTTAACTCTTCGCGAGCGTGATTTTGTGGATGCGGCCCGCGTTGCCGGCGCCTCTAATCGTCGAATTATCTTCAAACACATTTTGCCGAACGCTGTTGGTGTAATCATCGTTTCGGTAACACTTTTGATGTCTGGTGCTATTTTGCTTGAAACCGCCCTTTCCTACCTTGGCTTCGGTGTCGTTGCCCCAGATGTTTCACTTGGGCTTCTCATCTCTAAATATCAGGATGCTTTCACAACCCGACCATGGCTCTTCTGGTATCCGGGATTCTTTATTGTTTCTATCGCCTTATCAATTAACTTTATTGGTGATGGCTTGCGTGATGCTTTTGATCCTCGCCAACGACGTCGAATCAGTAGGAAAGATCGTGCACGATCAAGTGAGATTAAGCGCGAGCGTGAAGCCCTGTGATGACATTAGTCGAACTCTCAGAAACCAAGGACGTAAAAAGTCAGGGCCAACACAAGGCTTGCGATTGCAACTGCGCCGCCGATGTAATTAATGGCGATGTCGCTTTCACAACCGCGCAGCTTTCCGTTTCGAAAGTTCTCCAAGTAAGTTCGCGCAAAATAGGCAGCAGCACCCGAATCACTACGCGGAGAATCTCCAGGTCTAATCTGCCCGGTACCGCCGATACCCATTCCACGAATCTCACTCGGGTGAACCGAACGAGAGTGGTAGCGACTCGGAGCTGGAGCACCCCAAGCATGGATACTTTTTCCGCCAACAACGACCGACATGGTGTATTTAACTTCGATGCTTTCAATCCGATGCCAGCCAACTTGAATAGTTTGCAGAGGATTTGTGATGATTATTCCTTCATCACCGAAAGTAACTTTGGGCCTCAAAAAGAGAAGGTAGGCACAAGTGCCGAGGAACAGGCCCCACGTTGCAGCAACCAGGATTGCTTTTGCGCTGCTATAGAAAATGGAAGCGGCAACTTCGCCGACAATAATGAAGTAGATAACAACGGCCGAAACGTAGACAGTTTTTGGACGGTAAACCATCGTGTTATTCACTCAACTATCTTGTCACAATCTTCATCTCAGAAAGGCTTAACCCGATGAGTGATGCAGTACTAAAAGTTCAAGACTACACAGTTGAATTCTGGGTAGATGGTGTCTGGTACCCAGCAGCCGTCTCAATGAATTTTGAAGTCCAAGCGGGCAACGTACTGGCGATTGTTGGCGAATCCGGCTCGGGAAAATCCACTACCGCCATGGGAATCATGTCGTTACTGGCAACAAACTCTCGCACATCGGGCAGCGTAAAGATTAAGGGTCAAGAGGTTTTGGGGCTTTCTAACCGCGAACTTCGCAGGTTCCGTGGAAAAGAAGTTGCCTATATTTTCCAAGAGCCAATGACTGCTTTGAACCCCGTGTACTCAATTGGTTTTCAAATTGTAGAGACACTTCGAAATCACTTTGATATGGATCCAACAGTTGCAAAGGCACGCGCCGTTGAGTTGCTGACGATGGTTGAACTTCCAGATCCACTCATGGCCTTTGATAAGTTCCCTCATCAACTCTCAGGTGGACAACGTCAGCGAGCCATCATTGCTCAAGCTCTTGCTTGCGATCCTGCCCTTCTTGTTGCCGATGAGCCAACAACGGCTTTGGATGTAACGGTTCAAGCTGAAATTCTCGATTTAATGCGTGAGTTAAAGACGCGCCTAAACTCTGCAATTTTGCTTATCACCCACGCAATGGGTGTTGTCGCAGATATGGCCGATTTTATTTTAGTTATGAAAGATGGAATCGTTGTTGAGTCGGGAACTGCTGATCAGATTTTCAATCGACCACAGCATCCTTACACTCAAGAACTGCTTGCCGCAGTACCGCGCCTTGGTCATAGTGCAAAGCGAGATTTAGTTTTCTCAACACCAACTAAACCGGAGCCCGTCATTCGTTTAGAGGATGTAACTATTGAATATCCAAAGCGCGGTCGAATTCCAGCATTTGTGGCCGTTAAAAACTTTAACCTTGAAATCTTTCCCGGTGAAATCGTTGGTCTAGTTGGCGAATCCGGTTCTGGTAAGACAACCGTGGGAAGAGCGGCAATTGGTCTGTTGCCAATTAAGTCAGGCAAGATTGAGATTGTCGGAAACGACATCAGCCATGCAGTGGGCAAAGAGCTCTCAAAGATTCGTCGTCATACTGGAATCGTCTTTCAAGATCCAGCTAGTTCGCTCAATCCACGTCTGCCGATTGGTGAGTCAATTGGCGAGCCAATATTCTTAGCCAAGATTGCAAAAGGTGCAGAGCTTGCGCATATGGTCGAAGAGCTCCTTGATCAAGTCGAACTCCCACGCAGTTATCGCAACCGATATCCGCATGAGCTCTCAGGTGGCCAACGTCAGCGCGTGGGAATCGCACGTGCCCTAGCGCTCACTCCAGATCTGCTCATTGCAGATGAACCAACATCGGCACTCGATGTATCGGTCCAAGCTCGTTTTCTCGATTTACTCCAAGAGCTTCAAGAGAAGATGAAGTTTGCATGTCTGTTCATCAGCCATGACTTGGCCGTGGTCGATATTTTGGCCCACCGCATTGCAGTTATGCAGGATGGTCTGCTAGTCGAAGAGGGCGAGCGCGATGCAATTTTGCAACGTCCTACAAATGACTACACACGTCGCTTAATTGCCGCGGTTCCAGTGCCCGATCCTGCCGAACAGCGCATCCGCCGCGAGGCCCGTATTGCCTCCAAGAAATAGATCGCTCTAATCGCTAGCTTGCCCGCTTCGATGCTTGTATCGACCAAGAAAATCGATCTTCATGTCGGCGAAATTTCCATCCAGTAGCGCCTGTCGCATCTGATCAACTAAGCGCACAATAAAACGCTGGTTATGAATCGTTGCCAATGTCGCGGCAATCATTTCCTTACCGCGAAACACATGGTGCATATACGCCCGTGAGTAGTGCGTACACGTATAACAGTCACATTCATCGTCTATCGCCTCGAAATCGCGCTTAAAACGGCTGTTAGACAGGTTAAAACGCCCCTCCATCGTGTACACAGCGCTTGTGCGAGCAATTCGTGACGCTAATACGCAGTCAAAGGTATCGACGCCGTTTTCAACACCGACAAATAAGTCTTCAGGGGCACCTATGCCCAATAAATGTTTAGGTTTATTTTCAGGAAGCGCGCGATTGACCCACGAGAGGATGGTTCCGAGTTGGGATTTATCTAAGGCCCCTCCGATTCCAAAGCCATCGAATGAGATTCCCGAAGACTCCATGGTCCCCAAGTCGCCCGCCGCCTTTTTTCGCAAATCCTCATATTGGGCGCCTTGAATTACGCCAAAAAGGGCTTGGTATGGCTTATGGCTGCGGGCCTCGGTCAGGCGTTTATGTTCATCTAAGCAGCGCATCGCCCATGCAAATGTGCGATCCATTGCCAGCTCTTGATAGCGACGAGTGTTATGCAAAGTGGTGCACTCATCGAATGCAAACATGATGTCGGCACCGATCTGGTGTTGGACCTGCATGGAAATCTCCGGAGTAAATCGATGCATCGAACCATCGAGGTGGGATTTAAAAGTAACGCCCTCATCATCGACATGTGCAAGACGCTCTTTATTATCGGCGATGACATCATCGCGTCTGAAAGTCTTGGCATCCATCGCTAAAACTTTTTTGAAGCCAACGCCAAGGGATAAGACTTGAAAGCCTCCCGAATCGGTAAACGTCGGCCCGGGCCAATTCATAAACTGACTTATCCCGCCAGCTTCATCCAAAATATCGGCCCCTGGTTGTAAATACAGGTGATACGCATTTGCCAGTAAAGCTTGAGATCCTAGATCGGCCATCGCTTCAGGCAGCACAGATTTAACGGTGGCTTTGGTTCCAACTGGAATAAATGCCGGGGTTTGAATCTGACCATGCGGCGTAGTAATAGTTCCAACGCGCGCTAAAGACCCACTTTCGGCGAGTTTTATATCAAAGGAGAAATTCACCAGTTACCAAATCTGAACGCGTGATTTTTCATCCAGCCACAACGCATCATTTTCAGTAACTCCAAAAGCCTCATAGAAAGGCGTGAAGTTACTAACGATTGTGTTGCAACGAAACTCACTGGGGGAGTGCGGATCGGTTGCAATACGGCGGCGCATTTCCTCAGGCCGTACCTTCGCGCGCCACACTTGGGCACATCCAAGGAAAAGGCGTTGTTCGCCGGTAAAACCATCGATTACGGGTGAGGCTTGATCACCTAATGAAATTTTGTAGGCCTTGTAGGCGATTGCAAGACCACCTAAATCTCCGATATTTTCCCCAACAGTCAGGGCGCCGTTAACCGTAATGTCAGGGGTTTCTTCGGGGTTTAGTTTGTTGTACTGCTCAATGAGGGCGTTGGAGCGAAGCTCAAAAGCGGCTCGATCGGCATCAGTCCACCAATTAATCAGGGCCCCGTCGCCATCGTATTTAGAGCCTTGATCATCAAAGCCATGACCGATTTCATGGCCAATAACGGCTCCAATTCCGCCGTAGTTAACGGCATCATCCGAGCTGAGTCCAAAGAACGGTGGCTGCAAAATAGCCGCTGGGAAAACGATCTCATTCATCACGGGGTTGTAATAAGCATTGACCGTCTGCGGAGTCATGTGCCACTCATCGCGATCAACTGGTTTACCAATCTTGGCTAGCTCAAAGTCGCGTTGGAATTTAGTTACATGGCCAATATTTGCAAACAAATCATTGGGGTTGGTCTCAAGGGCTGAATAATCCCGCCACTTGTTAGGATATCCAATCTTTGGCGTGAACTTAGATAGCTTTTCTAGCGCTTTAAGTTTGGTCGCATCGCTCATCCAATCGATGGCGTTAATGCTAATTCGATAGGCCTCGATTAAATTTGCAACGAGCTCTTCCATGCGCGCCTTTGCCTCAAGCGGAAAATGCTGCTCCACATAGACTTTGCCGACAGCCTCACCTAAAGAGCCCTCAACAACTGAGACTGCACGCTTCCAGCGCTCGCGAAGTTCTGGTGTACCAGAAAGGGTTTTGCCATAAAAGGAGAAGTTTTGATTGACCAAATCGCTTGAAAGATAAGGCGCAGAACCGCTGATGATGTTCCACTTGAGCCATGCCACCCACGAGTCGCGATCAAAGCTGGAGAGAATTGTAGATAGGCCGGCAAAAAATGGGGGTTGCTGAACGATGACGGAATCTAAAACAACGGCGGGAATTTCACCAGCTGAAAGGTAGAGGTCAAAGTCGAAAGCTGGCATCAGGTCGATGACCTCGGCGCGGCTCATCTTGTTATAGGTCAGGGTCGCATCTCGGTCTTTAACGGCATCAAAATGGTGGCTAGCAATCTGCGTTTCAAGGGCGAGAATTTTATTGGCTAAATCTTTCCCTTCTTTGATACCTACAAGTGCAAACATGGCCTCAACATGTACCAGGAAAGCATCACGGATTTCGGCGTATTGATCGTCACGGTAGTAAGACTCATCAGGCAGTGAGATTCCGCCTTGAGCCAGATAAAGGATGTTTGTTGATGCATCCATTTGATCTGCATAAATAAAGGAGCCAAAGACTCCGCCCAAACCGCGTGCCTCAAGCCAAGACATCGTTGAAATAAAATCCTTGAGCGTTTCAATTGAATCGCACATCGCTAAATCTTTGAGAATCGGCGAATAGCCCTTAGCTTCAATTGCATCTGCTGCCATAAATGATGTGTAAAGGTCGCTGATTTTTGTGGCCTCTGCCGAACCCGTTGCACTCTCGATAATGGCACGGACCCGTTTCTCCGATAGGTCGCGCAGGGTTATAAATGCACCATCGGAGGAGCGATCTGCTGGAATAACGGCAGTTTTCAGCCAAGTCCCATTGACGTGGCGATAGAGATCATCCTGAATACGCACAGTTGAATCAATATGGTTTAAATCTAAACCGCTAGTGCTGGTGCTCACGCGTAAAACCCCTAACAAGATAAGTAGTTGAAAGTTCAACCGTTAGCGTAGACTGTCCTCATGCCAAGTGAAAACGCTACCGCACCAGCCTGGCTTAACCCAGCGGAAATGAAGGCCTGGCGCAGTTACATCATTGCTAGCCGGCGACTTTTGGAGGCTCTAGATATTGATTTAGAGGGTCACGATCTTTCAATGCCCGACTATGAGATTTTGGCCCAGTTAAGTGATGCTCCAGATCGCAAACTGCGAATGAGCGAGCTAGCTGCAATCACACTTCTATCGCGCTCGCGGTTATCACATCGAATGAAAGTCATGGAGAAGGCCGGCTGGGTCAAACGTGAAGCGTGTCCATCGGATAAGCGGGGATATTTTGCAGTGATGACAGCTAAAGGGTGGAAAGCGATTGTGGCTGCGGCCCCTGATCATGTAGAGAGTGTGCGGACTCGCTTCGTGGATCACTTAACGAAAGAGGACCAAGTAGTTTTAGCTAAAATTTTTTCACGAATTGAAGAGTCGCTTCGGAATGAGATTAAGAGCGAATAGAAAAATGGTATAAAAAAACCCGCCACATAAAGTGGCGGGTTTTCTTAATTGATAATTACTTCTTAGCAGCTGCCTTCTTGCGGCGGCGCTTCTTTGGAGCAGCTGCAGGTGCTGCTGCTGCCTTCTTGCGCTTCTTTGGAGCAGCTTTCTTAGCTGCTGCCTTCTTG
>JBAXFS010000046.1:0-11376 GCA_037139795.1 Actinomycetes bacterium
TATGCAATTGCCGGTGGTTTAAGTGCAACTGCATCCATCGTGATGTCAATTGCCATGCCTTACTGGTCAGGAGTCTCTGATCGAATTGGACAGCGAGCTTTGTTGATGCGAGTTGCACCATTGAAAGCGCTCGGTATCATTGTTTTTATCCTACTTGTGCTCAACCATGCACCAACATGGACGTGGTTTGTTTCGATTATTTTTGCAGAAGCCACATCAATTAATCTCGGCGGGTTAGTTCGCCGTCGCTGGCTACATGTCTTGAGCCCCGACAAATCCACGACGGCAGAGGATGAAAGTAATCGCCATTTAATAAACACTGCCTACTCTCTTGAAGCGGTCAATGATGAAGTTGTATTTATCGGTGGTCCAATAATTGCAACCGCATGTGCTACATCAATTGCGCCCGCTGCTGGTTTAATTGCCGGAATAATTTTTCTAGCAATTGGAGTTCCACTTTATGCCAGCCAAAGAGCTACCGAGCCACCGCCATCGCCGCGCTTAGCGAAAAATCCACATCCAGCAGTTATTAGAAATCGATCTCTACAGGCGGTGGTACTACCACTAATGTTTGTTGGCGGGTATTTTGGCTCAACCACAATTGTTACCGTCGCATTTTGCACTCTCCAAGGACACAAATCGCAATCAGGGCTCGTCCTGGCGATCTGGGCTGCCGGAAGCGGAGTATCTGCAATTGTTAATGGAGTTATTAAATGGAAAATCACCCACGCTGGACGTTTTATTCTCTTTTTTATTACTTTAACCATGCTTGCAATACCGTTGTTATTCGTACACTCAATTCCTGTTCTCGCTTTCACGCTGTTTTGCAATGGCTTTGCTATTGCACCATTACTCGTTAATGCTTATTCCATCGCAGAGTCGTCTGTACCGCCTGAGCAGATTACGGAAACGTTGAGCTGGGTCATCGCCGGCATACCTCTGGGCGGTGCGATGGCTAGTGCGCTTTCGGGTTGGGTCATCGATAATCATGGGGCGCAAACTGCATATTGGGTCCCTCTGGGATTTATGTGTGTGGGGCTTATAGCCACGCTGCCTTACTTCACCACTTATAAGGCACTCATCGGATATTCTTCCAAACATGACTGAACTGCGCTTCATCGGTAAAAGCGATGAGGGCACCCATTTAAACCTTCACGACAGCGAAGGCAATGAGTTCACAGTCGCTATCAATGATTCATTGCGTACTTCGGTAAATCAACCACGTTTGTCGTCGGTACCTGAACAGTCAACGGAAACGATTTCAGTTAAAGAGATTCAACGTCGCTTGCGAGCAGGAGAGCTTGCTGAAGCCCTTGCTCATGAAAACAATATCTCTCTTGAAAAAATAGAACGCTTCTCTGGTCCAATTTTGCAAGAACGCATTTACATCATCGACCAAGCTCAACAAATTCCTATTCGTAAAGAGGGTGGGCGTGAAGCTGTAACGCTATTGGGAGTAGTCGTCTCTCGCCTTGCACCGCGCAACATTGATTTAGCCGAACTTTCATGGATCACATGGCGCGCCGAAGATGGCACATGGACTATTGAACTTCACTATCCAAATGCAAATGGTCGCGGAGTTGCACAGTGGAACTTTGACCCGACTCGACGCCTAGTTGCATCTCTTGATGAAAATGCACGCTGGATGATGGGCGATGAACCCGCGCCGCGTCAATCGAACTCAGCTTCTCCGGGACTTGTGTATTCAGGCTCTAATCACCCTTCGGTACGCCATGAAACTAATTCAGAGCCCGAAGTTCCGCGCCTTGCAGTTATTCGCGAAGCTCCCGATGATGAAGCATCACGCGATGGAATTGTTGCAAGAGCAAAAGTGCCAAGCTGGGATGAAATCATGTTTGGAATTAAACCAACTGAAGATCAGTAGCCTTAAATAATGATTGTGGATTCAGCGCTATATCAAAATGGTAATCGAACCACCGGCCCGACAGATATTTCTGACTTAGTAGATATTGCTCGCACTACCGGTGGCTTTGTCTGGCTCGGTCTCGCCGAACCAACTCAAAGCGAGTTCGATCATGTTGTTGGCGAGCTTAACTTTCACCCCTTGGCTATTGAAGATGCCGTGCATGCTCAGCAAAGACCAAAAATAGAAGAGTACGAGGGCCTAACTTTCTTCACTTTAAAGACGGTTTTCTACAATGAAAGTAACAGCGCAATTTCAACCGGTGAATTGATCTGCTTTATTGAAAAAGAGTTCATTGTTATCGTGCGCCACGGCGAAGGTACTCCTTTAGTCGCGGTGCGCCAAGAAATAGAGGCTAAACCTGGGTTCTTGATTTTGGGGCCCTTTGCCGTACTTCATGCCGTCATTGATCGCGTTATTGATGAGTATTCCTTGATTGCCAATGAACTTGAAAATGATGTTATTAATATTGAGACCAGAGTCTTTAGCGGTAAACGACAGACTTTTTCCCAGGAGATCTACTTTCTAAAACGCGAACTTATTGAGTATCGTCATGCCATCGAACCATTAGTGATTCCTCTGCAGAAATTAGTATCTGACACTTACTCGCAAACACCTCAAGCCTTAAAGCCGTTCTTTAGAGACACTCTCGACCACTTACTCCGAGCGTGTGAGCATGCATCCGGCATGGATTCACTTCTTACTGCGGCGCTACAGGCGGATTTGGCTCACGTGCAAGTACGCCAAAATGAAGACGTCCGAAAGATTTCGGCTTGGGTTGCGCTAGCTGCAGGGCCAACAATGGTCGCTGGAATTTATGGAATGAACTTTAAATTTATGCCAGAACTTCAATGGAGATATGGCTACCCACTTGTTCTTGGGGTTGTCACTTCATTAAGCGCATTCTTGTTGTATAAATTTAGAAAGGCCGATTGGCTCTAATACTTTAACTCAACGTTGTTGTAAGTAAAGCAACTTGCATTTCAATCTCACTTTGGGCGCCGTGATGACCGACCATGATGCCCTCTTTATCTACGCGAGCTGGATCTATTAACACAACCCCACCCTTTGCTATGGCAATTACTTCGCCCATCCGTTCAAACGAGTCGGCGCTAATGCTTTCTCCAAAGAGATTTCCAGATAACGCTTCTTCGCGCGTAAGCACATCGGCGCGTTCACCCAAAAACTCTTGCCAAAGACTTGCTACATCGCTTCTCCCAGCAGGGCTATCGAATTTCGAATCTAAGTAAAGGTGGCGTGCGCGTGGCTCGCCAGCGATGACTGCCACATTATTGAGTAATTGATTGTCGTTACCAATAATGATTTTTTCGCTTACGTTGATCATTCCATGATCTGAAGTTAGCCAAATCCGCGTGCCTTTTGGCATCTCTTTCATCAGGCTTGCCAGCATTTGATCAATCATTGAAAGTGCCGCTAACCATTTGTCGCTACCAACGCCATCACTATGACCGGCAACGTCCAAATCATTCATATACAAATAGACAAAGGATGGGGTTTTGCGTAAGGCATCTTTTGTTTGGGCGATGAGATCTGGTACAACATTTGCACCGCGATATTCGGCCCCGCGAAATACTGCACGAGTAAAGCCACTGTGCTCATAGCGCTTAGCCGCAACATGAGAAACATAGATTCCTGCTTCGGCTCCGCGTTCGAACAAAGTCGGTACTGGCTGCCAGTTATTTGGATCAACGCGCTCATCCCATTTGAGTGCATTTAATATCCGCCCGCCACTGCGCGGAACTTGAACGGTATATCCCAACATGCCATGCACGCCGGGAAGAGTTCCGGTTGTTAGCGTTGCAAGAGATGTCGATGTTGTCGATGGAAACGAAGTTTCTACGATTCCATGGCGCGCAAACCTTGAAATTGTTGGCATGACATGTGCGTATGTGTCGAGAGTGTCAGCCCCAAACCCGTCGATGAGGAAAAGGATTTCGCGGCCCATTGGGCTTTGCCCGCAGTTGACGAGATCGTCGGCAGTATTTAGTCCAAGGGATGAAAAAATCGATGGAGCTATCTGCGATAAATGCACGTGCGTATCTTCTCATTACATCCGCTAAGGTTGTGCATATGAAGAGCGCAATTAAGTACTCTGCTGAAGTCACTGCTGCCATCGCCGTCGGTAAGCCTGTTGTAGCCCTCGAGTCAACGATTATCAGTCACGGCCTACCTCGTCCCTCAAATTTGAGCGTAGCTATTGAATGTGAAAACATTGTTCGCCACCATGGCGCTGTTCCTGCAACCATTGCCCTTCTCGATGGTGTTGTACATATTGGCCTTGAATCTCATGAGCTCGAAGCTATCGCCAATCGCGATGATATTTCAAAAGCATCCACGAGAGATTTAGCAATCATTGTTGCCTCTGGGAAAAGTGCGGCAACAACTGTGGCTGCAACAGCACATATCGCCGCAATCGCTGGAATTAAGGTATTTGCAACTGGCGGTTTAGGCGGAGTCCATCGTGGAGCCAGCGAAACATTTGATGAGTCGGCTGACTTAACCGCACTCTCGCAGTTAGATATGACGGTTGTATGTGCTGGAGTCAAATCAATTCTCGATGTGCAAGCAACTCTTGAGCGCCTTGAGACGTTAGCTATCGGCTTGGTTGGTTATAAAACTAATCGTTTCCCAGGTTTTTATTTAACCGATTCGGGTTATGATCTTGAGCATCGCGTGGATTCTCCAGCAGAAATTGCAGCAATCATTAAAGCCCGTACTTTAATTGGTACTCAATTCAAAGCGTTAATCGTTGCCAATCCAGTTGTAGTTCAAATGCAGAAGGAACGACATGATCAAATTTTGGCAGCAGGTTTAGCCAAAGCTGCGGCGCATTCAGTCGTGGGTAAGGCAGTAACGCCATTCCTTCTGGAGCATTTTCATAAAGCATCTGAAGGTGAATCTCTTGCAATTAATACCGAGATAATTAAATCCAATTGCGCACTTGCCGCAGAGATTGCCGTGGCACTTATATGAAGAAGGTCCTGTGCATTGGCGATCTTGCCCTCGATGTTATTGCCCAGCTAAAAGAGAGCATTAATTACGGCAATGACACGGCAAGTCGAATCTCAACTCACCCTGGAGGGCAAGCGGCAAACGTTTCGACGTGGATCACGCGTACCAATACCAAGGCTCAACTCGTTGCACGAGTAGGCAACGATCCAGTTGGTTTTGCATTAATTTCCGATTTAGATAAATACGGCGTAGAACACTTAAATTTAATGCGCTCTGGGCGTCCAACAGGTGTAGTTGTCATTTTGGTCGATGCCAATGGCGAACGCACAATGTTCCCAGATAATGGCGCTAACGCCGACCTCGAAGTAAGTGATCTGCCCCCACTAGATGATGTCGATGGTGTTTATTTAAGTGGTTACGCCTTACTTGATTTCCGTAGTCGCGATGCTGTGCTCGCTATGGTTAAAAAAGTAAAGGCCGCAGGAATCCCCATTTACTTTGATCCAACTACAACGGGAGCTATGAAAATTGTCTCGCGCGAAGAGGTGTTAACGTGGGTTGCTCTCATGGATGGCATTTTGCTCAACTCCGAGGAGGCGCTCTATTTAGGCGATGCAACCGACATTGAGAGCGCTGAGGAGAATTTGAAAAAATACACACCTCTCGTTGTTATCAAATTGGGCTCTCGTGGTGCGATGGCAGTCTTTAATGATCAATCGGTCAGAGTCCCGGCAGTTACGACTAACGTCGTTGATACAACCGGTGCGGGAGATTCATTTGCCGCAGGTTTTATCCCAAAGTGGCTTGAAACACGTGACCTAGAGGCCGCCCTTTCAGCGGGAACGTCGCTGGCGGCAAAGTGTGTTGCAACAGTTGGGGCGCGCCCTCCCTTAAATTAACCCTTGTAGTTGGCACAATCTCCCCCATGGCTAAGACATCAACGACAAGTAAGACGAAGAAACCAACTGGTCCAAAACCTGGCGAGTACCCAGGCAAGATTGTTGATATCGATGTCTCCAAAGAAGTTTCCGAATCATTTCTTGAGTATGCATACTCTGTAATTTATTCACGTGCTTTGCCTGATGCCCGCGATGGTTTAAAGCCAGTTCATCGCCGCATTCTGCATCAGATGGCCGATATGGGTCTGCGCCCCGAGCGAGGACATGTAAAGAGTGCACGAGTCGTTGGTGAAGTAATGGGTAAGTTGCACCCCCACGGCGATGGTGCAATCTATGACGCACTCGTTCGCATGGCGCAATCTTTTTCAATGCGATTGCCATTAATTGACGGTCACGGAAACTTTGGCTCACTCGATGCAGGCCCAGCGGCAATGCGTTATACCGAGGCCCGTCTCGCGCTAGCTGCGATGGCGATGGTTGCAGAGGCCGATGAAGATACCGTTGATTTTGGCCCTAACTATGACGGTCAATTATCTGAACCATTAGTGCTACCTGCGGCTTATCCCAACCTGCTCGTAAACGGTGGCTCCGGAATTGCAGTTGGTATGGCTACTAATATGGCACCGCACAATTTGGGCGAAGTAATCGCTGCGACCAAGTTCTTAATTGAAAATCCAAGTGCCACAGTCAAACAGCTCATGAAATATATTCCGGGACCTGATTTTCCAACCGGTGGCGAATTAGTTGGTCTAGAGGGTGTGCGCGAGGCATATGCCACGGGCAAGGGATCATTTAAGGTCCGTGCAAGTGTTGAAATTGAAAAAGTCTCCTCGCGCAAAATGGGTCTCGTTATTAAAGAACTCCCCTTCACCATCGGACCTGAAAAAGTCGTTGAGCGAATCGCTGCCTTAGTAAAGTCTAAGAAAATTCAGGGCATCAGCGACATCATTGATTTAACCGATGGCCAGACTGGTACCAACGTTGTTATCGAACTTAAAAATGGCTTTGAACCTGAAAAAGTTCTTGAGCAGTTATACGCATTGACGCCTATGGAGGATGCATTCTCTATCAATGCCGTTGCATTGGTAAAGGGCCGCCCACAGACTCTTGGCCTGAAAGAGCTTCTGAAAGTCTTTATTGAGCACCGCATAGAGGTCGTACGCCGCCGAAGTGAGTTCCGCAAAGCTAAAGCCCAAGCTCGTTTAACGCTTGTTGATGGCCTTTTGAAAGCGATTATCGATATCGATAAGGTTATTAAAATTATTCGCGCAAGCGATGATGCGGCAATCGCCAAGGAAAAACTCATGAAGGATTTCAAGTTAAATGAGGAGCAGGTCACATATATCTTGGATATGCCACTACGTCGTTTGACGAAGATGAGCAAATTAGAACTTGAAACTGAGCAAAAAGAACTTAAAACCGTAATCGCCGAGCTCACTAAACTGCTCAAAAGCGAAGAGGCGATAAAAGCTCAAGTATCTGATGAGTTAACTGCCGTATCTAAGTCATTTGCTACGCCTCGTAAGACGAGAATTGGTGCTGCTTAAACTCGGCTAGAATACGGTGTGATTTCAACCCAAGCTCTCGAACTTCGTGCTGGTGCCCGCCTGCTGGTTAAAGGCGTAACCGTACGTATTAATAGTGGGGATCGCATCGGTTTTGTTGGCCGAAATGGTGCAGGTAAATCAACACTTGCAAAGGTATTGGCTGGAGAGACGATGCCTGCAGGAGGTGCGGTAAATCGCACCGGCAAAATCGGTTATCTGCCACAAGATCCACGCACTGGCGATGAGCCGGGCTCTGTTATCGAGCGCATCTTGTCGGCCCGTAACTTAGATCAAATTTCACATCGCATGCGACAAGTTGAAGAAGAGATGTCGACGACCGAGGGCGAGGCCCTTGAAAAAGCGATGGATAGATATACCCGCGTTGAACACGAGTTCAGCGCCGCTGGCGGCTATGCAGCAACGGCAGAGGCTGAGGCCATTGCAACTTCTCTTGGTGTGACCGAGGCCGTCTTTGGCCATGAACTTTCAACGTTATCTGGCGGTCAACGCCGACGCATTGAACTCGCACGAATCTTATTTAGTGGCGCCGAAACTCTTCTGCTCGATGAGCCGACTAACCACTTAGATGCTGAATCCATCGTATGGCTGCGTGATTTTCTAGCCAAATACTCTGGCGGCCTTGTCATCATCTCTCACGATGTTAATTTAATTGAGACCGTTGTTAATAAAGTCTTTTACTTAGATGCTAACCGCAATGTTATCGATGTTTACAACTTAGGTTGGAAAGCATATTTACTGCAGCGCGAACAAGATGAGCACCGCCGTAAGAAAGAGCGCGCTAACGCTGAAAAGCGTGCCGAGATTTTGCAGAAGCAGGGCGAAAAGATGCGCGCTAAGGCAAGCAAGGCAACTGCTGCCCAAGGCATGTTACGTCGTGCTGAAAAACTACGTTCCGGTCTTGAAGATGTTCGAGTCAGCGACAAGGTTGCACGTCTGCGCTTTCCTACCCCTGCCCCATGTGGCAAAACTCCCCTATCGGGCGAAGAGCTTTCAAAATCTTATGGGTCTCTTGAAATCTTTACCGACGTGTCTTGCGTCATCGATAAGGGATCGCGCGTTGTGATCCTTGGTCTTAACGGTGCGGGTAAAACAACACTTCTTAGAATTCTCGCCGGAGAACTTGAATCAGATACCGGCACAGTCGAACATGGTCATGGATTAAAGATCGGTTACTACGCCCAGGAGCACGAGGGATTGGACTTTGATCGCACCGTTCTTGAGAACATGATGTCGGCGACCCCTGATCTTCGCGAACCTGAGGCCCGTAACACTCTGGGCTCTTTCCTATTTATCGGCGATGATGTTCATAAGCCAGTTAAAGTCTTATCTGGTGGAGAGCGAACTCGTCTTGCATTAGCCGTTCTTGTTGTATCAGCAGCCAACGTCTTGCTCCTTGATGAGCCAACAAATAACTTAGATCCAGCATCGCGTGCTGAAATCCTTGGCGCATTAAGTGAGTATCAAGGCGCAGTAATCATGGTTAGCCACGATGAGGGCGCAGTTCAATCTCTTAAGCCTGAGCGAGTTATTTTGTTACCAGATGGCGATGAAGATCTTTGGAAAGACGAGTACTTCGACTTAGTCTCTATCGACTAATTTTTAATACCTTTTCTAGAGTAGTCCTTTTGGTCAATTGAATTCTTAAAATCTCCAACTGTTAAGTATGTGTGGAATAGTTTTTGCTCCTTTAGGCGAAGCTTATTGAGCCCAGTCCAACCAGCGGTTTCTATTCGGACCCCTTTAGTTATATTCGCCATCTTTAGAGCGGGCTGTAGGTCGGTGTCATGAGTCATCAAAATTACTAAATCAAATTCACCACTCTGCACCATCGCGACAAAGTTCAATGCAGTCAAGACATCAATCCCCTTTTCTTGAGGAGGCAAGCCTTGACTTGTCCTGTATTTGAGTTCAAGGTACTCAACACTTACTCGATCATCTCTCGTCCACTCTGATTTGTGAGACAAGTTTTGTGCATATCTTTGGGGTTCTTGCTTATTACTTGGTAGCCCTCGAAATACGCGAACCTGCGCGATTTCAAATTGAGTTACCTGATCCTTGAAGAACTGTCCGCGGCGATTTAAAACGCACTGAGCAAGTCGCAGAGGATGTAGCAAGGAGGCAACCTTTTTCAAATTGGGAGAAAAGAGGTTGTGTGCCGTTAAATGCATATTTTGATAGTCAATTACAAATCCAACGCGTGCATATTCCAAGGAATCCCCCGTAAATAGAAACACCCCGCCTGTCCCGGAGGACGGCGGGGGGTAACGAGAAAAGTATAGCCTTGAAACAGTGTGTGAAATCTACTGTGGAAAACTAATGACCCTTAGTGAAAAAGAGAGTATTTCGACTTAGTCTCTATCGACTAACCCTTCGAAATTTTTACAGTGTCACCGGATGCCGAGAGTTCAGTTACCGTAATTGTGACGCCACCAACAGTTATTGAATCTCCCGCATGGAGTGCGGCATCTTCAAAATTTTGAAGATCTTTAGTGCCCACTCGCTTTTGGATTTCATATCCGCCACCGAGTTGGCCCTTCTTCATATCGACGGTGTAGACCAGTACTCCCTGATTATATGATGCAATGCCAAAATCCAGACTCTCACTTTTGCGAGATTCAATTACTAAAATCTTTGAAGAAGTAATTGGAACCATAATTGATTTGATTTCTTTGTCTTGACGTACAATCGGTGAAATCTTCGTCGAAACACCATCTGAAGTTAGTGAATTCATTTCAACACAATTCACCTGTGATTGAGGGAGCCAACCTTGTAGGTAGCGATCCCAAGCGCCTAATTCAATTGCATGGTTAGACCAACTCATGGCCATGATGTTCCAGTAACCCAGGGATTGCGATGCGTGATTTAAATCTTCGTCGTAGAGACCAAAAGCATGACCCGTCTCATGCGCCATCCACTTCCAGGTTCCACCCTTGATCCCATTATTTTCGACGTAATACATGTCGGCGCCACCAGTAGCTCCATTAATGATCACCCCGTTGCTTATCCAATGCGGTGACGTTATAGCCGGGCCCCAACCCATATTCGCCATTGGCATCTCTTTAGGAACTAAGAAATAGACCGCGTCATAGCCGCTGTAATCAATAGCTCCATCTGTAAGTGTAATTACCGCATTTAAATACCCCGCGATATCTGAGGCTCCAAACCCTCCGCCATACTTTGTTGAGGAGAACGGTGCGTGAATCCAACTTGAAACTATATCGAAATCGAAAGCGACTGCGCCATAGGATTGTTTGTAATAAAAGTCTTGAACTCCAGTTGCGATAGTGGAGAAAAAAGTAACAGTATTATCTTTACCTTGAAAATCAGTGAAATCAATTGGAACAATAAGTGATTTAATATGTCCAGCTGATGGCAATCTCTGCGCTACTTTCGGAAATCCCGCCGATAAATCAACATTAATTCCGCGATTTGGAGATATCTGATCAGGCAACTGGCAAGCTGAAACTGGCTTGAATGAATAGGCTGGAATATTCGCTAGGGCAGCTATCTTTTTCTGTAAATCAGCCAACATAGGGTTTACGACTGGCTGCAAATCCAAAGTTACAGCGAACACTCCTGAGGAATTAGCAGTTCTATCGGCAACAGTTACCCCAGTACTGGCGACTGTAACTTTGTAGGACTTCCTTTTGAAAACAGTCGCCATTCCATTTGGTTCGGAAATATCAAATGTAAAAGAGCCATTTTCCAGAGTGGCGTAAAAAGAGCCATCACTATTTCCTGGGTAGAACTTCCAAGGATTATTTCCAGAACTGACCCAAACCACGGCCATCGAAAGTCCTATCGATGGAGTTCTTGGATCCGAGATCCACAACTTCACATTAGTTCCTGCTGGAGCTGCCTGTATCGTGGTTGGTATCGATACACCGTCTAAAGGATTTGAAATTGAAATCAGAGCTCCAAGGTTTTTTGGATAAGCCTTCGGTGCAACAAGAACTAATGGTTCGCTCGTCACTGGAGTCGGTGTTGGAGTCGGTGTTGGAGTCGGTGTTGG
>JBAXFS010000047.1:0-11166 GCA_037139795.1 Actinomycetes bacterium
TGGCAGCAACATGCGATATCTGTAGCAAAGGGCCAAGCTTTGGCAACAATGTTTCCCACTCACAGGTAAAGACTCGTCGTCGCTGGAATCCAAATATCCAGCGTGTGCGCACAATGGTTGGCTCAACACCTAAGCGCCAAAACGTTTGTACTTCTTGCCTTAAGGCTGGAAAAGTTACGCGTTAATTTTTAACTTTTAATTGAAATGGCGCCAGGTATCTGGCGCTTTTTTCATGTCTAAACCAGTTACGCCAATGCCCTCAATAACTTTTCCTACGCATAAACCTGGTAGATCAGTACCCGTTGCTAGGAATGCGTGATCTTCTCCCCCGGCAAAAATCCACTGCCACACATCCGTACCGCGTTTTTCGGCTAACTCATTGAGTGCAACAAATTCTGGATCTGACATAAAAGCGGCCTTATTGAATTCAAAGCCATGCTCACACGCTGCTGACATTTGTGCCGCTTGCGTAACGAGCGCATCGCTGACGTCGCACATTGCTGTAGCACCGGCACGAGCCATCGCAACGGCCGCAGAATAGTCAACGCTGGGTGCGCAGAATTGTTCAATTGCATAAGCCTCAAGATCATCTGCTCCATCGTTTTGGATTACCGCAAGACCTGCTGCCGACCATCCAGGAAGTGAAGTTAAGTAGATTGAATCGCCGAGTTGTGCACCACCGCGTGTGATGGGTTTTTCAACTTCACCGATTGCAGTAATTGCAATAACTTTAATCGCACCACGCGTTAGATCTCCACCGACAACGGCGACGCCACAACTCTTAGCTTCATGGGCAATACCGTGGGCCAAATCGCTTATCCACTCCATGCTTTCATCACCGGTGAGCGTCACGGCCACAACTAAATACTGCGGGCTTGCCCCCATGGCATAGATATCGGCCAAGTTGGCGGCCGTGATTTTGCGACCAATATCAAAGGCGCCTGACCACTCGGTATTAAAATGTGTTCCTTCAACGGCCATATCGGTCGTGATTATCGACGCAGGTGCGGTTTTAACAACGGCACCATCATCGCCAATGCCCACGATAACTCCGCTGTGTTGGCCCCCAAAGATTTGCGCCAGTGTGGCGATCACCTCTGCCTCGTCAAAGTTCATAACCCTAACCTTATTCCACTAGCGAGTAAGCCCATCTCTGAAGTAGCCTTTGGCCACCAACGAAAGGAAAAGCGATGTCAATTCAGGCCTACATTTTAATTCAGACAGAGGTCGGCAAAGCTAGCTCGGTTGCCAAAGCAGTATCTGCAATCGCTGGCGTCACTCTCTCCGAGGGTGTAACTGGTCCTTACGATGTCATCATGCGCGCAGAAGCACCTAGCATGGAAGAGTTTGGCCGCGTTATTTTGTCTAAGGTGCAAGCCGTCGCAGGTATTACTCGTACATTGACCTGCCCAGTTACTTATTAATTAATTCTTTTTATAAAAAGTGCGCACGCTATTTCGTAATGCGCAGTTCTGGTCGCCTGGAACCGAACCCTTCGACGGAATTCTTGTTGACAATGGAATTATCATTGCCATTGGAGCCCAAGCTCTAGCATCAGAGTATGCAGAGGCGATTGATTTAAATGGGGCCTTTGTAATCCCCGCATTTCTAGATGGTCATGCACATCCAATTTATGGTGGTCGTGAGGCAGCGGGCCCAAAAATAAACGGCCTTAACTCACTCGATGAAATTCTCGCCGAAGTTAAAAACTTTGCAAATAATAATCCAAATCAACCCTGGATTATCGGCGGCGCATATGAGGCGGCAATTATCGAAGGCGGCGACTTTGATGCACATTGGTTGGACTCAGTTGTAAGTGATCGCCCCGTCATATTACATGCCGTCGATCACCACACTATCTGGGTAAACAGCCAGGCCCTAAAACTTGCTGGCATTGATGCGCATACTCAGAGTCCAATTGGAGGCACAATCGCGCGTCGCGCAGATGGAACACCCAAGGGAACATTGCGCGAACCAAGTGCCATGGCATTAATCCTCGATGTGGCACCGGCCGATTCAATTGACAGCGATGTGGCGGCAATCAAGCGCGCCTGTGCTGCATATGTAACATCTGGAGTCACGTGTGCCATCGATTCATGGGTTGAGAAAGATATGGCACTTGCATATTTGGCGGCAGCTAAATCTGGTGAATTATCAATTTCAATGAACCTTTCCTTCCTTGCCTCCTCTGATAGTTGGCGAGTAAAAGTCGATGAGTACCAGACTTTTCGCGATGAGTTCGCCGCGCTTCCCAATCCAGATTCAGTAAGAGCCAACAGCATCAAATTTCTTCTAGACGGCGCACTCTCAGCCGGCACCGCTGCGCTGATGGAGCCATACATAGATGATCCGAGCTCTACTGGAATTAAAATCTGGGACGAGGACGAACTCTTAGATGCCCTTGCCGTTTTTGATATGTTAAAATTCCAAGTACATCTGCATGCCATTGGCGATGCTGCAGTAAAGCAGGCCCTCAATGCTATTGAAGCGATGATGCGAATAAACCCAACCTGGGATAGACGTCCAGTCATAGTTCATGCTCAGTTAATTTCCGATGAAGATTTACCGCGCTTTAAACGTTTAGGCATCATCGCCAATATTCAGCCGCTCTGGTGCTATTTAGACCCAATGAATAAAGCTTTGATTTTGCCGCGCATAGGGGCGGCAAGAAATGATCGTCAATATCGCCTTCGCACCCTTATTGATAGCGGTGCGAAAATTGCTTTCGGCAGCGATTGGCCTGTCACAAGTGAGATTCCTTTACTCGCCCTAGGTGTTCCGATTAGTCGACTAAGCCCCGGCACAGAAGGCACCCAAGGTTGGAATATCGCTGAGGCAATTACGATGGATGAATCACTAACTTTTTATACTGCAAATGTTGCTTACCAAATGTTTCGCGAAGAAGAACGCGGGGCTTTAACAGTTGGCAAAAAGGCCGACTTCATCGCTTTAGATAAAGACCTTTTCGACATTAAAGCCAGTGAAGTGTCTCAAGTAGAAATAAGAGGCGTTTATCAAAATGGGGTCAAGGTTGGCTAGTTAAGCCTCAATGCAAGATATTGACTGCACGTGCAACCACAAGCCCAACAACAATGAGTGAAGTAGTCGATTGAAGCAACATCAACATCTTGGCCCACCTAGTTAATGGCATCACATCCGTTGGGCTAAATGCGCTTGCATTCGTAAAGGACATATATAAGTAATCTATAAACTTTGGATGCCAATCCGTAGGGGCAAAGGATGGATCGGTCATCTGGGGAAATAAGAAATCTGGCCAACTCTTTGTGGCTTCCGCCCTTGCGCCGGGGCCACCACGATCTAAATCCCAAAACCACAAGCTAAAGATGACGACATTAGTCAGCCAGATTGAGCCCCCAGAGGCAAGTAGCTGCGTTGCAGATCCAATCCCACCGGAGATTAACTCCGAAACTAATTTAACTGCTGAGGCGGTATTAGAAATCGTCATTACGCCAGTGAGAACGAAGCCGATGCGCCGAGTTGGTGGATGATGACTCAAGAATCGTTTAGGGCTAAGTGCATACAAGCTCAGTAATATCGCGAACTCTAAAAGGCAAATCCACTTCTGAAAACTCAAAGAGAGATTATTTGGCAACGTGAACTGCAAAAAAATAACGACTAATACGACTAGGGAGACTGGAAAGCGGTGCTCCCCTAAATGGGGTTTTCGCCAGTGCGTCGCTGGAATATTCAATTACCCAAAACCCCGTTAACACGCGTTAACGCCGTTGAAATTAAGGCGCTAATGAGCGCAGTATAGTCGACACCGCTAGCTGCCATTAATTTGGGGTACATCGAAGTTCCAGTAAAACCAGGCATCGTATTAATTTCGTTGATTACTACTTCACCCTTATCGGTATAGAAGAAATCTACGCGAGCTAAGCCACTGCAACCGAGTGACTTAAATGCTTGTACGGCTTTAGCGCGGATCTCCTCACTTGCAGATGCAGGAATATCTGCTGGAACTTTTACAGTCGTGGCACCATCTAAATACTTGGCTTCAAAATCATAGAACTCAAACTTAGAATCAATAACGATCTCGCCAACTACTGATGCTTGCAATGCACCATTACTTTCCAGAACTGCGCACTCGATCTCGCGGCCGACTATCGCCGCCTCAATCATTACTTTGCGATCAAAAGTAAAGGCATCTTTCAGGGCAGACTCAAGCTCGGGAGCTGTTTTAACTTTGTGGGTGCCTCGGCTAGATCCGCCACGGGCAGGTTTAACAAAGACTGGAAATGAAATATCTGAAATCTTTGTTTTCCAATCATCAATCGTTACAACGATTCCATGAGCGGTTTTCATGCCAGCTGCGGCAAAGATTGTCTTTGAAAAAGACTTATCCATGGCCGCTGCCGATGCCATAACGCCACTTCCGACGTAGGCGATATCGGCGATTTCTAGAAAACCTTGAATCGTGCCATCTTCACCAAATGGCCCATGAAGAGCTGGGAAAACTACATCGATCTTTATTGGTGTTCCATTAACCGAGAAGCCATGCACATCGGCAACTAGTGGTGTTGCTTTTTCATCAACTACTGGAAGAACTCCATCAATAATTTCCAGCGGGTAGTCAGCGGGCAACAAAACCCAGTTGCCCGCCTTAGTAATTCCAATGAGAACTACATCAAATTTAGTTGCATCTAAACCAGCCCGAACTCCCCCAGCAGATAGACACGAAATCTCGTGTTCGCTGCTGCGGCCTCCGCAGATAATGGCGACGGTCTTTTTATTACTCATCGAATGAAGTTCTCTCCACGCGTTGTGATTTCCATCAAACGATCAAAAGCGGCCATCGGCGTGAGTGTGCCCGCGCAAACATCGGCAACGGCTTCAATCACAGGGACCTCGATTCCAACACGGCGGGCAATATCTAGTACTGCACTAGATGAGGCTACGCCCTCAACGGTCTTGGACACTTGTTCGCGCGCAGTTGCCATAGATCCCGAGCGACCTAAAGCCTCTCCAAATGTGCGATTGCGGGAAAGCGGTGAGCCGCAACTGGCAACGAGATCGCCCATGCCCGCTAAGCCTGCAGCGCTAAGTGGATCGGCGCCATGAGCGGCCGATAATCGCGCCACTTCATTTAAGCCACGAGTAATTACCATGGCCTGCGTATTTTCACCGAAGCCCATGCCAATAGCCATTCCAACTGCGAGGGCGATGATTGATTTAATTGCTCCTGCATATTCGCAACCCAAAATGTCGGTGGATGTGTAAACGCGGTAGTAAGGCGTTGCAAACAACTTCACTACTTTTTCAGCAATGATATTGGTATGCGCGGCAACTACGGCGCCGGCTGGTTGTCGCAAAATTAATTCATTGGCTAAATTAGGACCGGTAATAATCGCAACATTGTCAGTACCTATAACCTCTTCGATGATTTGTGACATGCGAAGCGATGTTCCCGTTTCAATCCCCTTTAAAGTGCTGATGTATAAGGCATTTGGCGCCGCTAACGCTTTCCAGGCTTTTAAATTCTCGCGAAGCGCTTGAGCTGGAATTGCCAAAACATAGATTGATGAATACTCAAAAGCCTCAACCAAATCTGTAGTTGCGCGCAAACCTGCAGGCAAAGCATTGTTATCGAGATACTTTGAGTTTGTGCTCTTCTGATTAATCTCATCAACCACGCTTTGATTACGGCCCCACATTAAAACGTGATTGCCGGCATCGGATAAGACTTGAGCCATCGTGCTACCCCATTGGCCTGCGCCAAAAACCGTTATCTTGCTCATCGCTTTTTCTTAAAATTTCCGGTTCGCGGCAGATCCGACGTATGTGGATCAAAGATCTCTACTGGACGTTTTTCACCGCGCAACTCTTCGAGTAAATCTGTAATCGCCCGCATCACAAAGGCAGTGGCTTCAGTAAGTGCTACTGAATCATTCTCTTTGCCATACCATTTTGATAAATCCAACGGGTCGCCGACAAGAATTTTAATTGGAGTCCGCGGGAAAAACTTAATCTTTTTTTCATACGTTGGCATGACAATTTGGGATCCCCATTGCGCAATTGGAACAACTTGTGACTTAGTCAGAATTGCTAGACGGGCAAGACCAGTCTTGGCAACCATCGGCCAGCCATTAGGGTCACGCGTCAGAGTTCCTTCGGGATAGACGCCCAAACAATGGCCGGCCTCAAGTAATTTAACTGCATGCTCCAGTGCTTTAGAGGCATCCTTGCTTTCACGAACGACCGGAACTTGACCAGCTGCCAGCAAAATCTTGCCGATCACTGGAACTTTAAATACGCCCTCTTTGCCTATATAGCGAGGAGCACGGCCATTGCGGAAAAGGAAATGGGTTAGAAATAAAACATCAAGGTATGAAACATGGTTGCTAGCAACAATTACGCGGCCGCTCTTAGGTATTTTTTCCGCCCCGCGCCACTGCTTTTTGCCTACTAAGTTCAGAATCGGAATTACAATTTTTGTGCAGATTTTAAAAGTTAAGTTAGTGCCCAGCGGGCGGCCAATAGGCGGAGCATATGAAACCTTGTACTCCGTCATGGGGTTAATAATAGTGCTGGGGCATAAGAAAACGGGGCCAGCATCGGCTGGCCCCGTCTCTAATAAAGAGTTAAAAAGAATTACTTCTTCTTAGCTGCCTTCTTCGCAACTTTCTTAGCTGGAGCCTTCTTGGCTGCAACCTTCTTCTTCGCTGGAGCCTTCTTGGCTGCAACCTTCTTCTTTGCTGGAGCCTTCTTAGCGGCCTTCTTGGCTACTACTGGCTTAGCCTTAACAACTGGCTTTGGTTCTGGCTTTGGTGCTGGTCCTAGCTTGCGTGCGCCTGAGATAACATCCTTCAGACCCTTTGCAGGTAGGAAGCGAGCCTTCTTTGAAGCCTTAATCTTGATTGTCTCGCCAGTAAATGGGTTGCGACCAATACGTGCTTTGCGATCAACCTTCTTGAACTTACCGAAATCGTTGATCATTACATCTTCGCCCTTATGAAGGTTACGAACGATTGTGTCAAAAACGATATCTACAGCGTGAGCTGCTTCCTTCTTGCTGTCGTTGAAGTGTGGAGCCAACGCCGCAATGAATTGGGCCTTATTCATTGAAATCCCCTTATTTACGCGTAAATGTTAAGCAACTGCCTAACGTGTTCATAAACTTACGCGCACAGTAGGGGTGATGCGGTGATAAAGGTGTGCGTGTCGCAATATTTATTTTTGCGAATTTACTTAAAAAACCCTTGTTTTACGCATAGATAACTCTCAATTACGCATTGAGAGTTACTCGATTTCACGCTCACCCTTACTAAAAAAACCGCTTTTTCACGCTCAATTACGTACGAATTGGAAGCGTTGCTGGTTTATATGCCGCCCGCGTTCTTTCAAAAGCATCAATAGAATCGCTGTTTTTGATGGTTAAACCGATGTCATCAAGACCCTCCATTAAACGCCAGCGGGTGTAGTCATCGATAGCAAATGGCAGAACTACTCCTTTGTAAGAAACGGTGCGCGTCTCTAAATCGACGGTTACCGGAGTCGAAGGATCGGCCTCGATTGCAGCCCAGATCGCTTCTACATCGACCTGATCCAGAATCACGGTCAGAAGTCCACCTTTGAGCGAATTGCCGCGAAAAATATCGGCAAACCGACTGGAGATTACGGTTTTAAAACCATAGTTTTGTAGCGCCCATACTGCGTGCTCGCGAGATGAACCAGTTCCAAAGTCAACACCTGCAACTAAAACTGTTGCCGATTTATATACCGGATTATTTAAAACGAATTCCGGATCGCTGCGCCAAGCCGCAAATAAACCATCTTCGAAACCACTGCGGGTAACGCGCTTTAAATAAACCGCTGGGATAATTTGGTCGGTATCGACGTTGCTGCGTCGAAGTGGAACTGCAGTGCCTGTGTGCTTGATGAATTTTTCCATTTTTAAATACCCCTTACAAATCTGACGGTGAAGAAAGTGTGCCGCGAAGCGCAGTTGCCGCAGCTACTAATGGACTTACTAAGTGAGTGCGACCGCCTTTTCCTTGGCGCCCTTCAAAGTTTCTATTTGATGTCGAAGCCGAACGCTCCCCCACAGATAGTTGATCTGGATTCATTCCAAGGCACATTGAACATCCGGCATTTCGCCATTCGGCACCAGCATCAATAAATACTTTATCTAAACCTTCAGCTTCTGCCTCGAGTCGAACTCTGACAGATCCTGGCACAACCAACATGCGAAGCGTCGATGCAATTTTCTTACCCTTGACGACTCCAGCTGCGGCGCGTAAATCTTCAATTCGACCATTAGTGCAAGAGCCCAAGAAAACAGTGTCAATGGCTATCTTTTTAAGGGGTGTACCAGCGCTCAAACCCATGTACACAAGTGCGCGCTCGGCGGCCCCGCGGGCTTCCTCATCTTCAATATCTGCAGGGTTAGGAACGTTTGAGTTAAGGGAGGCACCTTGGGCAGGATTTGTTCCCCATGTAACAAATGGCTCAAGTTCATCAACGTTTAGATCTACTTCAACATCATATGTGGCATCGGCATCGGTAAATAGCGTTTTCCAATAGGCAACGGCCGTATCGAAATCTTCGGGCGCATGTGGCTTTCCCTTAATGTAATCAAAAGTAGTTTGGTCTGGTGCAATTAAACCTGCACGGGCGCCCGCTTCGATAGACATGTTACAGACCGTCATGCGAGATTCCATCGACAGGGAACGGATTGCACTGCCGCGATATTCAATAATGTATCCCTGGCCTCCACCAGTACCGATCTTGGCGATGATTGCCAAGATAATATCTTTCGAGGTAACTCCAGATTTTAGTTTTCCTTCAACATTAATTGCCATTGTTTTAGGGCGGGCAAGTGGCAGGGTCTGTGTTGCTAAAACATGCTCTACTTCAGATGTTCCAATACCAAAAGCCAAAGCTCCAAATGCACCATGCGTTGAAGTATGTGAATCTCCGCAGACAATTGTCATGCCGGGTTGGGTCAGACCTAACTCTGGCCCAATAATGTGAACCACACCCTGGTCTTTATCCCCCAACGAGTGAATGCGAATGCCAAACTCTGCGCAATTAGCGCGCAACGTATCTACTTGAAGTTTTGAGACTGGATCGGCAATTGGCTTATCGATATTTTGCGTAGGAACATTGTGATCTTCAGTTGCAATCGTTAATTCGGGGCGGCGTACTTTGCGGTTGGTAAGGCGCAGGCCATCAAAGGCTTGCGGGCTGGTGACCTCATGAATTAGATGAAGATCGATATACAACAGATCGGGCTCGCCGCTTGCTGCACGTACGACATGTTCGGCCCAAATTTTCTCTGCCAACGTTTTTGCCATTAATCCCTGCTCCTTTTTCTTGCGATACCACATAGTGGGATGCTAATATCACCCTATGGTCAGAAAGAATAGCGGAGTTGGCGTCTTAGATAAAGCCGTAGCAATTTTAAGCACGTTAGAGGCCGGCCCGCACTCATTGGCCGAACTCGTTGCCGCCACCGGAATCGCCCGTCCCACTGCTCACCGCTTAGCCGTCGCTCTAGAGTTTCATCGACTCGTTAGCCGTGATTTATCCGGACGCTTCACAATTGGCGCACGCAGCGCAGAACTAGGTGCCGCTGCCGGTGAAGATCGCCTGTTAGCTGCAGCAGGCCCAGCCCTTGCTGCATTGCGCGATGCAACTGGGGAAAGTGCGCAGTTATATAAGCGACAAGGCGATCAACGCATCTGTGTTGCAGTAGCCGAACGGTTATCCGGTCTACGGGATTCAGTTCCAGTTGGAAGCGCGCTAACAATGACCGCAGGATCTGCCGCGCAGATTTTACTAGCGTGGGAAGATAGCGAAAAGATTCATCGCGGCTTAACTAATGCCCGCTTTACTGCCGCGCAGTTAGCGGCCGATCGCCGTCGCGGTTGGGCACAATCAGTTGGAGAGCGCGAAGCTGGAGTTACATCTGTCTCTGCTCCGGTGAAGGCGCCAAATGGAAAAGTAATTGCCGCAGTAAGCATTAGCGGACCAATAGAGCGTTTAGGTCGCCAGCCCGGCCGCATTCATGCCGCCGCCGTTGTTGCTACAGCTGCTCGCCTGAGTGAATATCTAGCTCGCGAATAACTCTTCCAATAACATCAAAGCCAAAACCTTTTCGCTGTAACAAAGATTGAATTCGGCGGATCTGTACATCGGCCTCAAGCCTTGACATCGTTGAATATTTTTTCATTGCAAGGCCAAAGGCCATTCGGTACTCATCTTCTCCATCAATCTCATCCAACGCTTCATCGATAGAGTTTTGATCCACTCCCCTTGTGCGAAGTTCACTAGCGATTATTCGCTTCGATAATTTCTTTGAATTATGACGAGACTGGGTCCACGCCTTCGCAAACTCGGCGTCATTGATAAGCCCGGCCTCTTGCAGCCGATAGATAATCGCTTGGGCGACCTCGGGTTCTACGCCCCGCTTTTTAAGATGAGCCAGGAGCTCACCCTTACTTTTGGCCCGCGTAACGAGTGCATTGAGTGCAATCGTATGCGCGATTTCGTAAGGGTCAGCGTCCTGGTCAACCTTTGCAAATTCAAGGCTAATTAGAAATCAACCTCTGCTGCAGCCTCATCGATGGCTGCAATTAAATCGGCATCGACCTCAACTGGTACAAAGTGAGCGCGAATCTTGGCCTCAATCTCATTGGAGAGATCTGGGTTATCGAGAAGGAAGGTACGTGCATTCTCCTTGCCCTGTCCCAATTGATCGGCCTCATATGTGTACCAAGCACCAGACTTCTTCACGATTCCAATATCAACACCCATATCGATGAGTGAGCCTTCACGTGAAATACCTGTGCCGTAAATAATGTCGAACTCGGCCTGCTTAAATGGTGGAGCCATCTTGTTCTTGACGACCTTAACGCGCGTACGGTTACCGACCGCCTCTTGGCCATCTTTAAGTGTTTCAATGCGGCGAATATCAAGACGAACAGATGCGTAAAACTTTAACGCTTTACCACCAGTAGTTGTCTCTGGAGAGCCAAAGAAGACACCGATCTTTTCACGCAACTGGTTAATAAAGATCGCAGTTGTCTTTGACTGATGCAGCGCACCAGTAATTTTACGTAAGGCTTGAGACATAAGGCGGGCCTGTAGACCCATATGTGAGTCACCCATTTCGCCTTCGATTTCAGCACGTGGAACAAGGGC
>JBAXFS010000048.1:0-11165 GCA_037139795.1 Actinomycetes bacterium
ACAACTGCCATTAAATCCACACCACTTGCCGCTTTTAATAACGAGATATTCGAAGCTATCGCCGCTACATCAATGCGGGCTTCAGCGCGATGCTCCATTAGCGGCGCTCTACAATGACCATCGCCGATGCAATTCCAGCATCATGCGAGAGTGATAAATGAACATCTGCGCCATCGATTAAATCGGCAATTTCGCCCCGGAATAAAAATGCAGGTTTCCCGCTCTCAAGGTTGATTACTTCAGCTTCGTGCCACGCTAAGCCTTTGCCGGCATTGAGGGCTTTCGCTAGCGCCTCTTTCGCGGCAAAGCGTGCGGCAAGGGAGGCAATTGGTTTAACGCTTTCGGCTTGGGTAAAGAGTTTTTCGCGCAAACCTGGAGTTCGATCAAGGGAGGCTTTGAAGCGCTCAATATCGACGACATCGATGCCGATTCCATCAATCATGTCGCTAAGCCTAGTGCAGTTGGCTCTTTGAGGGAACGTAGCGATCTAGGGCGATGACTGCAACTAGTAATGCGCTTCCAATAAATAGGCCACCTAGCAAATCGGTAAACCAATGCGTATGACGGATGAGGGAAACGACGCATACTGTGAGTGAAATTGTTATGACGCCAATAATTGCCAGACGCCCTTGATATCTATCAACGCGCGCATAGCGGTAAATTAAATAAGCCAAAATTCCCCACGACAAAACCGCATTAGATGCATGTCCGCTTGGGTAAGACATTCCACCTGCATGCAATAAATCAAAGCCGTCGTGCGGTTTAGTTCGCCCTAATATGATTTTGAAAACTCCAACCGCCAAATTTAACGCAAGCAGAGAAAGGACTGCCAAGTTAAGTGGTCTCCACGTTTTAAACTTATAGGCGATATAACATGCTGCTAGTAGTAGCACTGTTGCCGTTAGGGAACGTAGGCCTAAGTCATCTAATCGTCTTAAGATAAATCCAGAGAAACCA
Organism: Actinomycetes bacterium; assembly: GCA_037139795.1. Taxonomy (GTDB): domain Bacteria; phylum Actinomycetota; class Actinomycetes; order Nanopelagicales; family Nanopelagicaceae; genus Planktophila. Next base: position 958 of record JBAXFS010000048.1, read on the forward strand.
TTGAAGTGAGGTGGATGTTTACGATTAACATCATTATCAAAGTTAACAAGCGGACCATTGCTGATTACTTGCTGCGTAACGATGAGAAACCCAACAAATAAAAGTAATGACCAACGAAGTGCGCGATACATCTGAGCTTTACGCATTTATTCGACCGTGACCGATTTAGCCAGATTTCTTGGTTGGTCGACGTCATTGCCGCGCGCGACTGCCATTTCGTAAGCAAAAACCTGGAGCGGAACAGTGGCTAGAACGGGTTGAAAGAGCGCCGATACAACGGGAATCCGAATTATGTGTTCAGCTCCATCAACCTGAGCACCTTCTTCGGCAATGACTATCACTCGTGCACCACGAGCCTTTACTTCTTGAATATTGCTCTGCATTTTTTCATCGAGCCCATGCTCATGTCCGGCTGGGAAAATCGCAATGACTGGAGTTCCTTGATCGATTAAAGCAATTGGGCCATGTTTTAATTCGCCGCCAGCAAAGCCTTCAGCATGGATATATGCGAGCTCCTTTAATTTGAGCGCACCTTCAAGGGCTACTGGGTAACCAATATTTCTACCCAAAAATAAAACAATATTGTTTTCGGCAAAGCTGCGTGTTAACTCACGCAATGGCTCAACAGTTTCAAGAATCTGTTCAATCTTTCCTGGCAACTCTAAAAGTTCGTTATACAGAGAGGCAACGGCGACATCAGTCAAAGCACCGTTTACTTGCGCTAAGTGCAGGCCGATTAAGTAAACGGCGATCATCTGGGTCAACAGGGCTTTAGTTGATGCCACGGCAATTTCCGGACCGGCATGGGTATATAGAACTGCATCAGATTCACGTGGAATCGTTGAAGAGTTTGTATTGCAAATGGCTAAAACGCGGGCGCCTTGCGCTTTTGCATGACGCACGGCCATTAACGTGTCCATCGTCTCGCCAGATTGGGAGATAGCGATAACTAAAGTGTTCGCATCGACTATCGGGTCGCGGTATCGATATTCGCTCGCAATTTCAACGTCTACTGGAATCTTCGCCCACTTCTCAATGGCATATTTTGCAACCATGCCCGCGTGATATGCCGTTCCGCATGCGATGACCGTGATTTTCTTAAGTGCGCGAATTTCGGCGCTGCTCATATGTAGTTCATCTAAGATAATTTGGTTGTTATCACTCAGGCGGCCAATCAACGTATCGGCTACGGCCTTAGGCTGCTCAAAGATTTCTTTGAGCATGAAGTGCGTGAATCCGCCTTTTTGTGCCGCCGTTGCATCCCATGAAATTTCATACTCTTTAGGCGCAATTGCCGCACCTTCTAGATCGGTAATGACAACGCTGGTAGGTGTAATCGTGACGACTTCGTCTTGACCGAGTTCGATAGCTCGCTTTGTATAGTCGATGAAGGCGGCAACATCTGAGGCCATAAAATTCTCGCCTTTGCCTAGTCCTACAACTAAAGGTGAGTTACGTCGAACGCCTACGACAACTTCGGGGGCATCGGCATGGATTGCCACTAACGTAAAGGAGCCACGCAAAACTTTGACGGCATCACGCATCGCTGCGCTGAGATCGCCATGATGTTCTTTGCGAAGATCGCTCAGCAAATGTGCAACCGACTCAGTGTCAGTCTCTGAAGAAAATACATGTCCTCGAGCTTCCAGGTCGGTACGAAGTTGTGAATAATTTTCAATAATTCCATTGTGAATGACGGCTAACTTGCCCTCATTATCGACGTGAGGGTGGGCATTGCGATCAGTGGGTCCGCCATGTGTTGCCCATCTCGTATGGCCGATACCTGAGTGCGTAAGGGGTAGTGATCCATTAAGTGAATTCTCTAAATTAACTAACTTGCCAGCCTTCTTTTCAATAAAGAGTTTGCCTGGAACTCCCAGAGCAATTCCGGCTGAGTCATAGCCTCTGTATTCGAGGCGACGCAGACCTTCGATAAGAGGCGTTATGGCAGATTGTGTTCCGCTATATCCCACAATTCCGCACATATGTATAACTACCCCAGTTCGGCTTTAACGATATCGGCAAGTGATCTAGCGATTTCTTCGGCAAGGTTATCACTGGCGGCTTCAACCATCACTCTAACAAGGGATTCAGTTCCTGATGCTCGAAGAACAACTCGACCACTATCGCCAAGGCGCAGATTTGCAGCATCAACTGCCGACGAAATGCCGACCGAGTCATTGAGTCTTTCTTTCTTCACATCTTTTACATTTATTAACACTTGAGGAAAGCGAACCATGTTCGCAGCAAGCTCTTGCAGAGTCTTTCCAGTTCGAACAATCTCTTGAAGAAGTTGCAGGGCGGTAAGAACGCCATCGCCCGTATTGGCAAGTTCGCGCATAATTACATGTCCGGATTGCTCGCCGCCTAATGAATAATCATTAGCGATCATATTTTCTAAAACATATCGATCGCCTACTTGTGTAGTAACTACATCAATGCCAGATTCGCGCATAGCGTGCATAAAACCTAAATTGCTCATGACAGTTGCGACTACGGTATTGCCCTTTAACTTACCCCTAGCTTTAAAACCCCGCGCCAAAATTGTCAGAATGTGGTCACCATCGATTTCATTTCCAGCAGCATCAATAGCTAAACACCTATCGGCATCGCCATCATGGGCAATACCAACGTCAGCGCCCTCTTTTATTACTGCCGCTCTCAAATGTTGCAAGTGAGTTGATCCGCAATCTTCATTGATATTCCAGCCATCGGGTTGATTAAAAATCGCAATTACTTCAGCTCCCGCTCTGCGATATGCCTCAGGGGCTACAACCGATGAGGCGCCATTTGCGCAATCAACGACAATCTTTAAACCTTTAAGTGGGGTTTCAACCGATGCCAATACGTGGGTTAGATAACGCTCGCTGGCAGTATCGTCATTGAGTGCGCGGCCAACACCTCGACCTGTCGGGCGCTTCCAATCCTCGCCCATTCGCGCTTCAATTCGCGCTTCAATGACATCATCTAATTTGCCGCCACCGCGGGCGAATAACTTAATTCCATTATCTGGCATTGGATTGTGCGAAGCGCTAATCATGACGCCAAGATCTGCGCGCGATTCGGCAACCAAATGGGCAATCGCTGGAGTCGGTAAAACACCGACGCGATAAACATTTACGCCCGCACTTGTTAAACCTGCGACAACTGCCGCCTCTAGGAATTCTCCTGATGCGCGTGAGTCTTGACCGACTATTGCCGTTGGCTGATGATCTTTATTAGATGAGCTTTCAACCAAGATATGCGCAGCGGCAACAGAGACATCAAGTGCGATTTCAGCAGTGAGTTCGCTGTTTGCCAATCCACGGATTCCATCGGTACCAAAGAGTGCCATTGGACTCCTCTAGTTAAATGTGGGTTAGCGCTTGCTGTATTGAGAACGCTTACGGGCTTTCTTAAGTCCGTACTTTTTGCGCTCGATAACACGTGCATCACGTGAAAGGAATCCAGCCTTCTTTAGCGCTGGACGGTTTGCTTCTTCATCAATTTGATTCAATGAACGCGCAACGCCAAGACGAAGAGCTCCAGCTTGGCCAGATACTCCGCCACCGTTGATGCGTGCAAAAACGTCGTATTGATTTTCAGCACCTACCGTGCGGAATGGCTCTGAGACTGACTGTTGGTGAACTTTGTTTGGGAAGTAATTCTCAAGAGCTTTACCGTTAATGATCCACTTTCCAGTTCCTGGAGTTAAGCGAACGCGGGCAACAGCCTCTTTACGACGACCTGTGCCGCCACCTGGCGCTTTGATTGCAGGGCGGTTAGTTGCAGCCGCTGGAGTTGAGGATGTGTATGAAGTAGGAACTTCGTTCTCATCGAGATCTGTAACAGTTGTGTTCTCTGACATTGTCATCCCTTACTTCACGATTTGTGAAACTTGTTCGAATACATATGGTTTTGGTGCTTGTGCAGCATGTGGATGATTAGGTCCAGCATAAACTTTAAGCTTTGATGCAATATCACGACCAAGACGATTCTTTGGAATCATTCCTTTGATAGCTTTTTCAACGGCGCGTGTTGGAAACTTCTCAAGCATTTCGCCGTAAACGATTGATGTTAAGCCGCCTGGGAAACCAGAGTGATGATGTGACCACTTAGTCTTTGTCTTGTTACCAGAAAGTGCAATCTTCTCGGCGTTGATGATGATGACGAAGTCACCCATGTCCATGTGTGGTGCAAATGTTGTCTTGTGCTTTCCGCGAAGTAGAACGGCAGCATGTGTTGCAAGGCGCCCCAAAACTACATCTTGGGCATCGATGACATGCCACTCACGGACTGCGTCACCGGCTTTTGGACTATATGTACGCACGCTCTTGCCTACCTTCTATTTCGATTTTCCTCATAAGCGCCCTTAAGGAGCGCAGAGGAGTAAGGGTACCCGTGCGAGCGCGACGGGTCAAAACCACCTATTTAATGCTCAAAAACAGGCTCAGGGCTCTCATAGACCCGGCCATCACTTCCAAAGACCAAGAATCGAGTAAAACCCCTAGTGAACCAACGGTCGTGGGTCACGGTAATGACCGTTCCTTCATAACGAGCCAGGGCGTTTTCTAAACTCTCGGCACTTGCTAGATCTAAGTTATCGGTCGGCTCATCCAAGATAAGCAGCGTTGATCCCGAGAGCTCAAGTAAAAGGATCTGAAAACGGGCCTGCTGTCCACCCGATAGAGAGGTAAAGCGCTGCTCAGCCTGTTGGTCTATTTCATATTTTCGCAGCACACTTTTTGCCGGACCCAGTTGGAGCGAATGCATTGTCCAGAGGATTTCAAGCAGACTCTGTGACTCAAACTCTGGATGTGAATGGGTCTGAGCAAAGTAGCCGATATTGACTCTGGCACCAATCTTGAAATTACCCGAATATTTAACAGTTGAGTCCCCAGAAATTAAGCGCAAGAAGTGGGATTTTCCGGATCCATTTTTTCCGAGCACGGCAATGCGATCGCCAAAAAATACTTCGAAGTTGAAGGGCTGAGTTAAACCATCAAGTGTTAGCTCCTCAAAAGTTAGCGCCCGCAGCCCTGTACGCCCGCCGCGCAAACCAACTTGTACATCTTGTTCGATCGGTGGAGCTTGCGGAGGACCAACATCTTGAAACTTTTTTAAGCGTGTCTGCATCGCATGGTATTTATTTGCCATGTCCGGGCTGATTGCGGCCTGTCCTTGCAACGTGCGAACCAAATCTTTGAGCCGTTGATGCTCCTGCTCCCAGCGCAATAAGACTTCAGCGAAACGCGCATTTCTTGCTTTACGTGCATCGTGCCACGTTGAGAACTTTCCTCCATGGACCCACGTCGTATTGCCAGTTGCGCCTTGTTCGAGAGTAACAATCCGATTCGCCGTGTTTTCGAGAAGTTCGCGATCGTGGCTAATAAATAGCACCGTCTTTTTCGTCGACGTTATTACCTCTTCGAGCCAACGCTTTGACGGTACATCTAAATAGTTATCAGGTTCGTCAAGGAGTAAGGTTTCATCAGGACCTTCAAGCAAAGCGGTGAGTACTAACTTCTTTTGCTCACCACCTGAGAGCGTATTTACTTCACGTTTTGCAACTGAATCAAAAGAGGTCCCTAGGGCTGCGGTGCAACAAATATCCCACATAGTTTCATACTCATATCCCCCAACATCTCCCCATTCAATAATCGATTGGGCATAGGCCATCTGCGACTTCTCAGTATCTTTGGCATGCATTATGGCTTCGGTCTTTTCAATATTTTCAGCGGCTTCACGAATTTTCTTGGGAGCAACAGATAAAAGCATCTGATGAACCGTTGTGTGATCGCGCACTGAACCAATGAATTGACGCATTACGCCTAGACCGCCGGAGATAGAAACTTGCCCCGAGTCCGGTTGTAAGTCACCGCTAATCATGCGAAAGAGAGTTGTTTTGCCCGAGCCATTTGCACCAATGAGTGCAACTTTTGCGCCGTCGCCTACCCGGAAACTAACATCACTTAAAAGCTCGCGACCATCAGAGAGTGTGTAATCAACGCTATTAACATCGATGTGACCCACTAGCTGCCCCCAGGGTATTCAACATGGCGCAAAGTTAAGCCACGTGCCACAAAAACCAGACTGTCTGGAACTCGTTCTTTATTGGCCAGCATTGCAACTATCCAGTCAAGGTTATTGCGCCCTTCGGCCACACAAACAACGGCGCCTACTAAATTGCGCACCATCGAATAACAAAAAGCATTAGCGGTAATTTCAGCGATTACATAGCCTTCATCATCGCGTATCCAGTTAAATCGCATCAGTGTTCTTACGGTGGTCGCACCTTCACGGAATTTACAGAAAGCGGCAAAATCATGCTCGCCAAGTAGTAATGAACTGGCTTGATTCAAAAGGTTTATATCCAAAGCTCTATACCAAGGCGCAACGTCCAAACGGTGAAGAGGTGCCACAACTTGATTGGCATCTAAAATTGTGTACGTGTAACTGCGCGAAGTTGGAGAGAATCTGGCATGAAAAGCGTCGGTCATGACACTAACTTTAAGGATGCGAATATCTTCATCCAGCATGCAGTTCAATTTAAAAGCTAAATCATCAAATTCACATGCCTCTGGCATATCAAAGTGAATCACTTGTCCAGTTGCATGTACCCCAGCATCGGTTCGACCGGCGACAATGGTTTCAATCGGAGTTTGGGTTATTGTCGAGAGCGCCTTTTCAATTTCCTCTTGAATCGTGCGACGATCGGGCTGTTTAGCCCAGCCAGAATAATTTGTTCCGTCATAAGCTAAATCAATCCGTAAACGAAGAAACCCACTCTCTGGGTAGAGAGTGGGCTCCGACATAAGAATAGTTTTCTAAGGTGTTAAGACTTAGTTATCTTTCTCAGTTAAAACTTCGATCACTGCCATTGGAGCGTTGTCGCCCTTACGTGGCCCAATCTTTGTAATGCGTGTGTATCCACCATTACGTGTAGCAAAGCGTGGTCCGATAACAGTAAAGAGTGTATGAACTACGCCCTTATTTGAAATCTGAGCCATAACTTGGCGGCGAGCTGGAAGATCACCCTTCTTAGCGAAAGTGATTAACTTTTCAGCTAATGGACGCAGGCGCTTAGCCTTTGCCTCGGTTGTTGTGATCTTGCCGTGCTCGAACAACTGCTCTGCGAGAGTACGTAGGAGTAACCGCTCATGTGATGGGCCTGAACCCAGACGAGGACCTTTACTTGGTTTTGGCATTTTCTTTTTCTCCTAGGCCTGCTCTGCTTCGACGAACTCATCGTCTAGCGCTGCGTTGTAATTTTGGTGCTGAGTTGGATCAAATCCGACTGGGCTATCTTTTAAGTTCATCCCCATAGAGACAAGCTTTGCCTTAACTTCGTCGATTGACTTTGAACCAAAGTTGCGAATATCAAGCAGGTCAGCCTCTGAACGGTTAACGAGCTCGCCAACTGTGTGAATGCCTTCGCGCTTTAGACAGTTGTATGAACGTACTGTCAGATCTAGATCTTCAATTGGAAGCGCCATATCTGCAGCAAGGGCAGCATCCATAACAGATGGCCCCATCTCGATACCTTCAGCATCAAGATTGAGTTCGCGAGCAAGACCAAATAGTTCAACTAATGTGCGACCAGCTGATGCAACTGCATCGCGTGGCTTCATTGATGACTTGGTCTCAACATCTACAACAAGGCGATCGAAGTCAGTGCGTTGTTCAACGCGAGTGGCCTCTACCTTGTATGTAACCTTTAAAACTGGTGAATAGATTGAGTCAACTGGAATGCGGCCGATTTCAGCCCCAGCCTGCTTGTTCTGAACTGCGGTGACATAACCACGGCCACGCTCAACAGTAAGTTCGATCTCAAGAGATCCCTTGCCGTTAAGTGTTGCTAAGTGAAGTGATGGGTTATGTACTTCAACGCCAGTTGGAACTGCGATATCGGCACCAGTTACTGGGCCGGCACCTGACTTGCGAATGTAGACAATGCTTGGCTCATCGTTATCGGATGAAAGCACCAAGTTCTTGATGTTCAAAACGATATCGGTGAGATCTTCCTTGACGCCTTCAAGAGTAGTGAACTCATGCAGCGCACCGGCTACGCGAATGCTTGTAACTGCTGCACCTGGAATAGATGAAAGCAATGTACGACGCATGCTGTTGCCTAGTGTGTAGCCAAAGCCTGGCTCCAGCGGTTCAATAATGAACCGTGAACGGGACTCAGAAATTACTTCTTCACTGAGGGTGGGACGTTGTGCAATTAGCACTGGTGCTCCTCTTCATTTCGGGGAAATCCACTATTTGATCTCCACATTTTTACTGCTGGTACTACGTGCATGCCCATGAGGGCTTATTAAAAATTACTTAGAGTAAAGCTCAACGATTAGCTGCTCTTGAACTTGGGTATCGATGACTGCACGTGCAGGGATTCCGTGAACGATGATGCGCATCTGCGAACCAACGACCTCCATCCAAGCCGGTACTGCCTTCTCGCCTAGTTCAGCACTTGCCACGATAAATGGTGTGAGATCGAGTGACTTTGGAAGAACATCGATGATGTCCATTGGAGTCACGCGGAATGAAGGAATGTTTACCTTCTTGCCATTTACAAGGAAGTGACCGTGACGCACCATCTGGCGTGCCATGTCGCGACTCTTTGCAAAGCCTGCGCGGAAAACAACGTTGTCGAGACGCGTTTCAAGAATGATAAGAAGGTTTTCACCAGTCTTGCCAGTCTTGCGGTTTGCCTCTTCGTAGTAACCACGGAACTGCTTCTCTAGAACACCGTAGATACGTGCGCACTTCTGCTTTTCACGCATCTGCAATAGGTACTCAGACTCTTTTGAACGACCACGGCCATGCTGGCCAGGTGGATAGGGACGTGATTCGATTGGACACTTAGGTCCATCGCACTTGGTGCCCTTAAGGAAGAGCTTTACTTTTTCGCGACGGCAACGCTTGCAGTCTGCTCCGGTATAACGAGCCATTTATTCTCTTCCTTCCTTAAACTCGACGAGGCTTGCATGGACGGCAACCATTGTGTGGAGCAGGTGTTACATCAGAGATGGCACCAACTTCCAAACCAGCTGCTTGCAATGAACGGATTGCAGTTTCACGTCCAGAGCCAGGGCCCTTAACGAAAACATCTACTTTCTTTAAGCCGTGCTCTTGCGCGCGACGTGCTGCAGCCTCGGCTGCAAGCTGTGCTGCGAATGGAGTCGACTTACGTGAGCCCTTGAAACCAACTTGGCCAGATGATGACCAAGAGATAACTGCGCCCGATGGATCGGTAATAGAGATGATGGTGTTGTTGAAAGTGCTCTTAATAAAAGCCTTACCAACAGCGATGTTCTTCTTCTCTTTTTTACGCGTCTTTACTTTGCCCTTTGTTGCGGCAGTCTTTGACTTAGGAGCGGCCATTACTTAGTCACCTTCTTCTTACCTGCAATTGCTTTACGAGGACCCTTACGTGTTCGCGCATTTGTATGTGTGCGCTGACCACGAACAGGAAGTCCCTTGCGGTGACGAATTCCCTGGTAGCTCTGGATTTCAACTTTGCGACGGATGTCGCCAGAAATTTCACGACGAAGGTCACCTTCGATTTTGAAGTTTGCTTCGATGTATTCGCGAAGTTTTGCGAGCTCAGGCTCCTGCAAATCTTTAACGCGAGTATCTGGACTAATGCCAGTTTCAGCTAATGTCTTTTGAGAACGGGTCAGACCCATTCCAAAGATGTAAGTGAGTGCGATCTCAACGCGTTTTTCGCGTGGAAGATCAACACCGACGAGACGTGCCATTTATCTACCTATCTGTATCCGGAGGTCCTCCGCATTACTGTTCTCTGGCCTACCGGACCAAAGGTCTTTTAGTTTCCTAAAAGTCGTAATACGAGTTAGTTAGTACTTAGCCTTGACGTTGCTTGTGACGAAGATTTTCGCAAATGACCATGACGCGACCCTTGCGGCGAATGACTTTGCACTTATCGCAAATCTTCTTAACGCTTGGATTAACCTTCATGTCTTTGTGCTCCTTCGTTACTTATAACGATAAATAATTCGACCTTTTGTAAGGTCATACGGACTCATTTCCACGATCACACGGTCAGCAGTCAAAATACGAATGTAGTTCTTTCGCATCTTTCCACTTATGTGAGCGAGGACTTTATGTCCATTAGTTAGTTCCACACGAAACATCGCGTTAGGTAGAGCTTCAGAAACGGTGCCTTCCATTTCAATGGCGCCATCTTTGCTAGCCAATCTGTA
>JBAXFS010000049.1:0-10934 GCA_037139795.1 Actinomycetes bacterium
CCATACCGTTAAGGTATTTTTCATATGTCAAAACACCTTTGCGAATTACTAAGAACGCATTTGTATGTGTCGCATTTAAGAATTCATCGAAGGTAATTGTTTTACCATCGAACTCTACGTTTGCCGGCATCTGTTCAGATCCGGTCGTCCAGATAGCGGGTGTCGTTGCCGCCTTGATTGTGTGGGCCGGCATTAAATCTGGCGTCTTAGAGGCCGGGGCAAGACCTAATTTGATGGCGGCGATGGGTTCGGGATATCTAATAGCTTTAGTTAAACCAAAGAGGGCTACGTATAGAACAAGAATGACAACGAGAGTTCTTCGAATTAATTTGAGCACGAGTCAAGCCTAACTCCCGATAGGCTTGCGGGCATGGATGCCAAGGCGTTAGTTTCGCAGCTTGCTGACTCGGCACGTACTGCCGCCCGCACCTTGAGTGTTACCTCTTCTGGCGAGCGAAAAACAGCGCTGCTCGCTATTGCCGATGCAATTGAATTGCGCAGCGCTGAAATTATCGAAGCTAACGAGAAAGATATGGAGCGCGGGCGCACATCAGAACTTAACGCCTCCCTTCTAGATCGATTGCTTTTAACCCCAGAACGAGTAAAGGGGATTGCCGATGGTGCGCGCCAAGTTGGCGCCCTTGAAGATCCCCTTGGCAAGATTCTTCGCCAATCAGTGCTACCAAATGGAATCGAACTCAAACAGATAACAGTGCCCTTTGGTGTCATTGGCATGGTCTATGAAGCTCGCCCAAATGTGACGGTCGATGCCGCCGTTATTTTGTTGATGTCTGGAAATGCGGCGTTGCTCCGCGGATCTTCTAGCGCGCAAGAGAGCAATCAAATTCTCGTTACGGTCATGCGAGATGCCCTAAAGACCACCAAGATTTCACCCGATGTCATCCAGCTAGTTCCATCCGATGATCGCGAGACTGTGAAAGCACTGCTGAATGCTCGCGGGAAAGTAGATTTAGTAATTCCACGGGGCAGCGCATCACTGATTCGTATGGTTGTGGATGAATCCACAGTTCCAACGATTGAGACTGGCGCAGGCGTCTGCCACGTGTTTATCGATGAGTTTGCCGATCTCTCAAAGGCGCTTCCGATCATTATCAACTCAAAAGTTCAGCGCCCAAGCGTTTGCAATGCTGCAGAAACACTTCTAGTTCACAAAAATATTGCCGAAAAGTTCATACCCATTGCCCTTGCCGCCCTGCATGAAGCGGGGGTGATTCTGCATACTGATTCGGCCACACTTAAGTTAGCTCAGGGGATTCCAGTAAGTCTTGCAACGGATGAGAACTGGTCGACTGAGTACGGCACACTTGAAATGAACGTTGCCATTGTTGATTCGGTGGATGCTGCCAGCGATCACATCGCGAAATTCGGCACCCAGCACACCGAAGCAATCGTGACCGAGAATAAGGACAACGCCGCACGATTCATCGCTTTGAGTGATTGCGCCGCCGTAATGGTCAATACATCCACTCGATTTACCGATGGAGAAGCGATGGGTTTTGGCGCTGAAATCGGCATTTCAAATCAGAAACTGCACGCCCGTGGACCAATGGGCTTAGAGGCGATGACTACAACTACGTGGATTGTTACGGGAGATGGTCAGATTCGCAGTTAGTGCGCGGATTAATTAGACTCCACACCCATGAGCAGCCTTTCACGCGATGATGTCGCAAATCTTGCACGTCTTGCGCGCATTGAAATGAGTGAAGAAGAGTTAGTCAGCCTCTCCAATGAATTCACTGTTATTTTGGATGCCGTTGCTCGAGTGCAGGAAGTTGCCGGCGCCGATGTAGAGCCGACGTCACATCCACTTCCACTTCGCAATGTTTTTCGCCCCGATGTAGTTGTTCCCTCACTCACTCCAGATGAAGCCCTATCAGGCGCACCTGCGCAAGAAGAGTCACGTTTTCGCGTGCCACAGATTTTGGGTGAAGAAGCATGATTCATTTATCGGCCTCGGAAATGGCAGCAAAGTTAGTTGCCGGTGAAACAAGTTCAGTTGCGCTAACACAAGCACACTTAGATCGCATCGCAGCCGTTGATACCGATGTACATGCATTTTTATTTGTTAATACCGAAGGCGCGCTAGAGCAGGCCCACGCAGTTGATGCTAAGCGCGCAGCCGGGGAAAAACTTTCACCTCTTGCTGGTGTACCACTTGCCCTTAAAGATGTTATGACGCAAAAGGGAGTGCCTACAACGGCAGGTTCAAAAATTCTAGAAGGTTGGCGCCCTCCTTATGACTCAACGGTTGTTACGAATTTAAAAAATAATGACATAGTTATTTTAGGTAAAACAAACATGGATGAGTTTGCAATGGGCTCGTCAACTGAAAACTCTGCTTACGGCCCAACGCATAACCCATGGGATTTAACGCGAATTCCTGGCGGCTCTGGCGGCGGATCATCGGCAGCCCTTGCCGCTTTTGAAGCACCTCTTGCTATCGGTACCGATACGGGTGGATCGATTCGCCAACCCGCTGCCGTTACTGGCACTGTAGGTGTGAAGCCGACATACGGTGGAGTTTCTCGCTTTGGTTTGATTGCATTTTCATCTTCCCTTGATCAAGCCGGACCTTGTGCGCGCACTGTCTTAGATGCTGCGCTTCTGCACGAAGCAATTGCCGGACATGATCCAAAGGATTCAACAAGTATTAATGCACCCGTGCCACAGGTGGTTAAAGCGGCAAAGTCTGGTGATGTAAAGGGTATGAAGATAGGCGTAGTCAAAGAGTTAAATGGCGATGGCTATCAAAGCGGCGTTCGCACGCGCTTTGAAGAGTCACTCGAGCTTCTAGCTGCAGCTGGCGCAGAAATAGTTGAAGTATCGGCTCCTAACTTTGAATACGCACTTGCTGCCTATTATTTAATTGCACCATCTGAATGTTCCTCTAACTTAGCTCGTTTCGATGCTATGCGTTACGGACTACGCGTTGGTGATGTCGATGGCGCATCAGCTGAATCGGTAATGAATTTAACGCGCGAAGTTGGTTTTGGCCGCGAAGTTAAGCGCCGAATAATTCTTGGAACGTATGCGCTCTCGTCGGGTTATTACGATGCCTATTATGGAAGTGCGCAAAAAGTCCGCACGCTTATTACACAAGATTTCAATAAAGCCTTTGAAAAGTGCGACGTGATGGTCTCACCAACCTGCCCAACAACGGCCTTTAAAATTGGTGAAAAATCCGATGACCCGATTGCTATGTATTTAAATGACATTGCAACAATTCCAGTGAATATGGCTGGAATCGGTGGAATGTCACTGCCTGCAGGTTTAGCTCCTGAGGATGGTTTACCCGTAGGTTTTCAGATCATGGCACCTGCAATGCAAGACCAGCGTATGTACTTAGTTGGAGCTGCCCTTGAAGCGGCCTTGCTGACTAAATGGGGCGCACCTTTGCTTTCAATGGCACCAGCATTGGTGGGCAAATAAATGGCACTTACATACGATGATGTGATTGCAAAGTACGAACCAGTTCTTGGCCTTGAAGTTCACGTTGAATTAAATACCCAGTCCAAAATGTTTTGTGGCTGCAGCACAATATTTGGTGGTGAACCAAATACCCAAACGTGTCCAGTGTGTTTAGCCCTACCTGGCGCCCTTCCGACCGTTAATGAAAAGGCGATCGAGTCGACGATTAAAATCGGTCTAGCCCTTAACTGCTCGATTGCGCCTTTTAGTCGCTTTGCCCGCAAAAATTACTTCTACCCAGATATGCCTAAAAACTTTCAAATTTCGCAGTATGACGAACCAATCTGCGTCAACGGCTATGTTGATGTTGAAATTGAAAGCGATGAGGGCCCAAAGAGTTTTCGCATCGAAGTCGAACGCGTTCATATGGAAGAGGACACCGGTAAATCACTTCACGTGGGCGGTGCAACGGGTCGTATTCATGGCGCCGAATATTCTCTGCTCGACTACAACCGTGCTGGAATTCCATTAGTAGAAATCGTTACCAAGATTGTGCCCGGAACTGGAAAATATGCGCCAGAGGTTGCAAAGGCCTATGTCGCTGAGCTTCGCGATATTTTGCGCTCATTGGGCGTTAGCGATGTAAAGATGGAGCAGGGTTCACTTCGCTGTGATGCCAACGTTTCGCTGCGCTTAATCGGGGCTGAAACTCTTGGTACGCGCAGTGAGACAAAGAATGTTAACTCGCTTCGATCGGTTGAGCGCGCGATTCGCGGTGAAATGATTCGCCATGCAGAGTTATTAAATAAAGGTGAGCGAGTTGTTCAAGAGACGCGTCACTTCCAAGAGGAGTCAGGGTTAACTCGATCTGGCCGCTCAAAAGAGCAGGCTGAGGATTATCGTTATTTCCCAGAGCCAGATCTAGTACCCGTTGCACCAGATGCTGCATGGATTGAATCTTTGCGCGCGGGTCTACCTGAGCGGCCATCGATTCATCGCAAGCGTCTGCAAGAGGCTTGGGCCGTTCCCGATAAGGAAATGGCGGCGATGATTAACGCCGATGTTTTAAATATCGTTGAAGCTACTGTTGCTGCAGGTGCAGATCCAACTAAGGCCCGTAGCTGGTGGCTTGGAGAGATCTCGCGTATTGCAAACGATAAAGATGTCGCTATCGCCGAATTAAATATCACTCCCACCGATGTTGCAGAGATTGTGGCACTTGTTAGTGCTGGCGAGCTCACCGATAAGTTAGCGCGCCAAGTAATCGAAGGTGTTATCGCCGGTGAAGGAAAGCCCGCAGCGGTGATCGCCGCCCGTGGAATAAAAGTTGTCAACGATGACGGCGCACTCATGGCCGCCATTGAAAAGGTTTGTGCCGAGCAACCAGAGACTGCACAAAAGATCCGCGATGGTCACTTGCCCGCAGCGGGTGCGCTCATTGGCGCAGTCATGAAAGAGACAAAGGGCCAAGCAGATGCTGCTCGCGTACGAGAGCTTCTACTTGGCCACCTTGGACAAGCAACTAGCTAATTAGTGGGTTAATACGCCTTCCGTTTCAACAACGGCATCTTTTCCGATATTGATAAAGAAGAACAAGACCACCGCACCAAGAAATAGCAGTCCAGCGCTGACTTTAAATGCCACTGTAAATCCATGGGTCATGGCATATAAATGGGCATTTTTCCCAAGGGAGGAGTGCGCAGTTGCAAATGTGGCAGTTGCCGTTGCGGCAACGGTATTAAGTAGCGCAGTACCAAGTGAACCACCAATCTGCTGACTGGTGTTGACCATTGCACTTGCTACGCCGGTGTCATGGTTACTGACATTGTGCAGAGATGTCGATGTAAGTGGGATAAAGACAAGCGCCATTCCGCTAGACATAACCAAGAGTGAAGGAAGAACATGGCTGGCATAAGAAGTATCAGGAGTAATTCTTGCAAGTAGTAGCAGGCCAAGACTGGAAGCGATTAATCCAGGAATCATCAAAGGCTTTGGACCAACTTTTGGAAGTAACTGTGATGCGATTCCGGCAAAGACGATGATGCCAGCCGTAAACGGCAAGAAAGCAAAGCCCGATTTCAAAGGTGAGTATCCAAGAATTACTTGCAAGTAGAGACCTAAAAATAGGAACATTGAAAAGAGTCCGGCACCTACAACAAGAGATCCAAGGTATGAGCCACCACGATTGCGATCGGTCACTACGCGAAGTGGCAACATTGGATTTGCAACTCTTTTTTCAATCATGACGAATGTAATAAGAAGTATTACGGCGGTGCCTAAGAAACCAAGCGTGTGGCCATCTGCCCAACCCGAAGTGGCGGCTTGATTGAAACCATAGGTAAGTGAAAATAGACCAGCAGTTGCAGTAATTACTCCAGGAATATCATAAGCACGATTTCCGTCGGCCTTTGATTCATGAACAAAACGCGTTGCAAGGAAGAATGCAAGGGCCGCGATTGGAACGTTAACGCCTAAACACCAACGCCATGAGAAGAACTCAGTAAGAGTTCCGCCAACGATTAAACCAATTGCTGCGCCACCACCAGAGATTGCACCCATCACACCAAAAGCTTTTGCGCGCTCAGTGGGAACAGTAAAGGTGACCGAAATAATCGATAGCGCTGCGGGAGCCAGAAGAGCTGCGAAGACACCTTGTAATGCGCGGGCACCGAATAACAGGCCTTGAGTTGATGCGATTCCACCTAATGCCGAAGCCGCTGCAAAGCCGATAAGACCAATCAGAAAAATCTTTTTACGACCCATGAAATCGCCGATTCGGCCACCTAAAAGAAGTAGCGAACCAAATGCAAGGGTGTATGCAGTAATTACCCATTGCTGATTTGCATCGGTGATACCGAGTTCGTGTTTGGCGCTTGGAATTGCAATGTTCACAATCGAAGAGTCAAGAACAATCATGAGTTGGGCAATGGCGACCACGAATAGTGTGCGCCATCGATCTGGGGCTTGACCTGCTGGATAGTTAGGATTTGACACGCAAAAACTCCAATATTCGATTAAATGATTTCTCAGTGAGAGGCTAGAATTATCGCATGCCTACGATGAAGCCGCGCTCTGGATTAGTTACCGATGGAATGGAGCGCGCACCTGCCCGTGGAATGTTGCGCGCAGTTGGAATGGGTGATGAAGATTGGGTGAAACCTCAAATTGGTATCGCATCATCCTGGAATGAAATCACGCCATGTAACTTATCTCTCGATCGATTAGCGAAAGCCTCACGCCAGGGAATCATCGACGCCGGTGGTTTTCCCATGCAGTTCGGCACAATTTCAGTATCCGATGGTATTTCGATGGGCCACGAAGGTATGCACTTCTCATTAGTTTCGCGCGAAGTGATTGCCGACTCAGTTGAAACAGTTATGCAGGCCGAGCGCCTCGATGGAATGGTCACTTTTGCTGGGTGCGATAAATCACTACCAGGAATGATGATGGCAGCGGCGCGCATAGATGTTGCAAGTGTTTTTGTTTATGCAGGTTCGACTTTGCCAGGTCAAGTTGATGGCAAGGATGTCACCATCATTGATGCTTTCGAAGCGGTCGGTGCATGTGCACGCGGATTAATTACTCAAGAGCGCGTAGATCAAATCGAACGCGCAATCTGTCCAGGCGAAGGCGCATGTGGGGGAATGTATACCGCGAACACAATGGCGAGCATCGCTGAAGCAATTGGTTTATCTCTTCCAGGATCGGCGGCACCTCCTGCCGTAGATCGCAGACGTGATGCCTTTGCAGTTAAATCAGGTGCTGCCGTTGTTGAACTAATCCGTGCTGGAATCACCACGCGCGATATTTTAACTAAGCAAGCTTTTGAGAATGCAATCACAATTTTAATGGCACTCGGTGGTTCAACGAATGCAGTTCTGCATTTACTTGCAATTGCACATGAGGCCGACGTTGATTTAGAGCTCAACGATTTCCATCGCATCGGTTCAAAAGTTCCATTACTTGGCGATTTAAAACCTTTCGGTCGTTTCGTAATGAGCGACATGGATAAAATCGGGGGAGTTCCAGTAATTCTAAAAGCGCTTCTAGATGCGAAAATGTTGCACGGCGATGTTTTGACCGTAACTGGAAAGACAATGGCAGAAAACTTGGCCGATATTAATCCACCAGATCCAGACGGTGAGATTTTGCGTGCGGCATCTAAGCCATTATCGACCGACATAGGCATCACAATTTTGGGTGGCTCCTTGGCACCAGATGGTGCAGTTTGTAAGACCGCGGGAATCGGAATCGAATCATTTGAGGGCCCAGCACGAGTATTCGAACGCGAACAAGCAGCGATGGATGCTCTTGAAAACGGAACGATTCAAGCTGGAGATGTTGTAGTTATTCGCTATGAAGGTCCAAAGGGTGGACCTGGAATGCGCGAGATGTTGATGATCACTGGTGCGATTAAAGGCGCAGGTCTTGGCAAGACCACACTTCTGTTAACCGATGGCCGTTTTTCTGGTGGCTCAACTGGTCTTTGTGTTGGTCATGTCGCACCTGAGGCCGTCGATGGTGGTCCAATCGCATTTGTAAAAGATGGAGATATCGTCCGAATCGATATAACCAATCGGACAATGGATTTACTAGTTGATCCGGCAGAACTCTCTGCCCGCAAAGTTGGTTGGAAGCCATTGACCCATAAATACACTCGCGGAGTGCTACATAAGTACTCCAAGTTGGTCGGATCGGCATCAAAGGGCGCGGTCTGTGACTAGAACTGTTCAAATTGTGAGATGTGCATCTCACGTCTTGACTCATTGCTAAAGCTGTTGGAGAATAAGCCCATGTTTACAACCAAGTCGGTGGTGATTTAAAAGCGCGTGATCTAGCAATTCGATCGCGCGCTGCCCTCAGTTAATCTGAGGGTTTTTTCGTTTAATAGCCACTACTAGTACGGAAGGAGATGGAAATGAGTGCAATGAATGGAGCGAGTTCACTTGTCGCATCATTAGAGGCCGCTGGCGTCGATGTGATGTTTGGAATTCCGGGCGGCGCGGTTTTGCCGGTCTATGACCCACTCTTCTCTAGCTCAATCCGTCATATTCTCGTGCGCCATGAACAGGGTGCTGGTCACGCTGCAACTGGCTATGCCCAAGTAACTGGTCGTGTTGGTGTCTGCATTGCAACATCTGGGCCGGGAGCGACAAATCTTGTAACACCTCTTGCCGATGCGGCAATGGATTCAGTTCCAGTTGTTGCAATCACAGGTCAAGTTCCGTCCCTTGCAATTGGTACCGATGCATTTCAAGAGGCCGACATCCGTGGCATCACGATGCCATTTGCTAAACATAGTTATTTGATTACAGATCCTGCCGATATTCCGCGTGCAGTTGCCGAGGCTTTTCATATCGCAAGCTCTGGGCGGCCAGGACCAGTTCTCGTTGATATCTCCAAAGATGCACTGCAAAAGATGACTGAATTTAAATATCCAACATCGGTATCACTAAAGGGCTATCAACCTAAGGTCATGCCTAATACGCAATCAATTATCGATGCCGCCGATTTAATTGCACAATCTAGCAAGCCAGTCTTCTATGTTGGTGGTGGAGTTATTAAGGCTAACGCCTCCCGTGAATTATTAGAGCTCGCACAACTACTTGGCGCTCCTGTGGTTACAACATTAATGGCTCGTGGTGCCTTTCCGGATAGTCATCCACTTAACCTTGGAATGCCAGGAATGCACGGGACTGTTGCTGCAGTGACAGCTTTGCAAAAATCTGACTTACTCATAACTCTTGGTGCGCGCTTTGATGATCGTGTAACTGGAAAACTTTCAACTTTTGCCGTCAACGCGAAGGTTATTCACGCCGATGTTGATCCAGCTGAAATCGGTAAGAATCGCTTTGCCGATGTTGCAGTCCTTGGCGATTTAGCGCATACCATCGCAGCTTTGATTCCAGCGCTTAAGGTCGCTCTGGCAAAGAACCGCCCAGATTTAACGGCGTGGCTTCGCCAAATGAATTCACTCAAGGCCGCTTACCCGTTGGGGTATGACACACCTGCCGATGGATCTCTATCGCCACAATATGTGATTGAGCGTTTAGGAAAAATCTCTGGTCCAAATGCAATTTTCGCCTCTGGTGTTGGTCAACATCAGATGTGGGCATCGCAATTTATATCCTATGAGAATCCACGTACGTGGCTTAACTCAGGCGGCCTCGGCACGATGGGATATGCAGTTCCTGCAGCGATGGGTGCCAAAGTTGGTGCACCTGATACAACCGTTTGGGCAATCGATGGAGATGGTTGTTTCCAAATGACTAACCAAGAGTTAACAACGTGTGCACTCAACAACATTCCAATCAAGGTCGCAATTATTAATAACGAGTCTCTTGGAATGGTTCGTCAGTGGCAGACACTCTTCTATGAAGGCCGATATTCAAATACGAGCCTTGAATCAAAGCGCATACCTAACTTTCCAATGTTGGCCGAAGCCATGGGTTGCGTAGGCCTCAGTTGCGAACGACCTGAAGATGTCGATGCAACGATTGAAAAAGCGATGAGTATTAATGATCAACCAGTGGTAGTTGATTTTCGAGTACATCGCGATGCAATGGTGTGGCCAATGGTCGCTGCCGGAACATCCAATGATGACATCATGATTGCGCGAGAAACCGCGCCCGACTGGGATTCACAGGAGCTATAAAAATGGCCCAACACACCCTTGAAGTAATCGTCGAAAATTCACCTGGCGTTTTGGCCCGCGTTGCAGGCCTATTTGCACGTCGCGCATACAACATTGAACGCCTATCTGTTGGTCCAACCAGTAACCCCGAGACCTCTAAAATGGAGATAGTGGTTAACCTGGAAGGCCATGCTCTTGAGCAAGTAATTGCTCAGCTGGATAAGTTGATCAATGTAATTGCGATTAAAGAGATTTTGCACAATGCACCACAGACAGTTATTCACGACACTCAACCCGATTACCAGAACTAAAGGAGAAATACCGTGGCAGCAACGATGTATCACGAAGAGGATGCCGAACTATCCATCATCCAGGGTCGCAAAGTCGCGATCATCGGTTACGGCTCACAGGGACATGCTCACGCACTTAGCTTGCGCGATAGCGGTGTCGATGTTCGTGTTGGTTTAAAAGATGGCTCAGCATCAAAGGCAAAGGCAGAGGCTGAAGGTTTGCGCGTAGTAAGCGTTGCTGATGCTGTAAAAGAGGCAACGGTCATCATGATCTTGGCTCCTGACCACGTTCAGCGCCATATCTACACCGATTCAATTCTTCCTAATTTAAAAGATGGCGATGCGCTGTTCTTCGGTCATGGATTTAATATCCGTTATGGATACATCAAGCCAAGTTCCAACGTTGATGTCTGCATGGTTGCACCTAAGGGTCCAGGGCACATAGTCCGTCGTGAGTATTCTGCAGGCCGTGGAGTTCCAGTTATCGTTGCAGTTGAGCAGGATGCAACTGGAAATGCTTGGCCATTGACACTCTCATATGCCAAAGCAATCGGTGGATTACGTGCAGGTGGAATTTTAAC
>JBAXFS010000050.1:0-10849 GCA_037139795.1 Actinomycetes bacterium
AGTTCTTTCTTGACAAACCTAAGTGCATTTCTTAGCGCAGCAGATACAACAATCGCCGTACCGTGTTGGTCATCATGGAAAACTGGAATATCAAGAATTTCGCGCAAGCGACGTTCAATTTCAAAACAACGGGGCGCTGAAATATCTTCTAAATTAATTCCACCATATACAGGTGCGATTAATTGAACGGTACGAACGATTTCATCTACATCTTGAGTATCGAGGCACACTGGCCAGGCATCTACATCGGCAAAGCGCTTAAATAGTGCGGCCTTACCCTCCATAACCGGCAGAGCTGCCGATGGGCCAATGTTTCCAAGGCCCAAGACCGCAGAGCCATCAGTAACGACTGCAACCGTATTGCGTTTAATCGTCAAACGGCGAGCATCACTGGGGTCATCGACAATTGCTTGGCAGATACGTGCAACGCCGGGTGTATATGCACGCGATAGGTCATCTCGGGTCTTGAGTGGGACTTTTGAGGCAATTTCGATTTTGCCACCAAGGTGTAACAGAAAGGTGCGATCACTAACTTTACGAACCGTTAAGTTCGGATTCTTAGCAAGAGCAATTGTGATTTCATCAGCATGAGCTGAGTCGATAGTGTCGCACGTAATATCAATGACTACTTTTTCTGCATGTGATTCAACTACATCGAGCGCGCTAATCGTTGCGCCGGCACCGGAAATAATTGTTGTGGCTAGAGCTACGGGTTGTGAAGAGGGAGAACCTTCAACACGGATTGTTATTCCGTAACCAGGAGATGTTGATGCCACCTACACAACACCATACAAGCGATCACCGGCATCGCCTAGACCTGGAACTATGTAACCATGCTCATTTAATTTTTCATCAAGGGCGCCAGTAACGATTGTAATTGGAACGGCACTTGAAGCGAACTCTTTTTCAACTGCAGCAATTCCTTCGGGTGCGGACAAAATACAGATTGCCGTAATGTCATTTGCTCCCAAATCAATTAAATAGTGAAAGGCTGCAATCAAAGTTCCTCCAGTTGCCAGCATGGGGTCTAAGACGAAAACTTGGCGGCCAGATAAATCATCAGGGAGGCGATTGGCATACGTACTAGCCTGCAGGGTCGTCTCATCACGCACCATTCCGAGGAAACCAACTTCAGCCGTCGGAATCAATTTGCTCATTCCTTCAAGCATTCCAAGACCAGCACGCAAAATTGGGACGACCACTGGCCTAGGTTCGGCCATCTTCAAACCGTGAGTTTTAGTCACCGGCGTCTTGATCGAAACTGAATGGGTGCGAACATCACGCGTTGCTTCATAAGCAAGCAGAGTTACGAGCTCTTCAACTAGGCGGCGGAAGGTTGGCGAATCAGTTCGTTCGTCGCGCAAAACCGTCAATTTATGGGCGATCAGTGGGTGGTCTGCGACATGAACCTTCATGCCCCTTACCCTACAGGGGTTTCATTCCTTTCCAATAAGTGAAACGATGAGGCCATGCCCGAATTCGATGATGAGGTCAATGAAGACATCGAAGAGTTCGATGCCTTGGAGGAAGTTTCTGCGCAAGTAATGAAAACCGACAACCTCTCCAACGAAATAGATATTGCAGTTGCTGCTTGGCACGAAGATGGCCGTTGGACATTAGGGATCTTGCCCGATCCAACCGATATCGCCCAAATCATTACCAGCCTTAAGTCTCAGCAGACAAACGGCGGAGCAATCGCACTCATTTCAATTGATGAAGAGTTTTTTATTTTGATTCGTGTACTCGGAGCACACATCTCACTATTTCTAAGTGATGCTACGTGCGCCTTTGACTATCCAGTGGCCGAAGAGTTATTAGATATTGCCGATTTACCAATGCCAGAAGATGAAGATGAGCCGACTCCACTTGGACATCTTGAAATTTTGTCGGATCTAGGAATGAGCGGAATGGAGATTTCGGCACTGTGTGATGATCCAGAGTTATTTCCTGATGAACAGCTTGAAGCTATCGCTAACCGCTTAGGTTTCGGTGATCAGTTTGCAGAACTTTTACAGTTGTGAGTGATGAAGGGTTAATGCGTGCAGCTATTGCTATTGCGCAGGAAGCACTTGCCAGTGGTGATGTTCCCGTTGGTGCAGTAATAATTAACAAAGCGGGCGAAATTGTTTCAACTGGCCATAATGAGCGAGAACTTCATCATGATCCAACTGCGCATGCAGAGATTGTCGCTATTCGTAGGGCGAGCGAGAAAAACAAACAGTGGAGATTAGAGGATCACACGCTAATTGTCACGCTCGAACCGTGTGCAATGTGTGCGGGAGCGATTGCGCAATCTCGTATCTCGACCGTAATTTTCGGTGCGTGGGATGAAAAGGCGGGTGCAGTTGGTTCGGTGTGGGATTTGCTACGCGATCCCCGCTCTTTATTTAAAGTAGAAGTTCGTGCCGGGGTACTCGCAAATGAGTGCGCAGCAATGTTAAAAGATTTTATACAAGGAGTTCGTAAGAAGGATTGAGAATAACTAAGGCACCTTCTTCTTCGCCAACCATTCCTTCTGCACGCATTTGAGATCCAACCTCTAGGCCAGCGATTTCTCGGCGCCCTAGGAACTGCAATGAAACTCCGCCTGTTTCATCCCAGATTTCAACTTGTAAACCGGGTGCATCACCGCGCGGAGCGGGCTTAATAGAGGTAACGCGACCCTGAACTTGTGCGCGCTCTCGCCATTGAATTTCGCTAATTAAAGTGACGTTTTTTGCATAATGACTTACAGGTGCGACATTTATAGGCTGAGTCTTTTTAGGCTTCGGTGCAGGCGCGATCTTTGCCTCCGCATGTTGCGGATGTATTACTAATTGCGCGTTGGAGGCAATGCGATCAACGTCGAAAGGAACGATGGTTGCAACAACGCGAGGTAATTGTGAAATCGGTGCAGCAATTTCTTCCGCGGTCTGATCGTGTAAAACTCTTCCAAGGAATCTCGAGTATGAACGACGAGGCAAGAGAAGCGTTAGTTCGACATCAGCGCTAGCTGTGGCACGTATTGCATAATCAACGGCGGCATTTGGAAGCCGACGGTCTGGACAATCTATTAACTCCAAAGAAACGTCGGATAATCCGGGGTTAGTAGCCCACTCTGCGGCAATGGCTTGCGCACGCTGGTCATCAATTACAAAGTGAACCGCATTTAAATGGCGGGGATTAAAGCTTCGGGCATATCTAACGACTCTCACCGTTGCCAGGTCAACACTATCGACCAAAACCGTTACATCGTGCCTTGGAATTGAAGTCGCCCGTGTTTCAGCGGCAGTGACTCGAAGCGCCGATTGCTCCTTGCGGTACTGTCGATTTAAACGCAAGAGGAGTGCTACTAGGATCGGCGTAAGCACGATAACAACCCAGGCACCTTCAGTAAATTTAACAACTGCGAAGATTATTACAATTGCAAAAGAGACCACTCCAGAGAGGGTATTAATTACATAACTGTATTGCCAACCTTTGGCTTTATTTGTCAGTGCACGTCTTGCCATTCCAAAACCAACCAGCGTGAAACCAGTAAATACGCCAAGTGCGTAGTAAGCAACAAGATGCTCGACAGATGCGCGTGTGACTATTACCAACACCGTTGCTGCAGATGCAAGCAAGACAATGCCATTTGAAAATGCTAAACGGTGGCCGCGTTTGGTTAATTGGCGAGGTAGAAAGCCATCATTTGCAACAAAATTAACTAAGTAAGGAAAGCCGCTATATGCCGTGTTCGCACCTGTAATCAAAATCAACATCGTTGCGGCTTGAACGATTAAGAAAAATACTGAGCCGAAAGCACCATTGCCCAGCGTTGCTTTAGCTATCTGAGATATAACAGTCGGAGATCCAGCTGAATAAGGCGTCGAGTAGGTTGAATGCGCAAACCATGAGACGCCAAATACTAAGGTTCCAAGAATTGCGCTCATAGTAAGCAACGTTTTTCTAGCATTAACACCTTCTGGAACTTTAAAAAGGGAGACGCCATCTGAAATTGCTTCTAGGCCAGTCAGAGATGAGCCACCATTGGCAAAGGCCCGCAACAAAATGAAAATTGCCGCAAAGTTCAATAAGCCTTTAGCTTGGCCAATCTGTACGGCACCGTGTAAATCTGCTGGATTATATTTAGTGAGCGTTCCAGTTATTGTGCGATAAATGCCCATTCCGAAGACGACAGCCATTGATCCCACAAATAGATATGTAGGAAGCGCAAAAGCAGCTCCAGCCTCTTTAACTCCACGCAAGTTTCCAAAAGTCAAAATTAAAATGACTGCAACAGTCATGTCTAATTTGTAATGCTGTAGCGAGGTAAATGTCGAGATAATTGCATCGATACCTGCCGATGATTGAATTGCGACGGTCACAATGTAATCAAGCATGAGAGCAACGGCGGCGATTTGTGCAAACAGCGGACTTAAATTATCGCGCGAGACGACGTAGGCACCGCCAGATTTTGTATAAATCTGGACTACTTCACGATATGAAAAAGTGACGATTACAAGCACTGCCAAAACAATCATTGTCATCGGCATCAAAATATTAAATGCAGCTAAACCGAAAGCTGGAAGTAGGGCGATTAATATCTGCTCACTTCCATATGCAGATGATGAAATACAGTCAGATGAGAGAATTCCTAAAGCAAATCGCTTACTTAAACGTTGGTGGGAAAGGGAGTGCCTATTAAGCGGATTTCCAAGGAAGGCTTTTTTGAGCTTATAGGAAAATGGATCGGATAGATGCGCATGCTCTTGGAGCACCATTGGCTCTGGCGCATCATCTCTCCACGACTTAGGCACTAGTACTCCTTAGTTAATTGCGACTATCGCAATTCCATTGCAATGGCTCTATCGTAGAGCGCGACGGCTTCGACTTCTTGCAGGCGGAGCGTATGCTCTCCCTATGCAAACACAGCTATATATAAATGGACAATGGGTTGACGGCGCAAGCAAGGTAGCCGTCCACGATCCAAGTGATAATTCAGTGATTACTGAAGTTTCTCTCGCATCCGATAGCCAGTGCGAGGCCGCAGTGGCAGCAGCCGACGCCGCGGCGGTGGATTGGGCTAAAACTGCGCCACGTTTTAGATCTGAAATTCTGCGCAAAGCCTTTGAAATTATGACAAGTGAGTTAGAGGCCATTGCTACTTTAATTTCGCGTGAAAATGGCAAAGCTATGCCTGATGCTCGTGGTGAAGCTGCTTATGCCGCTGAGTTCTTCCGTTGGTTTGCTGAAGAGGCCGTACGCACACCGGGTGATTTCCGCAAGTCTCCATCGGGAGATAAGCGGATTTTAGTAACGCACCAACCAATCGGTCTCTCCATTCTCATTACACCGTGGAACTTTCCAGCTGGAATGGCCACGCGCAAAATTGGCCCGGCGGTGGCCGCGGGCTGCACAATGATTTTAAAACCCGCCACCGAAACTCCATTAACTGCGATGTATATCGTCGACATCATGGAACGTGCGGGTTTGCCAAAGGGAGTGCTTAATTTAGTGTTGCCAGAAAAAACTGGACCAGCGATTTCAAAGATGTTGCACGATAAGAGAGTGAAGAATCTTTCATTTACTGGCTCAACTGAAGTTGGTCGCGTGCTTTTGAAAGAGGCGGCAGACAACGTAATTCGCTGCTCAATGGAGCTCGGTGGAAATGCTCAAGTCATCATTCATGATGATGCCGATCTTGCCATAACAATTCCGCAGCTACTTCTTGCCAAGATGCGAAATGGTGGTGCGGCGTGCACAGCAGCTAATCGTATTTATGTTCAACGCCCTATCGCCGACAAATTCATCGCAGAACTTACTAAATCAATGTCGGCCTTTGTGATGGGCCGCGGAACAGATGCAACAACTACTTTAGGTGCCAGCGTCTCAATGAAAGAGCGCAATAAGATTGCCGAAATCGTTGATGAATCAATTGCCGCTGGTGCAAAAGTTTCGATCGGTGGAGTAACTCCTAGTGGGGACGGTGCTTTTTATCCAGCGACAGTATTAACCGTTGAAAAAGATAATCCGATTCTGAACCATGAAATCTTTGGACCAGTTGCTCCAGTCGTAATATTTGATACTGATGCCGAAGGTATCGCGATGGCCAATGACACTGATTTCGGTCTGATTAGCTATGTATTCTCATCAAACTTAACTCGTGCCTTGCGCACGGCAGAGGCGATGGAGTCAGGAATGGTCGCCATTAATAAGGGTGTAATTTCTGATCCCGCTGCACCATTTGGTGGCGTGAAGCAATCAGGACTCGGCCGTGAAGGTGGCTTCGATGGGATCCAAGAGTTCTTGCAAACTAAGTACATCGGCGTCGAGATTTAACAAGACACCCAACAGAAATTCAGGCTCACATTGATTGATTAAGATGGGTTAACCCTGCATACTCATGCTTGTGATTAGCCCTCCTGCTTAAAGCTTTGGGCTTAATTGATCCCCCACCGCGGGGTTGAATCTACGGAGAGGTAGATTTCCATGCGCAAACTTGCCCTTGCAGTTTCACTCATTCTTATTGCGACCGCTGCTGCATTTATTCCAGCCAACGCGGCCACCATCAAGGCAGGTTCAAAATGTTCCACTGGTGGTTTAGTTCAAATCTCAGGTGGGAAAAGGTATCTCTGTCAGCATGAAGGAAATTATTCAGATTTTCACTGGGATGATGGCACTTCACTAAAATTTTCTGCCAAGATGCCAATCACATTGCCGGTTGCGCCAGACACAACTGCTGGCGGAATCACTTTCGCAAATGTAATGACCCACATATCAGATATACCAAAAACTGCTTGGCAGAAAATTCAAGATGTTATTGCAAAAAATCCACCAGTGGTGGTTCCGCACATGCTCTATGTGGGTCCGAATACCACATCGGTCACAAAAACTTTAGAAGAAACTATATTGAGTAATGAATTTCGTTTGTGGGCTGGCTTTCAACAAACCACATTCTTAAGCATTGTCGCTTACAACAGTAAAGACACTGATTGGGCCCAGGCTCAACTCAAATCGGTGTATCAATCAAGGCGTTATCCAGCACCACAAGATCCGCAAATGTTTTTCCACCTTGTTCAACAGACCTGCTCTGCATCGAGTAAGCCAGGGCAAGTAACTGGGCCAATGGGTGATTGCAACGGTGGAAATGCGGGGGCAATCGAGCAGTCCAGCGACAGCATGGAAATGCTTGGTGTAACAATCGCCGATCCAAATCATCCTTGGGACCCAACACAAAATGGAGAAGTTTCGCACGAATACACTCATACGGTTCAAGCTGCTCAATTTATTGGAACGGCCAGCAAGGCCCGTTCGTATTACGGGCATATGTGGAATCCATGTTGGCTCAATGAAGGGCAACCCAATGCAACTGGCATTGCATTAGCAAGCCCAACACTTGAAAAATATTTAGATAACCGTGACAAAATTTATAAGGGCTCTTTAGACCCTAATTTTCCTGGTTTTACCGCTGCAGGGATCAAGAAGTATCTCTTCACACAAATTACCGATGACACAAATCCAAAATCCTGTTACCAAAATGGACCTCTATACAAAATGGGCTATTCCGTTGGAATGGCAGCCACTGAAGCCCTCGTTGCAATTGGTGGGCCACAAGCCACGATGGCACTGATTGCTCGACAGGCAGACGGTGATAATTTTGCGCAAGCTTTCCTAAAAGTTTATGGAATTACTTGGGATAGCGGTTCAACAATTCTTGGCCAAGTTCTTGCCGCCGAGTATGCCAAAGATCCGCTTCAGTCCCATTAAGTTAAATGAATCTAGAGGTAGATTTCCATGAAAAAACTTGTGTACGTAAGTTCATTTATATTATTCATTTCTATGGCTTTAATACCAAATGCATCTGCCGCGAATTTGCATGTCTCTTTTTTAGTCATGAATCCTAAAACAGGCACAAACGTCGGTGCTAATACACAAGTTGGTATAAACCAAGTAAATCGCAGCGATCGACAGAACGCGAGCACTAATTCTTCAGGAGTTGTTAGCTTCGATATTCCAGCAGAGGCCTATATCCTCTCTTGGAGTTGCAATAATTGTGCGAGTGATTTCAAATCGAACGAAGGCACTCAGTATTTGATTTCACCGCAATCTGATGGAACCGTAAAAGTATTGTCAGCCGCTGATGAAGTGATGAAGCAAGACTCATCCGGGAATTGGATTTTAAGTATAAATCTAACTAGAACCGTCAGCGGTAAGGATCCCTGGCAATTGATTCCGAATCCATCAGTCATCAACGGTAATACGGAACATATGTACTTAATGACGAACGGAAAGGTCTTAGTTCAGTCAAGGGGGGGTGGAGGTTTCGAGAAATGGTGGTTGCTCACACCGGATTCAAGCGGAAGTTATCTAAATGGAACATGGACACAAGCAGCCCAACCCCCTGCCGGGTATAACCCACAAAATGTAAATGGAGCAGTTTTGCATAGTGGTAATTTTATTATTGTTGGTGGTGAACAAAATACAACTGCTTCTGGTGCCATGGAAGACAACTCGAATCAAAGTTACATATACAACGTAAAGGATGACACTTGGACAAATGTCCCCGCTCCTCTAAATGGCACTGGAGAATGGGCTGGAATTGGTGCCGCACCATTTGTTGAGCTTGCAAATGGCCTTGTAATGGTCGGGCAAAACGGTACTAGGAACTCCAGGGGATTATCGGCAATGCTTTATGACGAGGTAAAAGGAACTTGGACCTTAACTGGAACGAACAAGGTTACGGGTAACCAAGAGGAGGGCTACACGCTTCTGCAAAACGATAAAGTATTGAATATTTCAACTGAAAATACAAAGACGGTGGAAATCTATGATCCCACGACAGGTTTATGGAGTCCCGCCGCAGACACGCCAGGGCTACTCGCAAGAGGTGAAATTGGGCCAGCTATAACACTTCCAAATGGAAAAGTTCTAGCAATGGGCGCAACCGGTTCTAACTTTCTTTACGATCCAACTACCAATGCGTGGTCTTCGGTTCCAGATTTTCCAAAATTAAAAAATGGGCTTCAGCCAGTTGCTGCAGATAACCCTGCAGCAGTGCTTCCAAATGGAAATGTTCTGGTTCAAACCACTGTATTTGTATCTGGAAGTCAAAACTCCTATTGGATGTCACCTGCGACTTGGTATGAATACGACATTGCCTCAAATAATTGGGTCGCACAATCTGATGACCTTATTTTGCCAGAATCTAGTGGTATTGCCAATGGAACAAATATGTTAGTTCTACCGACCGGCCAAGTTATGATCACTAGCGCATATGGATCAATGGAGCTGTACACACCGTCAGGAACCGCAAATACTACCTGGCTTCCCAAAATCGACTCTCTTTCGACAACTGAACTTTCCCCGAAAACATCTTACAAATTGACAGGTAAGCAACTTTCTGGCCTTACTCAAGGAACTTTCTGGGGAGATGAACAGCAGAACTCAACAAATTACGGATTGGTTCAGATTACAAATAAAGCTTCACAACATATTTTCTATGCTCGTGTTACCGATTACTCGAATACCTCGATTGCCCCAAATATTTCATCCACTTTCTCATTTACATTTGATGAAAAAGTAGAAAATGGACCAGCATCAATTCGGGTAATAGCTAGCGGATTTGCTTCCCCGCCAGTAGACGTAACAATTACGGGAGGCTTTGACAAAGCAGCAGCCGACAAGGTTATCGCTGACAAAGCAGCAGCCGATGCCAAAGCTGCAGCCGATGCCAAAGCTGCAGCCGACAAGGTTATCGCCGACAAAGCAGCAGCCGACAAAGCAGCAGCCGACAAAGTAATCGCCGATACCAAAGCAGCAGCCGATGCTAAAGCCACCGCAGTGAAGAAAATTACGATTACCTGTATTAAAGGAAAACTCGTCAAAAAAGTGACCGCAGTCAGACCAGCCTGCCCTGTGGGCTACAAGACTAAGTGAATAAGGAGATTTAGAATTAAACTTTAATTCATTTCAGATCCGCCGGCACCATTTGGTGGCGTGAAGCAATCAGGACTCGGCCGTGAAGGTGGCTTCGATGGGATCCATGAGTTCTTACAAACTAAATACATAGGCGTTGAAATCTAAAAGTGGTAAGACATTCGTAGCCTTGTAAGAATTTCGTTACGTTTTTCAAGATGCCTTTAGCTTTTTCCTTAGATCTGTGTCATCGATTTTCAATTTATTCACTAGGCCAATAATGCGTCCCCTACCATTCGAAAAATATCGCAGGTCAAAGTATGGGTAGGAGAGGATGCAGTAACTTCCTGCTTCTTGGGGGTTTCGACCCTGAAGAGGGTAGTTCCAAATGACTTCAACCTCGCTCTGGGCAAAGAATTTAATAAGCTTTCTAATTCGGAATCTTGAAATTTCGCTGAGGTTTACCTCGCGTAGATTTTCTTGAAACTCCGAAGATCCGTTCTTTCGTGCAGCATAGCTGACAACGTTTCCATTCAAAGAATAGAGAATTTCACCATTGGCGATAGAACGTTTTAAATCTTGCGACTTCATGAGTTCAATAGCGTCAGACTTGTAAAGTTCCATCTTAGTTTCAAAAAGAAATCTATATAAAGCCAGCCGCTCGCGTTCGTGTAAGTGTTGTCCAAGAGTGAGAAGTTCTTCATAAAAACTCATGACCCTATTTTGCACTAATTCGACAGTTCAAGGGGTTGGGTTTGTCAGAGACACCCGATACATCAACTATGCGATTATGTTCGAAATGACTTTTGCAACCTTGTTGCCACGATTCGGTAAAACCTCTTCAAATTTAACCGTGAGTGACGTATATGTCTGGGGCACATCACAGAGAGTACTTATTTTGAGTTTTGCCTCACTTAATTTTTGAAATTCAAGTGAATAAGTTGATTGGTGCACTCTTTGCACATTCATT
>JBAXFS010000051.1:0-10680 GCA_037139795.1 Actinomycetes bacterium
GAGTTTCTACTAAACCCTCGCGATCTGGATCTTCACCTAGAGCAAATAAGAGTTCGCGAATTGCACGTTCGGCGCGCGCTTGATCATAAGGAGCCGATGCGCGGCCATCGCTAACGGAAACCTTATTGATCGTCACTTGGTGCCTTCTTGCGGCGTACTGGTTTTTTTACTTCTGGCGCTTCAACCACTGCGCGCGCTGGAACTTCAACAGGGGGTTGATCTGAAGGGATGCGCGTAATTGAACCAGTCCAAGCCGGTCTTGAAGTAACTGATTTAACTTTTTTAAAGATTACCTCAATCTCTTCCTTGTTAAGGGTTTCTTTATCGAGAAGCTCTAGGACCATCTCATCTAGAATCTTTCGATTTGCTACTAAGATGTCAAAGGCCTCTTGATGCGCATTTTCAATTAGCTTTCGGATTTCGCTATCGACTAACCCAGCAATACTCTCCGAATAATCACGTTGGTGGCCGTAATCGCGTCCCATAAATGGCGCATCAGCATTTGCACCCAACTTAATGGCGCCAATAGCTTCAGTCATTCCATACTGAGTAACCATTGCGCGAGCCAGTGATGTTGCCTTTTCAATGTCGTTAGATGCACCTGTTGATGGATCATGGAAAATTAACTCCTCAGCTGCGCGCCCTCCGAGAGAGTAAGCCAACTGATCGAGCAACTGATTGCGAGTAATCGAATACCGATCCTCATCAGGAAGAATCATGGTGTAACCAAGGGCGCGGCCTCGCGGCATGATTGTAATTTTATGAACTGGGTCAGTGTGTGGGAGGGCGTGCGCAACTAGTGCGTGACCAGCCTCGTGATAGGCCGTTACGCGTCGCTCATCATCACTCATGATGCGTGACTTGCGTTGCGGTCCTGCCATCACCCGATCAATTGCCTCATCGAGTTCTTTATCTGAAATTACTTTCTTTTCTTCACGGGCGGTCAAGAGCGCAGCTTCGTTGAGAACGTTCGCAAGATCGGCTCCAGTAAAACCAGGAGTTCTGCGGGCATAATCAATTAACTTAACATCTGGGCCTAATGGTTTATTTTTTGCATGAACTGCCAGAATCGCTTCGCGTCCCTTTAAATCAGGACGGTCAACGGCAATTTGGCGATCAAAGCGTCCAGGGCGAAGCAGCGCTGGATCTAGAACATCGGGACGGTTAGTTGCGGCGATAAGAATAACTTTTGTATTTTCTTCAAAGCCATCCATTTCAACTAATAGTTGGTTGAGAGTCTGCTCGCGCTCATCGTGTCCGCCACCCATTCCAGTACCACGTTGGCGACCGACTGCATCAATTTCATCGACGAAAACAATTGCCGGTGCATTTGCTTTGGCTTGAGTAAAGAGATCGCGTACACGTGCAGCACCAACTCCGACGAACATTTCAACGAAATCTGATCCGGAGATCGAATAAAACGGGACTCCAGCTTCGCCGGCGACTGCGCGGGCAAGAAGGGTCTTTCCAGTTCCTGGAGGGCCAAAGAGCAAGACGCCTTTAGGAATTTTGGCACCTAGTACGCCGTACTTATCGGGGTTAGCTAGAAAATCTTTTATCTCTTCGAGTTCAGCTATCGCCTCATCAGCGCCAGCAACGTCTTTAAAGGTCGTCTTAGGAACATCGTTGTTCTGAAGTTTTGCACGAGATTTGCCGAATTGGAAAACCTTATTTCCGCCTTGGGCCTGGCTCATCATCCAGAAGAAAAGGAAGCCAATTAAGAGGAAGGGGATAATCGAGAACAAAAATGAGACAAGCAGAGATTGCGAAGGAACACGGACGTTCCACCCTTTAGTCGGTGGGTTTGAGGTGAGCGCATCAACAATCGTTGGCTCTTGTCGAGCGACATATGAAGATTCAACTTTTGTCGCACCCTTAATAGTTTCACCAGATTTCAAAACTAGTCGAATCTTTTGATCTTTATCAACGATCTCGGCTGATTCAACTTTGGACTGCGAAATGGCATCCAACGCCTGCGAAGTTTCAATCTGTGTGTAACGATTTGCGGCAGAAGTAATTTGACCAAAAATCGAGACCACAAAAATTGCAATTAGAATCCAAAAGAGTGGTCCGCGAAAAATTCGACCCGCGCGAGTAACCGGTTTCTTTGGAGTTGAACTTCCCGCAAAACTTTTTTTGAGCGGGCTCTTCTTCGCCGGTTTTTCTACTGGCTTCTTGGCTTCAGACATCTTTTAGTTCTCTTCTTTCTTCGGGGAATTATGAATACATGTGCTTAGCAAGCACAGCGATAAATGGAAGGTTGCGATATTTTTCATCAAAATCGAGACCGTAACCGACAACAAAATCTGGTGGAATTTCAAAACCGACATACTTAACGTCGACTTTAACTTTGGCAGATTCAGGTTTGCGTAAAATGGAGAGTATTTCTACGCTTCCCGCTCCACGAGACTCGAGGTTTGCTTTCAGCCACGAGAGTGTTAATCCTGAGTCAACAATATCCTCAACGATCAAAACATTTCGCCCAGTAATATCGCGATCTAAATCTTTTAGAATTCTAACCACTCCACTAGATTTTGTACCTGAGCCGTATGAAGAAACTGCCATCCAATCCATATCAACATGGCGTTGCATAGCGCGTGAGAGATCGGCCACTGCCATTACTGCGCCTTTTAAGACACCAATTAATAACAGGTCCTTGCCTTCATAATCTTTATCAATCTGGGCAGCCAATGTTTTAATTTTTGCTTGCAACTCTTTTTCGGTAACGACAACGCGTTCGATGTCGTTTTCTACTCCAGCTAAATCCACGAAGGCTCCCTCTAGGTCAGTTACGTAAGAGCGAAAGTCTGCCCGAAAAACGCTCAACCTTCACACCACCTGGCAGGTGGGCCGCCCCTTGTCCGCTCCATGAGGTGATTAACGCCTCAATTGAGCCCACGTGATCGGCTGAAATCGACCCTGATGGTGCTCCCGCGGCATAAATCGCCGTTCGGATGATTCGACTACGGATAGCCCGCGGGAGGCTGGCTAGATGTTCGCACTCTAAATCTGACAAATCTAACTCTCGTATTTCCCGCTCAGCCCAGGCATCTAGGGCATCGGCATCATCGCGCAATAGTTCAGCACTTCGCGAAAGCGCCTCGGAAATTCCTGGACCAATAGTTTTTTCTAATACCGGTAGCGCCTCGCTGCGCACACGAACACGAGCAAATTGAGAATCTTGATTGTGTGGATCAAACCAGATTTTTAGCGCCAACTCTTCACACATACTCTCTGTTTGCGAACGAGTAATTGCAAGTAGTGGGCGAATGTATTTACCACTTCGTACAGCCATGCCAGATAGCGAACGCGTACCCGAGCCTCTAGCCAACCCGAGTAAAACAGTTTCAGCTTGATCATCGCGCGTATGTCCTAAGAAAATTCCTGCCGCATTTAATTTTTCACCTGCCGCGTCGAGTGCGGCATATCGAGCTTTTCGTGCCGACGCCTCTATACCTTCTGTGATCGTAACTGTTACTTTCTCGACAGTTGTGTCGATACCGAGTGTTTGCATCTGGGCAACAACGTTAGCTGCTTGCTTTGCAGACTCCGATTGAAGTTGGTGATCAATCGTTACTGCATGAATTTTAATCGCTAACTTTGGCGCTTCGAGTGAAAGCGCCGCAGCAAGTGCTAATGAGTCGGCGCCACCTGATACCGCAACAATAATTAAGTCGCCAGCCTCAAACTTTTCTAACCACGACCGCACGGCGCTTCGGACTGCCGGTGCGCTAGAGCTCATGTGCTCAGACTAGACCCGCCCACCAAATGGCATAAGCCCTTTAACACTGTAAATACTTGAGTAAATCAAGCCTACTTTTTTCGAATTAGCTTCCCACATCATGCCATTGCCGGCATAAATTGTGATGTGATGGATCGAAGAGATGCTTCCATCGTATGAATAGAACAAAAGATCTCCGGGAACGAGGGCGTTGAGTGAAACATGCATGGTGTACGTCGAATACAGCGCGGCGTTTAGGCGATCCCAATTTGGCCAAACTAATCCTGCATATCTATAGGCCGCAAAAACAAGACCGGAGCAGTCAAAACTATTTGGTCCTTGCGCGCCCCACACGTATGGCTTGCGCGCTAGGACTTGGGTCTTGGCATAACTAACGGCCTTAAGGCGTTGGGCTTCAGTAGTTCTAATTGTTGATCGGCCTTTAAATCCACGGTCTGGCCAAATCTTTGATTGTCCAGGAGTTATCTCGGCCTGATTAGCTTTAGCTTCCTCTAGTAGAGCAAGTTGCCGCTGCTGTTCAAGAGTTACGCGGACTTTTCGAGCACTTAATAACTCTGCCATGAGTTGATCTTGAAGCTTTTGTAATTTAGCAACTTCGATTGCTTGCGCAGCTTTTGCATCATCGGCGGTTTTCTTAGCGGCAGCAACTTTATTGGTGGCAACCTGCTGCGCAGCTTTTGCATCATCAGCGGCCTGCTTTGCGGCCTTCGCAATAACCTCGGCGGCTTTGAATCGCTCAAGTGCAATCGTATTTTTTGATCCCAGCGTACTTAAAGTGCTGAGTTGATCCATCAGTTCTTGCGGGCCGTTAGCGCTAAGTAAAGGTTGAATATCGCTCATGCTCCCACCCATGATGTACGCATTCGTTGCAAGTTGTCCAATTACTCGATGTGCCTCAACAACGGCAGCTTCGGTTTCAAGGGCGTATTGTGCGGCAGCCCGCGATGCAGCTACTGCAATGGCTAGCTCTTTCTGTGCTTTTAAATAGAGCGCTGCTGCAGTATTAGCTTTGGCAGTTAACGCTCGCAAATTTTGATTTGCCGCAGCCAATTTTGCGGCTTGAGCATCGGCCGCTTTTTTCTTATCTTCTTCAATTTTTTTAGCTGCAGCAATTTGAGCAAGGGTGGGTTTAGGGGTCTTTGCTAGAGCCGGCGCTGTTGTCAGCGTCAGTGCAGCGACGAGAGCAAATGAAATCGCTCTGTTTATTCTCAAATGAGGACCTCCGGGGGAAGGGGTCAAGAATAATTCAGTAACCTTAGAAAAGACGGGTATTAAGTGCTGGTGTCCTCAATTAGATACATCACGACGAACAAAGAGCAACGATGCGATGATGGTGCCAACTGCTACATATATCCCACCAACTAGAAGCGCGTGTGAGTATTCAATTCCAGTACCTAAACCCCTCGGGCGTCCACCGGATGCTATCGCCTCTAGTTGAGCTCCGGGCAACCAGTTCTGCAATGAAGCTTTAACTGCGATTAAAAGATTCTCCACAATCAAAAGCCAGAGAACGCCTAAGGAGATTGCGCTGATCGGCGAGCGAAGAAGCAGGCCTAACACCATTCCAATCGCGCCAAAGCCAATGACAGAGATAACCACATTGATGAAAGTCGTAAATAGCGCGTGTCGACCATCGCTACCAAACCAGAGATCAGTTGAGACTTTAGCTCGAGGGGCCAGCAACATCGAGATTGAAATGCTAACGATGGCAGAGAGAACAATCATCACAAGTGCAAAGAGTTTCATGGCTATGAATTTTCCTGCTAACACTCGCAAACGGCCGGGTTGGCGTACCAATAAGTTACGCAAAGTGCCATACGTATACTCCTGAGAAGTTTGCGCGGCAAAGACACAGAGTGCAATTATTCCAAGAAAGCCACCGACGCTGCTAAATCCCCGTACTCCACCCGATGCAAGTCCTAGCACTTGTCGACTAACTGTTCGGCCACGATCGGAGTTCCCGTCAGGAGAGTCAATCAGTAAAAATAAAAGCGCTGAAAATAGCCCGCTAAAGAAAACTACTGCTCCCATGGTGCCGAGAAAAAGCGTTGGCCGGCGTAGCTTTCTGAGTTCTGCAAATGCAACGTTCCACATTATTTTTCACCTGTCATTTCAAAGAAGGTTTCTTCAAGGTTTGGAAGCTGCGGTGTTAGCTGTGAGAGAGTTATTCCAGCGTCAAAGGCGGCACGATTGAATTCAACCGCCCAGGCAGCTGGTCCCTCAACATGAACCGCACCATCGCGAATTATTGCGTGATGTCCCGCAGTTTCAGCAATTCTAAGCAGAACCGATAGATCTGCATCATGTGCACCTTTGGCGATAATTACGGGCTGTTGATTGAGCATTAAGTCCGTCATCTTGCCGGTAAAAACAACTTCGCCTTGGCGCAGCATGACTAAATAATCGCTAATCAATTCGAGTTCAGAGAGAAGGTGAGACGAAACAAATACGGAAGTTCCATCATTTGCCAGCGAGCGCAACAGTGCACGAACTTCTTGAATACCTTCGGGATCTAAACCATTCGTTGGTTCATCGAGCATTAAAAGTTTTGGCTGTGGGAGCAAGGCCGCTGCAATTCCCAAGCGCTGTTTCATTCCTAATGAATACGTCTTGTACTTTGACTTAGCGCGATCACCTAGACCGACTTGCTCGAGCAAGCTCTGGACACGGTCGGTTGAAAATCCTCCGAGAGTTGCTAAATATTTTAGATTCTCGCTACCGCTGAGCGCGGGATAAAAAGCTGGGCCCTCAATCATGGCTCCCACGCGTGGCAAGTACTTTTCAGGGTGCTGAATGGATTGGCCTAAAATTTCGCCAGTGCCACCCGTTGGAGTAATCAAGCCCAACAGCATTCGCATTGTCGTTGTTTTGCCCGAACCATTTGGCCCAACGAAGCCGCAGATGGTGCCTAGAGGGACTTCAAATGTTGCGTGGGATACGGCCATGCGGTCGCCATATTTCTTACTTAAATCTGTAACTGATATTGCGGTGTTAGACATAGGGCTAACTCTGTCACAATTACCCCGTGAGTACACCATGGGGTTACCGCCCGCGCAATGAACGAGAAGCACCACAGTGGGATGTTCACCCACAAACGCATGCAGTCCGGGCAGGGCTGGCACGTTCAGGTTTTGGTGAAACTTCAGAGGCGCTCTATTTAAATAGCGGTTTTACGTACTCCAGTGCAGAGGAAGCTTTTGATTCCTTCGCCGATGAAACCGATCACTTTTTATATAGTCGTTTCCACAATCCAACTGTTGCAATGTTTGAACAGCGATTGGCAGCAATTGAAGGTGCCGACTTCTGCTTAGCAACGGGCTCTGGAATGTCAGCGATGTTTTCATCCATTGCCTGCTTAGTTGAGCAAGGCGATCATGTTGTTGCATCTGCAGCCATGTTCTCTTCATGCCACGTAGTCATTACCGAGTTTTTACCCAAGTGGGGCGTAACTTTTGAATTAGTTAAAGGAAATGATCCGGCCGCTTGGGCTAAAGCTTTGAGCAAGCCAACTAAAGTAGTTTTTATTGAAACACCAAGCAATCCACTGATGGAGATTGTTGATATTGCCATGGTGAGCGATTTAGCGCATAAAGTTGGCGCCACCGTAATTGTAGACAACGTAATGGCCTCCCCGGTTTTACAAAAACCGCTGCAACTTGGTGCCGATGTTGTGATGTATTCAGCAACCAAACACATCGATGGCCAAGGCCGTGTACTAGCTGGCGCAGTTCTTGGTTCGGCCGAATACATTCATGAGAAGCTGATGCCTTTTACGCGCCATACTGGACCCTCATTGAGTCCTTTCAACGCGTGGGTGCTTGTTAAATCACTTGAGACTATGCAGATGCGCGTTGAGCGCATGGTGGAAAATGCTCAAGCCATCGCCGAATTCTTAGAAACGCGTTCAGAAATTAAATCGGTGCGATTCCCTGGACTTAAATCTCACCCTGACCATGCACTAGCAATGAAGCAGATGAGTGGCGGCGGAACAACCGTTGGAATTGAGTTTAAGGCCGATCAAGAGGCTGTTTTTGCCTTCATGAATCGGCTTCGGATTATTGATATCTCAAATAATTTGGGTGACAGCAAATCGCTCATCACTCATCCAGCATCATCCACGCACCGACGCTTAGGGCCTGAAGTACAAGCTGCAATGGGGATTACGCCTTCAGTGTTGCGGCTATCAGTTGGTCTGGAACATTCAAGCGATCTCATTAAGGATTTAGTTCAAGCCATTAATTGAGCTGCGACGAGCACAACAGATAATAAACTCAAATAAGTGATTGACCACTGGAAAATTTTCCCGGCTGTTTTGCCATAGTCGGGCGAGCTCTCTTTGAGCGCAACAAGTTCGCGCGCAAATACCAAGCCAAGTAAAACTGTTATTACGAGTGACCATGTCGGTAGGTTTGCTGAAATAACCAACCAAATCGATGATGCAATCATTAAAATAGTGTGGAACCACATCTGGCGATGCACATTTGCCTTTGTTGCAACAACAGGAAGCATTGGAATTCCAGCTGCCGAATAATCATCTTTATATTTAATCGCAAGTGCCCAGAAGTGTGGCGGAGTCCAAAAAAAGATCACCATAAAAAATGCCAATGCGGTCATCGAAAGTGAATCTGTAACTGCAGCCCAACCTATAAAAACTGGCATACATCCAGCGGCTCCACCCCAGACAATATTTTGTGGAGTGCGGCGCTTTAAGCCAACGGTATAAACCAGGACATAGAAAACTATTGCAATAAAAGAGAGCAGGGTTGCAAGAGGTGTGGTAAAAATCCAAAAAATGATGAGCGACAAAATTCCAATGAGAGTTGCGAAAACAGTTGCATTCGTTTTACTAATAAGTCCGGTAACAATCGGGCGTTTTGCAGTGCGCGCCATTAGCTTGTCAGTCTCACTCTCAATCACCATATTAAAAGCGTTAGCACTGCCAGCAGATAATGTGCCGGCAAGAATTGTTGTGGCAACGAGGGAAAAAGATGGTAGACCCCTCGCCGCTAGGACCATGGCGGGCAAAGTTGAAACTAAAAGTAGCTCAACGACTCGAAGCTTCATCAAGTCTAAATATCCACGCGCAGTGTTATTCACTTGCCTAGATTACTCAGCATCTTGGGGCATGGTTCACAGTTTTTTCACAGAGTTAACCGCTACTTTTCGATTAACGAAAGGAGCTTCAAATGACACCTCCAGAGAAGCCCGAATGGATCGAAATCGCAGATGCTGACAGTGCCGCAACGCCTCGCAGAGTTTCAAAAAAACTCCCTGCCCTTGCACTCATCATCACTGCAACGATTATTGGTGCCGGAGCCGTATTTGGTCAGACTGCCGACCAGAGTCCGGCAAGTGCCGCTACAGCTCTCGCTCCCGTCGTCCAGAGCTCCACATCTGCTCAGCCCGATGCAACCAATACTTCGCCATCAACTCAAGTCTCTACCTCTGTAGTTTCTTCTTCAAAAGAGAGAACAGCGCCGGTAGTAACGTCGGTT
Organism: Actinomycetes bacterium; assembly: GCA_037139795.1. Classification (GTDB taxonomy): domain Bacteria; phylum Actinomycetota; class Actinomycetes; order Nanopelagicales; family Nanopelagicaceae; genus Planktophila. The sequence continues at coordinate 9,238 of JBAXFS010000051.1, forward strand.
TCAACACAGAACGTTTCGCCAGTCATCACTCCTGCAACGTCAACGATCAAGAATCCATCGATTGGAACGTTACCTACAAAAGGTGGGGATGATAGTCATGAAAATAATGGGGACGATGAAGAGGGAGACGATTAATTTCGTTGATATTAATTAAGGGGTCGTAGAACCACTAGAAATTTCTGCATTTATATTTGGGGCTGCAATGCGACCCAGCATTCGATCAATAGCTGCGCGCGCTTTATCTTCTGCCACTGTGCCGTGTGCAATCTCATCTGCCAGTGTTACAAAGACGTACTCGCGATCTCGAGATTCAACGAAACCAGCCAAAGTTACATCTCCACTAAGTGTGCCGGTTTTTGCATGCACTAAACCAACGGCATTAGGCGCAGTTGTGAGAAAGCGATCTTTGAGTGTGCCTGAAACACCACTGACGGGGAGTGAAGCATAGAGAAGAGAAAACCTCTCCTCTCTTCGCACCTTCAACAATAGTTGCCCAATGATTTGCGCTGTAACGCGATTTTTCTTCGATAAACCACTTCCATCGGCAATAATCAATTTTGAAGTATCTATGTTAAAACTATGTAAAAGCTCATTAAAAGTAAGTGCAATGCCTTTATCGGTTGCACCATGCCCTGCCGCCTTTGATGCAAGACGGGCTAAGCGTTCAGCTAATAAATTATCGCTCCATAGAAGAGTGAAATCTAGAATCTCTGCAATTGTCGGGGATTTGGAACTAAACACCGATTCACCTTCAGCGGGAGTAAGTGCCTCATTACTAACGGCTTTAATCGCTGGCTTGAATCCACGCTTAGCCCAGTAGGCTTTCAAATTCACTACGTCTTGCGTATATAACTGAGAATATTCCACTTTAATATTTCGTAGTGAGCCGTGGTTTGCGCTCTTGAGTGCACTCATAGATTTAGAAGCTAAAACTGGTAGCGATGTTCGGTGCATTTTCTTTGCCACTACGTTATTAGTGCTCGTCCAAGGGTCAAGTGAGCCTTGGATAATAAGAACCTTAGAGTCCTTACCTAAATACGCCTTGGTTTCAAAACTACTCTGTGGATCTAAATACTCAAGTATTGCCGCCCCAGATAATATTTTCATAACCGATGCGGGTTTGCGCTGAGAAGAAGCGTTTCTTTGATAAACAATTTCACCCGTGGTTTCATCGATTAAAATCATGGCGGGATTCGAGAGTGCATGAACTTTCAGGAGTTGGTTAAATGCTGCGGGGATTGATGCAGGGCCTAAGAAGGCATTCGCAGGGGCAATACCGAGAGCAGTTGCAAGTACAAGTAGAAAAATGACAATCCGTTTATGCATTTTTCTTATTAGCGCCAGAGTGTTGCAATGAGAGTATTTGTCAGGGTAAGACCTATAAGAACCAACCACGTATTTTTGGCAAGCACTGGTTTCTTCACATTACGGTAGCCAATTACA
>JBAXFS010000052.1:0-10617 GCA_037139795.1 Actinomycetes bacterium
TATGCGTTAAAGATTGGCCCAATGGGTCTTGATAATTTCGCAGCGGAGATGAACGGCTGGGATGGTGGATAGCCATAAGGGGGGGTAGCCCCTCACCTACATTATCGCCCTCAGTTAATGAGAATTCCTATCTGGGTTACTGATTTCAAGATGCATGAACTTCTCAGTTGGCTCACAATTGTCTCAACCTAAGGTCGCCCGGGTTCTTCGAGCTCACTCGTGATTAATAGGTGATTGCCCTCAAACGAGGCCAATAAATGACACCTTACGGAGACATCTATCAATGCTTAAACTCGATAGCAATCAGTGGAATTCTGTTTATAACATTTTCTCGTTCGGCTTAGTTTCAATGCTCGCAACAACTATTTATACATTGGTTTCTCAGCAGAGCGTATTAGCTAAGTACCGCAGCGCACTCGTAATGTCTTCAATGGTTACGTTCATTGCCGGCTACCACTACATGCGTATTTTCAACTCATTCAACGAAGCATCTTCAAATATGACCATAAATATCTCAGGCGAACAGGGATCATTTAATGAGGCCTATCGTTATGTGGACTGGCTACTAACAGTTCCATTACTTCTAGTTGAAGTTATTGCAGTACTTGCTCTAGCTAAATCTGTTTCTCGCTCATTAATCATGCGCCTAGTACCAGCATCTGCTGCAATGATTGCCCTCGGTTATCCTGGAGAGATCTCAAATACTCAGAGCACACAGATTCTTTATGGCGTTCTATCAACGATTCCATTCCTCTACATTCTCTACGTTCTCTTTGTAGAGCTAACCAAGTCACTCGATAACCAGCCAGAGGGTGTTGCTGCGACGGTTAGTCGTTTGCGTCTTCTACTTGTTGCTACGTGGGGCGTCTATCCGATTTCCTACATTTTAGGCATGGGTAATGGCATGGCTTCTGCGCAACAGTTCGTAGGGGTTCAAGTTGGCTACACAATCGCTGACATTTTGGCGAAGTGTGTATTCGGCCTAACAATCCTCAAAATTGCCCGCATGAAGTCTGCTGCAGAAGGAATGGCGGACGTTCACTAATTACACATCTAGTTAGTAATGGGGTGTCGCCAGCCGACGCCCCATTACTTTTCCTAGACAAACTCTAGAATGGAAGCAATGGATAAGAACCTTATTAACAATTACCGTATGGGCGGATATTTATTAATAGCTATTGGCCTAATTAATCTTAGATATCAAAGCGGCCAAAGCAACGTCTTGGGACGCAGTTTGATTATCATCGTTCCTGGAGCATTGCTCCTAGGCTCAACTTGGATATCTTCTTTTTCAAAAGTTTTAGATCGCCGCTCAACGAAAGTGCTGGCACTTTGCCTAGGTTTGGTATTAGTCGGGTTCGCAATTTTTAATTGAACGCAATGCTTGTAAATAAGAGGTAGTTAAGTAAGAGTATGGCCTATGAGTAAAAATAATGATTGGGCCTTTGAAACTCTCCAAATCCATGCCGGTCAGACTCCAGATCCGACAACTGGTTCGCGATCACTCCCCATTTATCAGACGACGGCATATCAGTTCCGAGATACCCAGCATGCGGCAAATCTCTTTGGAATTGCAGAGGCCGGAAATGTCTATACTCGAATCAATAACCCAACTCAAGATGCCGTCGAACAACGAATTGCAGCTCTCGAAGGCGGGGTAGCCGCACTTTTGGTCGCATCGGGAATGACCGCCACAGCCTTTGCAATCATGAACGTTGCTCAAGCCGGCGATCATGTTGTCTCTAGCTCTAATGTCTATGGTGGAACTTTCAATCTATTTAACTACACCTTGCCCAAGTACGGCATAGAAGTAACTTTTGTCAATGACACCGGAAACATGGATGCTTGGCGCAAAGCCGTTCGCCCAAACACTAAAGCGTTTTTCGGTGAGGGAATATCTAACCCACTTGGAGCCGTTCTAGATATCGAGGCCATTGGCAAAATTGCTCATGAAGCCGGAGTACCTTGGATTGTAGATAACACCATCGCTACCCCATATATTACAAAGCCTTTCGAATATGGCGCAGACATCGTCACGCACTCTGCCACTAAGTTTTTATCAGGCCATGGCAATGCAATGGTCGGAGCGATTGTAGATTCAGGTAACTTTGATTTTGCTAAGGATCCAGAAAAATTCCCAGGCTTTAACCAACCCGATGCCAGTTATAACAACTTGGTATATGCCCAAACCCTCGGAGTTAATGGCACATTTGGCGCTAACTTGGCCTTCATCTTCAAGGCACGCTTGCAACTACTTCGCGATATCGGGGCGTCAGTCTCACCATTTAATGCTTGGTTATTAGCGCATGGTTTAGAGACACTCAATCTGCGCATGGATCGTCATTTACAGAACGCTCAGGAGTTAGCCGAGTGGTTAGAAAAACAACCAGAGGTTGCACACGTTAGCTATGCAGGTTTGCCATCCTCCCCATGGAACGCAGTTGCGAAAAAATATGCTCCGAAAGGCGCTGGCGCGGTATTTACATTTGAACTAAAGGGCGGGGCACCGGCTGGACGCAAATTCGTCGAAGGCTTAAAACTCTTTAGCCACGTTGCCAACATCGGTGATGTTCGTTCCTTAGTAATTCACCCAGCATCGACGACTCATTCTCAGTTAAATCCCGAAGAGCAGATTAAAGCTGGAATCACTCCGGGAATGGTGCGTGTGAGCATCGGTCTTGAAAACATTGAAGATATTAAGAACGATATAAAACTGGGCTTTGCCTCAGCTAATTAGTTAAGAGGCTCTAGAAGTGACGCTGGCACTCACCGTACTTGTGAACCGTATCTCATCAACTAGTTTCTCCTTGTTCTTGCCCTCTTCAGGAGTACGCTGAAAGTATTCGAGGTTTAGAATCGCAGACATAGAAGGAGAAAACAATGACTGAAATAAAGGTTGAACTAATTGAAAGTACCTGTGCATGTTCTGCCGATGGTGGCCAATGTTGCTCAGAGAATGAAGTGAGAGTTACAACAGTAAAGATCAAAGGAATGACGTGTGAGCACTGTGAAGGCAGAGTCACTACCGAATTAAGTAAGTTAGAAGGAGTAACTGAAGTCAAGACCAGTTCAGTTGCCGGAGAGGCGGTAATTTCATCTTCTTTAGAACTCGACTCCGAACTAGTTAGTGCAGCCGTTATTGCCGCCGGTTACCGCGTAATTAGTTAGAACTTCGAAAACGGATGCTATTTCCTAAAGGAGAGATCAACCTTTTTCATTTCGGCAACTAATACTCTGATTGCATTTGGCCCCATGCCGGGAAGCTCTTTAATCGCAGCCAGAGAGGTTTTACGCAAGTCACTCAATTGGAATAGTCCATCATCGATTAATGCACGCCGGGCAGGCGCCGCTAAACCTAATTCGCGCCACACCAAGTCCACGCTTTCATAAGCATCGAGTACAACATCACTGTTTGTCGCAGTTAATTCCTTTTTAGCTTTTTTCTCAGCGCGATTTGCTGCGCCAGCACGCTTAGCTTCTGCAGCAAGCTTTTTAATTTTTGCTGGTGATTGTTTAGCCATGGGTTAATTTCCATTCCTCACGAAAAAGATTCCTCACGAAATATATTCCACTCGAAAAAGATTCCTCACAAAAAGATTTCTCACGAAAATAAATTTAGCGGCACGCTCAAGGAGTTTTGGTATAAACCTCACAGGGGGGTTACCCTAGCGTTAGGTAGTTCACGAAAATGTGAAGTTGCATGCATCCAAGTTTCCTTCTAAATCATTTGAGGTCAATATGTTTAAAGTCTTTTCCCGTTCGATAATCCTTCGTAGTGCATCTACGGTATCTCTAATTGGCGCTTTTCTGCTTAGCGGTGGCGTATCTGCGCAGGCAGTCGACGTGACCATGGGATCGACTACGGTCAGCATTACAACTGATAATTTAACGTGCGAAGACGGCGGAAAGTGCCTTATCGGCGATACAGGCCCTGGCGGCGGAGTGGTTTTCTATATTCTTGATTCCACGGTTAAATCACGTTGGCGCTATTTAGAAGCCGCGCCAGATTCTTGGAATAACGGCAAAGCAGATCCTGGTAGCCGTTGGTGTTCTGACAATAATGTTTTTGTGAAGGCATTAAATACCGGCACCACACCAACGACTACAAGTACTAGTTCCCTAATTGGTTCCGGTGCTAAAAACACAAAGGGAATGCTTGGCACTTGTGCAACAGGAGCTGCAAATTTGGCTGCCGCATATACAGGTGGCGGAAAGTCTGACTGGTATTTACCTTCGCAAGCAGAGCTCAATCAAATGTTCAAAAACAGAGCTGCAATTGGTGTCTTCGTATCAGGAGCTTATTGGTCATCAACAGAGGTCGCTGCTAACTATGGCCGTAGCGAAGGCTTTGATAACGGTCTGCAGTTATTTACTACTAAAACTACTTGTGCGCATGTTCGTCCGATTAGAGCCTTTTAGTTAAAAGTTTAAAAGGTGCCAGCGTAGAAGTTTGAACCGCTGGCAATCAATAACGAGTACGCTGAACATATGCGAAAAATAAGTATCACCACCATAATTGCTTTACTCATGCTTTCACTTCTAACTTCCCAAGGCACCGCGATCGCTGCCAGTACTGGCAATCCATATGCAGCTGCCCAAGCTGGGTTGAGTTATCAAGTTTTGCAGCCAGGAACCACAGGGGACTTGCTTTTGCGCTCTTTTAAATTGCTAACTTGCGGAACCAATAAAGATAAATGGTTAGCCGCCATCTATGGCGAAGATCGTTCAATACAATTTTTAGAGACCGACGCTGCAGTTAAATGCTCGAATCCAGGTCTCGGAGTCAAAGTTGCTACAACAACAATTAACGGCTCCAAGGCCACGATTGTTGCTTTCTGCGACCCTGCGAATGCAAAGCAGTGGAAGAACTGCAAAACATCGGATATTCATAACTATGGCGGCTATGCAATGTGGAACACCAAAGCAACCAAACTCTTGCACGCAACTTCGGTAGAGGTTTTAGTATCAGGTCTTACTTATGCTGATTTGTTAAAAATTTCTCGCGCAATGAAACCAGTGATTAAACCGTAATTTTGCTTATTGTGTGCGGGAGAAGGGACTTGAACCCTCACGTCCGAAGACACAGGTTCCTAAGACCTGCGTGTCTGCCATTTCACCACTCCCGCGAAACCCACCCAAAAGCGGCTAGCACTCTTGAATGGATAGGTTGCGAGTTTAGAGGTAAATTAGAGATGTACCAAACGGAGCCAACGCACGTGAAATTGAAAGGCATAACACCATGTCATTAACACCAACTCCTGCAGATAAGTTCACTTTCGGTCTTTGGACGGTTGGCTGGCAGGCTCGCGATCCCTTTGGAGATGCAACACGAGGCGTCCTAGACCCTGTTCGAACTGTTAATGAACTTGCCGCACGCGGCGCTCATGGTGTGACGTTTCACGATGATGATTTGATTCCATTTGGAAGCGATGAAGGTGCGCGTCGCACGCACATAGATCGCTTTAAAAAAGCACTTGCTGAGACTGGCATGAAAGTGCCTATGGCAACCACAAATTTATTTACGCACCCAGTATTTAAAGATGGTGCTTTCACATCCAACGATAAAGATATACGCCGTTTTGCTCTGCGCAAAGTAATGAAAAATATTGAGCTCGCAGTTGAACTCGGCGCAAAGACTTATGTGTGCTGGGGAGGCCGAGAAGGCGCCGAATCCGATGGCGCAAAAGATGCCTATGTTGCCCTCGATCGCTTCCGGGAGGCTTTTAATACTTTAGGTGAGTTCGTAACCGATAATGGTTATGACATCAAGTTTGCAATCGAACCAAAACCCAATGAGCCACGCGGCGATATCTTCTTGCCAACTATTGGACATGCACTGGCATTTATTTACACTCTTGATCGACCTGAACTAGTCGGATTAAATCCAGAGGTTGGTCACGAACAGATGGCTGGACTTAACTTTGTTCATGGGATAGCACAAGCCTTATGGCAGAAGAAGTTGTATCACATTGATTTAAACGGTCAGCATGGTCCAAAGTTTGATCAAGACTTAGTCTTTGGTCATGGCGATCTTAAGTCGGCATTTTTCCTCGTTGATCTGCTCGAGCGCTATAAGTACGACGGACCAAAGCACTTTGATTACAAGCCTGCGCGCACTGAAAATGACAAGGGCGTCTGGGAGTCAGCAACGGCAAATATGCGCACTTATTTAGCTCTCAAAGAGCGCGCATTGGCCTTCCGTGCCGATCCTCGAGTTACTGCAGCAATGGCTGAATCAAATATTCCAGGCCTAAGTGAGACAACACTTAATGCAGGAGAGACGTGGAAGGATCTCGCTAAAGATTCATTCGATGTTGAAGCTGCAGGCACGCGCGGATATGGATATGAAGCCATTGATCAGCTAGCCCTTGAACACTTAATGGGAGTGAAGTAAGAGCTAGTTAGCCATACTTCCACGGCGTGAAATTGCATCCACGCTAGCTGAAACTAGCAAAACTGCTCCAGTGACTAGGAATTGAATTCCTGCGCCATATCCCAGCAGCCCCATGCCATTATCGATTACGGCAACAACCAAGCCGCCGAGAATCGCATCGCGCATCTTTCCTTTGCCGCCAAATAAAGAAGTTCCACCAATAACTGCTGCACCCACGGCATACAACAACGTTGAACTTCCACCTGTTGATGGTGAAATCGAATTCATTCGAGATGCGAAAAACATGCCAGCGATTGCTGCCAATGAAGAACAGATCACAAATGATGCTGTTCGTACGCGCTTGACGTTAATTCCAGCACGCCTGGCAGCTTCGGCATTTCCACCGACGGCATATAAGTGGCGACCAAAGGGAGTATTACCTAAGACAAAAGTACCCGCAATTAAAATCGCAAGAATAATTGGAACCACAATTGGAATCCCGCGCGTGCCATTAAGCGGCGGATTTCCACGCTCTCGATTTAGAACATAAACGGCCGCCCCGGTAATAATGAGAAGTCCGGCAGTCTTGATAACCCAAAGTTTCAACAGTTCGGCTTTCAGACCTGCTCGGCGACGAGAGTTAATGCGATTGAGTCCAAGAAGAATATAGACCGCCCCAAGAGCAAGATATAAAATCCAACCCTGAGTTGGAGTTAAGTTGCTATTTTCAACGGCCAAAATTGTTTTATCGGCAATTGGAATTGTTCCACCTTCGCCTGCTAGCAAAAGTAAGATTCCTTGGAAAGCAAGGAAGGCCGACAAAGTCACCACGAACGATGGAATTCCAACGCGAGAGACCAAAGTTCCCATAAGCAGACCAAGCACTGCGCCTATCGCAATCGAAATTAATAGTGCGAAGTACCAAGGCACGCCATGGTTCGTTACTGCCAACACTAAGACGGCCCCACACACTCCTGAGGCATAACCTGCCGATAGGTCGATCTCGCCCAAGAGAAGTACGAAAACTAAGCCCATCGCAATAACAATGACGGGTGCGGCCTGCGTCAACAAGTTAGCAAAATTTCGGCTTGTAAAGAAATACTCTGACATAACGCCGAAGATGCTACAAAGGGCAACTAAGCCCAGAACTGCAGGCAGTGAACCGATATCACCGGCTTTAACACGCGCCCAGTAGTCTTGCATCACATGCTTTAGCGATAACGTCTCGGCCTGCGTATCGGTCACGGTACTCATTTCTTGACCTCTGAACTTTCGACACCAGCAGATTTACCGGTTGTAATTAACTCGATGACTTGTCTTGGTATCACTTCATTCTTATTTACTTGCGCCGCCATCTGGCCCAAATAAAGCGCTGCGATATTGTCGGCGACCTCAAAGACGTCATTTAAATTGTGGCTAATCAAAATTACCGCCAAACCATTGTCGGCTAATCGGCGAACCAAATTAAGAACTTGCTCCGTCTGGGCAACGCCTAGGGCTGCAGTCGGCTCATCCAAGATCACGACCTTGCTGTTCCATAAAACTGCGCGGGCAATTGCAACAGTTTGGCGCTGTCCACCGGATAGGGAAGAAACTGTTTGGCGAATAGATTTGACGGTTCGAACACTCAGGCTATCTAGAGTTTTGCGCGCCATAGATTCCATATTTGATTCGTTTAAGATGAAACCTTTTTTAACTTCACGCCCTAAAAACATATTGTGAACAATGTCTAAGTTATCGCATAGCGCTAAGTCTTGGTAAACGATTTCAATTCCAAGAGCTGCAGCATCACGCGGCCCATTGACTTCAACTTTCTTACCTTCAAAATAAAATTCGCCTTCTTCGGCTTGATATATACCGGCAATACATTTAATGAGAGTGCTCTTGCCCGCGCCGTTATCGCCTACTAGTGCCGTCACTTGACCGGCATGAGCATCAATATTGACATTCTTTAAAACATGAACGGGACCGAAAGATTTATTAATTCCTCGCAGAGAAAGAATTGGCTCACTCATTTTTCTTCAACTCCCTTAGTTCGACTTGCTTATTATGGCTTAAAAATTTGCGAAGATAAAGCAATTCCGGTCCGAGGTTTCCCCCGAACCGGAATCACTTCATTACTTATTGTCGGCAACTAATGAATTAGATACCGTTCTTCTTACATACGGCCTCAGTTGCAATCTTGCAAACTGCTGCGCGTGTCTGGAAGCCGTCAGCAATAACAACCTTGACGTTAGCCTTTGTGATTCCAACTGGTACTAGAAGTACTGAAGGAACATCACGCTTGCCATCGTTAGTCTTGCCAGTTGCATTTGAAACTGCTGTGCCCTTGATCAATGCGATCGCTAGAGCTGCAGCGCCATTAGCTTCTTGCTTAACTGCCTTGTAGACCGTGTTTGAAAGGTCACCAGTAAGGATCGCTGCAAGTCCATCTGCAGTTGCATCCTGGCCTGATACGCAAACCTTTCCATTGAGCTTGTTCTTCTTAAGAACAGCAACAGCTGCTAATCCAAGACCTTCGTTAGCTGATACAACTGCATCAAGCTTTCCGCCAGCCTTAGTTAGCATTTGTTCGAATATAACTCCACCCTTTGCGTTATCCCAGTCTGGAACAGCCTGGTCAGCAACAAGTGTGTAAGCCTTTGAAGTGATTGATGGGCGTAGAACTGAGTCATAGCCCTGCTTGAACAATGTTGCATTGTTATCTGTTGGTGAACCATTGAGGTACACGATGCGAGCCTTCATCTTTCCGGCTGCATCTAGACATGCCTTGATGCCTTGACCTTGTAGCTTGCCAACTGCGACGTTATCAAATGAAACATAGTAACTAGCTGCACCTGCAAGAGTTAGACGATCGTAATCGATTGTCTTAACGCCAGCCTTAGCGGCTTTAGCTTGAATAGCAGCTGTTGATGGTGAATCAAGTCCAGCCATGATCAAAACCTTTACGCCCTTTGCGAGCATTTGATCTGCAATTGTTGCGAACTTTGCCTTATCACCATTTGCATTTTGGATGTCAGCAGTTACGCCAGCAGCCTTGAATGCAGCGGCAAGGAAGGGACGGTCTGCAGTTTCCCAGCGAGCAGAAGAAGCTGCATCTGGAAGAATTACGCCAACCTGAGAACCAGCAGCAACTGCTGATGAGGCTGACACGAAGCCTGTTAGTGCAAGTGCACCAGCTGCAATTACAGCTGCGACCGCATTACGACGCTTTGTCATATATGAAATACCTTTCGAAAGGAGACGCACCCCAGGACAAAGGATTTGCCCAGATGAGGAAGGTGAATCTAGTGAGTAACGTATAAGAGTTAGACAAAAAGGTCACTATGAATTTTGATGAAATTGAGAAATTCATCTAACGATTAGGTAACGAAGATTGCCGGCAAACGGTAACCTTGAACAATGTCATCCCAGGTCGAAAACCTTGAGGCGGAACTTAAAGCCGCAATTGAAAAGACAATCTCACTGGGCAGGATTGTAGGGGTAGCCCCACAGTCAATTGCTTTAGATAGACCGAAAAATCGAGATCACGGCGACTATGCAACATCGATTGCTTTGCAGCTAGCCAAGCCGGCCGGCAAAAATCCTCGCGAGGTAGCCCAGATAATCATTGATCAACTCGAAGGTGCATCCGGGATTTCCAAGTTAGAGATTGCTGGACCGGGTTTTATTAACATTACATTGAATCGCACGAACCAAGCCGAATTAGTAACGATAATTTTAAAAAACGTTAAGGGCTACGGGCATGGAAGTGCGCTTGCTGGAGTTCGAATTAACCTTGAATTTATTAGTGCAAACCCAACCGGTCCACTTCACTTAGGCCATACACGCTGGGCCGCAGTTGGAGATTCTTTAGGGCGAGTGCTCAGTGCAGCCGGAGCCGATGTAACGCGAGAGTTTTATATCAACGACCGTGGAAATCAGATGGAGTTATTTGGTGCATCAGTTGAAGCTGCCGCCCTTGGTAATCCAATTCCAGAAAATGGTTATCAAGGTGATTACATCGCCGATTTAGCTGCGGCCGTTGTTGCACAGAATCCAACTATTACTTCGCTCCCAGAAGGCCAGCGTCATTCGGCATTTTTAGAAGCGGCCTATGCCCTGCAGCTAAAAGACCAACAGCGAGTACTAGATAATTTCGGTACACATTTTGATGTCTGGTTCTCAGAGCGCTCATTGCACGAGCAAAGGGCGGTTGAGCACGGCCTAGAAAAACTTCGCAAGCAGGGACATGTTTTTGAGCA
>JBAXFS010000053.1:0-10356 GCA_037139795.1 Actinomycetes bacterium
GGGCGGTTGAGCACGGCCTAGAAAAACTTCGCAAGCAGGGACATGTTTTTGAGCAGGAGGGCGCAACGTGGCTTCGGACAACAGATTTCGGTGACGATAAAGATAGAGTCTTAGCTAAATCCGATGGCTCACTGACTTATTTTTCATCCGACACTGCCTACTATATTAATAAGCGCGAACGCGGCTTTGATATCTGCATTTATATGCTCGGCGCCGATCATCACGGCTATGTAGGTCGCTTAAAAGCTACTGCGGCATGTGCCGGCGATAATCCTGAATACAACATTCATGTACTAATTGGGCAGTTAGTAAAGATTATGGAGGGCGGGCAAGAGATAAAGCTCTCCAAGCGCGCTGGAACCATTATTACTTTAGAGGAGCTCATTGAAAAAGTTGGTGTAGATGCTGCGCGCTACACATTAATAAGGTATCCAGTTGACACTCCGATGGTGATGGATGTCGATATTCTAAAGCGAAATACAAATGAGAACCCCGTTTATTACGTGCAGTATGCCCACGCGCGGATAGCCGCGGTTTTGCGCAACGCCCTCGAACTCAATATCTCTATGGAGTTAAAGGATTTTGATCCATCGCAGTTAGTTCATGATCGCGAAAATGAACTGTTAGGCGCACTGGCCGAGTTCCCTCGGGTTGTGGCGTCAGCCGCCGAACTGCGCCAACCACATCGAATTGCTCGTTACCTCGAGGAGTTAGCTGGGACGTATCACGGCTTCTACGCCGATTGCCGCGTGTTACCTATGGGCGAAGAAAAACCATCGGCGCTGCACACGGCTCGACTACTACTCTGTTCTTCCACGAAGCAGGTATTAGCAAATGGTCTAGATCTATTAGGCGTTAGTGCACCGGAGAGGATGTAGGTATGTGGCCATCAACCGTTGCATTTACCAATGAACTCTCAATTTCTGGTATTCCAGCATCACAATTAGCCCTTGAATTTGGAACTCCGGCATTTATTATGGATGAGGCAGATTTTCGTGCACGTGCAACTAAATGGAACAGTGCGTTAGTTAGCGCCTTTGGCGAGAATTCCGGCACCGTTTATTACGCAGCTAAGGCTTTTATCTGCACTGAAGTTGCCCGCTGGATTAAAGAGATCGGAATCGGCATTGATGTATGTACTGGTGGCGAACTTGCCGTAGCCCTTGCCGGAGGAATCGATCCTTCAAAGATTGAAGTTCATGGCAACAACAAATCCGTTGCCGAAATCGAAAAAGCAGTATCAGTCGGCGTGGGTACCATCGTAATAGATTCACTTTTTGAAATAGAAAGAGTTGCCGCGTCTGCCACTAAACACGGCGTTGTCCAAAAAGTCTTACTGCGTTTAACTCCGGGCATAGAGGCACATACCCATGAATTTATTGCTACCGCACATGAAGATGTGAAATTTGGTTTTTCAATTGCAAGCGGTGCGGCATGGACAGCGATAGCCGAAGTGCGCAGACACTCCTCACTTGAATTACGGGGATTTCATGCCCACATAGGGTCACAAATTTTAGACACCGATTCATTTGAAATTAGCGCCGAACGTCTCATTGCACTTTTAGCTAAATTTCGCGATGCGCACAATGCCGAACTTCCAGAGTTAGATCTTGGCGGGGGATATGGAATTGCATATATTCCAGGCGACGTAGAGCTTTCACCGAGTTTAGCTATGGAGGCTTTAGCAAAGGCCGTTGCCAAAAATTGCGCAGAGCATAATTTGAATGTACCCCGAATCTCTATCGAACCAGGTCGAGCAATCGTGGGTCCAACAATGTTTACTCTCTATGAAGTTGGAACCGTTAAAGACATCGAATTAGAAGAAGGCGAGAGCCGCAGATACATTTCTGTAGATGGCGGAATGAGCGAAAATATTCGACCTGCTTTATATGCCGCCGAATACACGGCCGTTTTAGCTAATCGCTCAAGTAGTGCCGCAGGAGTTTCAACTCGATTAGTTGGAAAACACTGCGAAACTGGCGACATTATTATTCGAGACATCTCATTGCCTAGTGATATCGCTCCGGGAGATTTATTGGCAACTCCAGCAACTGGTGCATATGGACGCAGTATGGCAAGTAACTACAACCATGTTCCGCGGCCACCCGTTATTGCAATTAATGATGGAAAAGCCCGCATTATCGTGCGCCGTGAGACCGAAGCCGATCTGTTGGGATTGGATATTTAACGCCGTTGAAGGCATGTGTGAAAGAATAACCGCATGGATGCAGGCTTTAAAACAATCTCAATTGGCATGCTTGGCGCTGGCGTAGTTGGCGGCCAAGTTGCTCGCCTGCTGCAATCTGATCGCCAGGAACTCTCTGAACGTTCAGGTGCGCTTTTAGTATTGAAAAAGGTCGGGGTACGAAGTAATACCGCACGTGATGGAATCGATGCGTCGATGATTACTACCGATTTACATTCAATTGTTACTGACCCAGAGATAAATATTGTCATCGAAGTTATGGGTGGCATTGAGCCTGCACGCACATTAATTTTAGAGGCGATTAAAAATAAGAAATCGGTAATCACGGCTAATAAGGCCCTGCTTGCAACTCATGGACATGAGCTTTTTAATGCCGCCGATGCCGCAAAAGTCGATTTGTATTACGAAGCTGCAGTTGCTGGTGCAATTCCAATTATCCGTTCGATGCGCGAATCTTTGGCCGGTGATCAAATTACACGCGTTATGGGAATAGTTAATGGAACAACTAATTATATTTTGACCAAGATGCATGAAGAGGGTCGCGATTTTAAAGATGTATTGAAAGAGGCACAGGCCCTTGGTTATGCCGAAACTGACCCAGCTGCCGATGTTGATGGCCATGATGCTGCAGCTAAAGCTGCGTTGCTTGCCAGTCTGGCCTTCCATAGCACCGTCACAATCGATGAAGTTTACTGCGAAGGCATTTCAAAAATTTCAGTCGAAGATGTCAATGCCGCAAAGCGGATGAATGCCGTTATTAAACTTTTAGCGATTGCAGAAATCACCGTAAAAGATGAGATTTCAGTTCGCGTACATCCAGTGATGCTTCCTAGTTCACACCCGCTGGCATCCGTGCGCGATGTTTTTAACGCGGTTTATGTTGAATCTGAAGCCGCGGGAGAACTCATGTTTTATGGTCGAGGCGCAGGCGGGGCTCCCACCGCATCAGCAATTTTGGGCGACTTAGTTGCCGTGACACGTCACCGTGCATATTCAACCGTTGGCTATGGCGAATCAGATTATGCCGATCTTGATATAGCACCGATGAGTGAAGTTAAATCTCAGTTTTTTGTTCGCTTACATGTTGCCGATAAATCAGGTGTTTTAGCGGCAATTGCACAGACTTTTGCCAGCGAAAATATTTCAATTCAAACTGTTCACCAAGCGGGCATTGGAAAAGATGCTGAACTTGTTGTGGTTACGCACAGTGCAAGTGAAGCCTCACTCACTGCATGCATGGGCAAACTGGCCTCAATGGAGATTGTTACTAAAGTTGAATCGGCAATTCGCGTCGAAGGCGCGGTTGCTTAAATGGCGATTTTTGGAAGCAAGCAAAAAGGCGCACACCAGTGGCGCGGAGTAATTGAGGAGTACCGCCACAGACTTCCAGTGAGTGCGAATACTCCGATCATCTCTTTACGAGAAGGCGGCACTCCACTAATTCACGCCGTATATCTTTCAGAGTTATTAGGTAATGATGTTTGGATAAAGTACGAGGGTTTAAATCCAACTGGCTCCTTTAAAGATCGCGGAATGACCATGGCAATTTCTAAGGCGTCCGAAGCCGGCGCCAAAGCCGTTATTTGCGCCTCGACCGGCAACACATCGGCATCGGCTGCGGCCTATGCAGTAAAAGCTGGAATGACGCCGGCAGTTTTAATTCCTAAAGGCAAGATCGCCATGGGAAAGCTTGCCCAAGCCGTCATTCATGATTCAACGATTTTGCAAGTCAATGGAAATTTTGATGATTGCTTAACCCTTGCCCGTGAATTATCAGAAAACTATCCTGTTGCTTTAGTTAACTCAGTCAACCCATTTCGCATTGAGGGACAAAAGACTGCAGCTTTTGAAGTCGTAGATATGTTAGGAAACGCCCCCGACATTCACGCACTTCCCGTTGGTAACGCGGGAAATATCACTGCGTACTGGAAGGGCTACAAGGAGTACAACAAAGATGCCATGTCGACCCGCTTGCCGGCGATGTATGGCTTTCAAGCCGCTGGCGCTGCACCCATTGTTAAAGGCAAGATCGTCAAGAACCCCGACACAATTGCAACTGCAATCAGAATTGGAAATCCAGCATCATGGGCCCAGGCCGTTGATGCCCGTGATTCATCTGGTGGGGTAATTGATTCGGTCACAGATAGAGAGATTCTCAGTGCCTACCGCTTAATTGCAGCTAAAGAGGGAGTCTTCGTTGAGCCATCATCGGCTGCAGGTTTAGCTGGGCTTATTAAATATAAAAAAGCCGGCAAACTACCGAAAAATAAAGTAATTGTTATTACCGTTACAGGACATGGATTAAAAGATATTCCATATGCCCTCGAGAGTGCAAAGAAACCCGTTGTGGTGCCCGTCAACGTAAAGGCCGCTGCAAAGGCGCTAGGTCTTATTTAAAATGAAGCCCACATTTAAAGCTCAACCGATGCAGGTCCAGGTGCCGGCAACCAGTGCCAACTTAGGGCCGGGTTTTGATTCTCTGGGTTTAGCCCTTGCAATGCACGATAGATATATTGCGCAAGTTTTGGATGAGCAAGTAATAGATATTGATATTACTGGCGAAGGCGCTGATAACTTGCCACGAAATGAAAAGAATTTAGTAATTAAATCGATGTATAAAGGTTTTGAATTTCTCGGTGGAAAACCTCGCGGAGTTGCGTTGCGTGCGCTCAATGTAATTCCACATAGTCGTGGGCTTGGATCTTCGGCGAGTGCAATCGTTGGCGGATTATCTCTGGCACGCGCACTTGTCTTAGGCGGCAATGAACGCATGAGTAATGACGATATGTTGAATTTAGCCAATGAGTTGGAGGGTCATCCAGACAATGTTGCCGCAGCAATTTATGGAGGAGCAACAATTGCTTGGCAAGAGATGCAACATGGACACAACGTTGCTCTATCTGTACAGATAGAAGTAGATCCCCGCATTAGCGCGTTGGCACTAATTCCTTCTACTGGGGTTTCAACCTCCAAAGCGCGCAAAATGCTTCCGGAATTAATTACGCATGCAGATGCCGTTAAAAATTCAGCTAATACGGCCCTCTTAGTTCACGCCCTTCAACACCGCCCAGATTTATTGCATACGGCCACCGAGGATTTCTTGCACCAGACTTTTCGAGCCGATGCAATGCCGGCTTCGTTTGCCCTTTTAAACAAGCTTCGCAAAGCTGGGGTAGCTGCCTTTATTTCAGGGGCCGGTCCTACTGTTCTTGTCTTACATACTGGGGGCTCAGCCGAGGTCGATGAGCTCACTCGAGCCGCGGGTGATAAATTCGCGGCATCGCCCCTCGGTATCTCGCGCGCTGGGGCCAGTATTCTCTCGAACTAAATTTTGTCCTTCGGCCAATGCCCTGCTAATATTTAGCCATCTGCTAGGGGCCTTTTATATCGGCCAGTAACACATCAGATAAATATAGAAAACAATCCACGGTTACACGGCTTATCAATGTGAGCCCATTAACCAATAGCGAAAAGATACAGATGACAACAACAGAAGAGCCAGTACGTTCACAGAGTCCAGAGCTTGCCGCAATGACGCTTCCTAAATTAAAGACAGTTGCAACGCAA
This sequence comes from Actinomycetes bacterium, assembly GCA_037139795.1. Lineage (GTDB taxonomy): Bacteria > Actinomycetota > Actinomycetes > Nanopelagicales > Nanopelagicaceae > Planktophila. Next base: position 5,774 of record JBAXFS010000053.1, read on the forward strand.
CTAGGTGTCGATGGCGCAGCCAAGATGAAGAAGGACGCATTAGTAGAAGCGATCGCCGATTTACAGGCCAAGAATCGCGAAGCTGCTAAAGCTGAACGCGAAGCGCGCCGTGAGGCCCGCAACAGCCGTAAAAAAGAGAGCAAGCCAGCGGCCAATAACACCCAAGATTCAGATGAGGACTCAGATGATGAGGCACCATCAAATAACAACGATCGCGGCAGCCGCCACGACCGTAATGACCGCACTCGTGGACGTGATCGCAACCGTGATCGCAACAACCGCGACCGTGCACCACGTGAAGAGCGTGAACCAGTAATTAGCGAAGACGATGTCTTAGTACCTGTAAGTGGTCTCCTAGATATTCTCGATAGCTACGGCTTCATCCGAACATCTGGTTATTTACCAGGACCAAATGACGTCTACGTAACTCTGCAGCAAGTACGCCGCAATGGACTTCGTAAGGGTGACGTTGTAACGGGTCAAGTTCGCCAAGCCCGTGAAGGTGAGCGCAAAGAGAAGTTCAACGCGCTTATTACTCTTGAAACCGTTAACGGCATGAGCCCAGATGAGGCACGCAACCGTGTTGAATTCGGCAAGTTAACGCCACTTTATCCGCAAGAGCGTTTACGTCTTGAAACCGAACCAAATGTTTTAACTACGCGTGTAATCGATTTGATTGCACCGATTGGTAAGGGTCAGCGTGGACTTATTGTTTCACCACCTAAAGCTGGTAAGACAATGGTTCTCCAAGCTATCGCTAACGCCATCACAACTAATAACCCAGAGTGTCACTTGATGGTTGTTTTAGTTGATGAGCGTCCAGAAGAAGTTACCGATATGCAACGCTCCGTAAAGGGTGAAGTCATCGCATCAACTTTTGATCGACCAGCTGATGACCACACAACGATTGCAGAGCTTGCAATTGAGCGCGCAAAGCGTCTGGTTGAACTTGGTCACGATGTAGTTGTTTTGCTCGACTCAATCACTCGTTTGGGACGTGCCTACAACATTTCAGCTCCAGCATCCGGACGAATTCTCTCTGGTGGTGTGGACTCAGCTGCGCTATATCCACCTAAGAAGTTTTTCGGTGCCGCACGTAATATTGAAGATGGCGGATCATTAACAATTCTTGCAACTGCCCTTGTTGATACAGGCTCTCGCATGGATGAAGTTATCTTCGAAGAGTTCAAGGGAACCGGAAACATGGAGTTAATCCTGGACCGTCGCCTTGCCGATAAGCGTATTTTCCCAGCTGTAAACGTTGTGGCATCTGGAACTCGTAAGGAAGAAATCCTTATGGGTTCTGAAGAGCTAAACATTGTCTGGAAACTTCGCCGCGTACTTCACGCGCTAGAACCACAAGCAGCTCTCGAACTTCTCCTTGAGAAGATGAAGGGCACAAAGTCCAACGTTGAGTTCTTGATGCAGATCCAGAAGACAACTTCTGGGCCTGATGACAGCAAGTAATTAGGCGTAAATTTCTTAAAATCTAGGCTTTGGCCTACTCTTATCCACGTTAACCGATCCGTTTGGTTCACTCGCTAGCCGAGATCCAAACTAGAAAAAAGGGAAGAACTATGAAGCCAGAGATCCATCCAGAGTACAAAGAGACCCAAGTGACTTGTGGTTGCGGTGAGAAGTTTGTTACTCGCTCAACAGTTGCTAGCGGTTCAATCTATGTTGAAGTCTGTTCTGTATGCCACCCGTTCTACACTGGCAAGCAGCGCATCCTCGATACTGGTGGTCGCGTGGCCAAGTTCGAAGAGCGTTTCGGTAAAAAGACAACCGAAGCTAAGTAGCTTTTTAAAGAGACCGCATCGCAGCCTTAACGGTTGCGGTAGCGGTTTTTTTATTTCTCTAATCATTCCCACGAAGAGCTATAAAGAAAAGGAGAAGCCCTAATGAGCAACGATCGCTTTGCATCAGCCCATGAAATGGTTCGTGAATACGCCGAACTCGAAGCCAAGATGGCCGATCCAACTATTCATGATGATCAAGCCAATGCCCGCAAACTTGGTCGTCGCTATGCCCAATTAGGTCCAGTGGTTGCCGGCTTTAAAGCGTGGAAATCGGCCGAAGATGATTTAGTAGCGGCCAAAGAGTTAGCCCAACTTGATCCCGATTTTGCAGCGGAGATTCCAACGTTAGAACTTGCTGCTGCTGCTGCGGGGGAGAAGTTAGAAGAGCTACTACTTCCGCGTGATCCCAACGATGATCGCGATGTTATTTTGGAAGTTAAAGCTGGTGCAGGCGGCGACGAATCAGCGATTTTTGCAGGCGATTTGTTGCGCATGTATATGCGTTATGCCGAACGCCATAATTGGAAAGTTGAAGTAATCGATGCCACCGAAAGTGAAATGGGTGGATACAAAGATATTTCTGTGGGTATTAAATCTAAGGGAACTCCAGCCCCTGGAGAGTCACCGTATGCGCGACTTAAATTTGAGGGTGGTGTACACCGTGTTCAGCGCGTACCAGAGACTGAGAGTCAAGGGCGCATTCATACATCAGCTGCCGGCGTATTGATTTTGCCTGAAGCCGAAGAAATCGATGTTGAATTGAATATGAATGATGTACGCGTTGATGTATTTCGCTCATCTGGCCCAGGTGGGCAATCTGTTAATACAACGGACTCAGCCGTGCGATTAACGCACATTCCAACTGGAATCGTAGTTTCTTGCCAGAATGAAAAGAGCCAACTTCAAAATAAAGAATCGGCTCTTCGTATTCTGCGCGCACGCATGTTAGCCGCGGCCCAAGAGGCCCAAGAGGCGGCAGCATCGGCTGAGCGGAAAAGCCAAGTTCGTACTGTGGATCGCTCTGAGCGCATTCGCACGTACAACTACCCAGAAAATCGCATCAGCGACCACCGCGTTAACTACAAATCAAATAATCTGGATGCAGTTTTAAATGGCGATTTGGATGACATGATTCAAGCACTCATTGATGCCGACAAAGCCGCGCGTTTAGCTAACACTAAGTAAAATTTCATGGACATCAAGGCTTTACTGCGTGATGCTAAATCACAGTTAGTTGAATCCGGAATTGCCGAAGTAGATGCCGAGTATTTACTAGCTCACGTGTTGGGGCTTTCACGAATGGATCTTCATAACTCCATACTTGTTGAGACGACGTTAGCGGCAATGAGTGACACCGAAGTCATTGAAGAGCAGTTCTATACGCTTTTAGATAGACGTCTCGATCATGAGCCACTTCAATACTTAACTGGCGTCGCACCATTTCGCTACCTAGAGATTCAAGTTGGCCCTGGCGTATTGGTGCCTAGACCTGAATCCGAACTTTTAGTTGATGCAGTTTTAACTCACATTAAAAATCTTCCGGCACCAGTTAGCGTAATTGACTTAGGTGCAGGGTCGGGTGCCCTGGCGTTAGCGATTGCAACAGAAGCTCCTGATACTCGCGTGATCGCGGTGGAGAACTCACCTGAGGCAATTTATTGGCTTAAGAAAAATGTTTCAGTCATCGCAGAAAATGTTCGTGTTGTAGAGGGCGATGTTGCCGAAGTGCTTACTGGAATTAAATGCGATGTTGTAATCGCTAACCCACCCTACATTGCCGATTCCGCAGATCTACCTCGAGATGTAGCCTCTTTTGAGCCACATGCCGCCCTCTTTGGTGGAGTAAGCGGAATGGAGCTACCCCGTAAATTCATAAGTGCAGCTAGCCGTTTATTAAAACCCACTGGCGTATTAGTTATTGAACATGGTGAAGATCAGGGAATTGCCATTGCTAGCGAACTTGCCGTAGATTTTGAGAGCATAACCCTGCATGATGACCTAGTAGGCCGTCCCCGATGGACAAGTGCGGTGAGGAAGTAGCCATGGGTAAGAAAATTGATTTAAAAAAAGGCGAACTCTCTGCACATGTAAAAAAGGCGTGCAAAGCTATCGCTGATGGATACGTCATTGCGATTCCATTAGAGCATGGATATGTACTCGCGGCAGATGCATTTAATCACGATGCAGTTCGGGAAATACACGTGTTGCGCGGAGATCCGTTATTTACGGCCGCCCAGGTTTTAGTTGCAAGCGCCAAGACTGCGCAAGGTGTTGTACGTGAATTGACTCCAGAGGTTTCGGCATTAATTAAAAACTTTTGGCCTGGAATGCTCACGCTTAATCTTCTCCCACAGGGTGGATTGGGTTGGGATTTAGGCGATGATAATGAGTTAGATCGAATAAGTATTCGAGTACCTAAAAGTAGATTTGTAAAAGCTCTGTTGGCGGCAACTGGGCCACTGGCTGTAGCAAGTGCGGCAAAGCCTGGGCAGCCAGCTCCTAGATCACTTAGTGAAATTACTATTGCGGACAGGGATACGGATTTAGCGCTGCTGTTCAATAGTGGCAATCTACGCAAAGGTCCTTTAACAACGGTAGTCGAGGCCGATGAATCGGGAGTTAGAGTGCAACGAATTGGCGCAATCTCATTGGAAGAGATTCAAAACATCGTCCCTGGAGCCAGCGCCCTATAAGGTTAGGCCATGTCTACTTTCTATGGCCCCGATTTTGAAGCGTTAACTGCACAAGATCCAGAGATTGCTGCGGTTTTATTAAGTGAGCTCA
>JBAXFS010000054.1:0-10040 GCA_037139795.1 Actinomycetes bacterium
ATATTCCACATCTTGCAGGGAAAACCGTCATTGTAACGGGGGCTAACTCTGGACTCGGGTTCGAAATTTCTAAGACTTTAACTAAGCATGGAGCTCGAGTCGTAATGGCGTGTCGAAATGAGTCAAAGGCAAAAAAGGCAGCCGACGAGATTCGAAAAGGTAACCCCAACGCCGATCTCATGGTTCGATCCCTTGACCTTGCAAGTTTAGGGTCGGTAGATAATTTTGTTGCTGAGTTTCTCAACACTGAAAGTAAACTTAACTTACTCATTAATAATGCCGGTTTAATGGCGATAGACCAGGCTCGGACTGTGGATGGTTTCGAAATGCAGTTCGGGGTCAACCACTTAGGACACTTTGCACTTACTGCGATGTTGATGCCCACGCTTTTATCTACACCACAATCGCGCATAGTTTCGATGTCAAGTAGTGCACATAAAGCGGGAAAAATGGATTTCTATGATCTTATGTTTGAGCGCCGGCCCTACAGTCGATGGGGTGCATATGGCCAAAGTAAATTAGCAAACCTTCTTTTCATTCTGGAACTAAGCCGGCAATTGGGAGTGAGTTCACAAACCAAAGCGTTAGCCGCACACCCTGGTGTTGCTAACACCAAGCTTGGCCAAAACGCCGGCGGCATTATCGGTTTTGGATTTCGGCTAAGCGCCCCGTTGATTGCACACTCAGCCTATAAGGGGGCGCTTCCCGCGCTAAGGGCGGCTACCGATCCCGATGCCAAGAGCGGAGAGTTTTACGGGCCTCGCTACATGATGATGGGCAGTCCGGTCGTTGAAATCCCGAGTCCGAAAGCACGAAATTTTAAAGACGCAGAACGGTTATGGAAGGTCTCTGAGGAATTAACTGGGAAAGTATTCAGGCTCGCTTAACTGTATTTTCTCAAAGATTAGTGATGTTAAGATGCTCCTGTAGTAGGCGTTCGCTGATTTAAGGGATCAGAAAATTAGGGTTCGAATCCCTGCGTACGCACTGTTCGACCTCTCTCGCCTTTCACTTGAGGGGTCGAACTTCTTTTAGGCCTTTTTGAACCAGGTCCTATAGATAGATAGCACCGCGATGTATGCCGGAAAGCCAAGAAGAATAATAACTTCTAGAGTATTTGGATGACTTCCGGACTTATCTGAATAAGCCCATGACAGCATTGTGAGGTTAACCAAATAGATAACCGTCAGCGGAAGCGTCAGATTTCGCATCCATTCCACGCGTACTAAGTGAGGAATCTTAATTGTCGTAAGTTGTAACGCACAGAGCAGAATTGAAACAAGCATAACGGTTTGTGGAGTTGCACCCAGAATTAAAAACGATGGCACAACTAAATTCCACACCGCAGGAAATCCATTAAACCAGTGATCATCAGTTTCTTGATCAATTCGTGCAAACCAGAGCGCTGAAGTAATAAAGATTGCTCCTGCGACCCAGATTTGAAAGTGCATAGGGAGAAGATCTAGGCGGGCAAGCAATGCAACCGGAACTACTACACACGTTAAGTAATCAACGACGAGATCTAATACATGGCCATCGATTCGTGGCGCATGAATTGTTACATCAAGTTTTCGGGCGATTGGACCATCGAGTCCATCTAGTACTTGGCAGACTATGAGCCAGATCAAGGCTTGATGCCACTGGTTATTAAATACAGCTTGCAATGCGACTAGGCCTGCTGCTGCACCACTGGCAGTTAGAACATGCAGAACGTACCCAGCTCGTTTTGAAGTTTGAGGCGTAAACGTTGTGCTCATCTGGGCGACCTTAGTCTAAAAAGCCATAAAGCAATATCCTTTGCACCTATGACTCAAGGGGTGAGATTTACGATATTGCGCGATAAGCGCACCCATTATGCCTATTTATTTTTAGTTCTAGCGTGGGCGTGTTTTAGAGCTATTGCTATCAATAAGTTCTTTGGCCAGCACAACGTAAACGCTTGGGGCTATCTGGTCGTTGATCTTGGCGCATCCGTTCCATACGCGCTCTATTCAACAAGAGCAGTTGTTAACTTCCTGGATAAAGATTGGATAGCTTTTCGTCGCAATGTGATTCTGACGACGGCGTTCTTCTATATTCCGGATATCTATGTTTTTATCTTTGCCCGAACTGTTCCACGCTCTCTTTATCTCGGGTTCGCTATTTCAATCATCATCTTTTCTACTATGGCGCTTTTAAGTTTAAAGAGAGATATATCAAAACCTAAATAGCAAGAGATTAGTTAAGGCGGCCTAGACCATATAAGTATTGAAGATTTACTCTTACATCATCTGGATTCTCTGGCCTTGCATTCTTTGCCCTCTTTTTATGTAGACAACCGCGCTGATTTTCTTGTTCCATTTTTCTCATCTCCTTTCTAATTTCTCACTAGATCAAAATCGCCACTGATTGTGGAGGTAGTAATTGTTACTACTTTGTTGCTACCTGCTGATGAGTGACTATCGCCATCAAGTGAAATCTCAGAGTTCAATTCACCACTGACTGAGTTGCCATCGACTTCAACATTTAGATCTGGAGCAACATGGACCTTTATATCGCCACTAATACTCTTTAACATGTAATCACAAGCAGAGAAAGTATGAGTTGTAATATCACCCGAAACAGTTTTTACGACGCATGAAGTTGCTGGATTTTGGCTAATCACGACGTCACCCGATACTGACCCAATCTTTAGACTAGCTAGAGTCTGATTGACTTCAATATCACCGGAGACGGTTTTTATTTCGACTTTAGAGGTACGGGGAAGTGATATTTCAGCCGAGAGATCTGATAGCCAGTCATCGCTAATGCCCCAAAATTTGCGTCCCTTTTTATAGAAGCGCACATTGAGCTCTCCGACCTCGGCACTGATCTCAACTAGCGCTGCATCTTCCAAAGCTTTCTTTGATTTGGAAAGGATTTTAACGTGACACCTACCATCTTGTGATTCAGAGATCGTCACCGTACTGGTCATAGTTGTCACAAAGACTTCAGGGCTCTCGATCTCAAAACTTTCTTCCCTCGCAATGTAAAGCGTTTTATCGGAGTTCATTAGCTCTTCCCCTTTCCTTTTAGTTGTCGTTTACCGATAGATACTGAAAAACTTCCACGATCACTTGTCTTTAGTAGCCACGAGTTCAGCGAAATTCCCTCTTTGGTCGCTGCGCTCTCAATTCGAGATTTCAAATCCTCTGGAAGCCTCAAAGTGATTCGGGCGTTTAGATCGGCCGGGTTCTCCCGAATCACCGAGCCATCTTCGACATAGAGGAGCTCAATATCATCACCCTGGACCCGAGCCTCTAAGTGGGCGCCGGGTAGCTGCTCTCTTAATTCGCCAGCGATTTCAGTCAACGCCTCCAATAAACGAGTGCGTAGCACTGGTGCCAGCGTTGGAATCAAACGCGAGACTGCAGATTCAAGCTCTGGGCCACCTAGTTTTCCAAGGGCCTTGATATCGGCTGACATTAGATCTATAAACTTTGACGTCTTCATGATGTCATTATGACATCACTTTGACATCCATGTCAAGTACCTTTCCGGCCGACAGCACAAAGCCACCTGAAGCCGATGGCTACCAGATGGCTTTGAGGCTTGTTAATTAATAATTAGGCGCGGAGAGCTTGGGCAAAGGCGCGGAAATCTTCGACGAGAAGATCAACTTCCTTTTGACCGTGAGCTAAGGAAATCAACCACTGCTCATCTAAGCCCGGAGGCGTAATGATGCCGCGGTTAAGTGAGAAGAGCCACGACAATTCGGCAATTGCAAAGTCAGTTTCTTTGTAATCACGGTAGTTGCGTAGCGGTGTGGTTGACCAGGTAATACATCCCTTAACACCAAAGCCGACAGTATGTGCCGGAAGTTGGTACTCATCGATGATTTCATTGATGCGATCGAGTGCCTGTTGATTAAATGCCTCGGCAACTGCGAGAGTCTCTTTAGTACAGATTTTATCGACGGCGCGAATACCTGCCATTGCAAGCGGATTACCGTTGAAAGTACCAAAGTGAGCCATCTTGCCGTTAGTGACAAAGTCCATGTACTTCTTCTTGCCACCGAAAGCGGCCAAAGTAAGTCCGCCACCAATAGATTTTGCAAGAGTAATAAGATCTGGGATCACACCTAAACGCTGTGCAGCTCCTTGATGTCCAGCAGTTAAGCCAGTTTTAACTTCATCAAAGATTAGAACTACGTTGTACTCATCGCAGAGTTCGCGTACACGCTCTAGGTAGCCCTCATCTGGCAAAACAATGCCGAGGTTTTCCATGACAGGTTCGACAATGAAGCAGGCGATCTTTGAGGCGTTCTTTTCAAAGATGCGCTCAAGTGAGTCGGCATCGTTGTATGAAACAACATAGATATCTCCAGGAACAATGCCAGCCGGAACATGAGCGATTGGATCACTAGCATCACCGATCTCATCAACCGGTGGCTTAGCCGAAACAACAAATGGGTCGTAACTACCGTGGTAGCCACCTTCGACCTTAACGATTCCATCTTTGCCAGTTGCAGCGCGCGCAGTGCGAACGGCATACATGGTTGATTCAGTTCCGCTATTAGTGAAGCGAACTTGGTCGATCACGAAGCGATGACAGATTCGCTCGGCGGCATCTGTAGAAATTGGTGAAGGGGTAACGAAGAGCATGCCTGTTTCAAGGGAGGCCTTGACCTCTTCGACAACAGTTGGGTTCAGGTGGCCCGCGAGCATGGCACCAAAGCCCATAGATAGGTCGAGGAGCTCGCGCCCATCGACATCGGTCATCCAAGCGCCTTTAGCGCTCACGATTGAGATTGGATATGGATCCCAGTGCTGGAAGCTAGATGTAACACCCAGAGGCAATGATTTAAAGGAGCGCTTACTTTCTTCGGCACTCTTGCCAGTCTGCTTAGTAAATAACTCCCATTCGGATTTCAGGAGAGCAGCGACTCTTTCGGGTGGAATTTCTACTGATGTTGCAGGGACGAATCTAAAAGTTTCCTTGTGATTAGTTTGTGTAATCATTGTAAAGCTTGTACGGCAAAGGTTTCAGCGTTTGAAACTCGTTTGAGAAGTACTCTCCCGGTTCGTTTTTAGTTCCTTGTGAACTATGGGGATAAGTATCTCATGCCGTTTTTTAAAAGCAACCCCTGAAAACTCCCGCGTGTTTACAAGGGCATTTATAGTTTTATTTCATAAAAAGTGCATTTAATCGTTTTGTTGTGAAAAAAAGTCCACAAATTATCATTATTACGAAATACATAGCGTGGCCAGCTAAAGCAAGATTTATGTGGCCTAAACACAAACCGCGCACCAAATTAATTGCATGCGTAAGCGGAAGCAGGTTTACGGTGAACTGCAGCCATTGAGGAAAGACGCTAACAGGGTAAAAAGAGCCGGAAAAAAGAAACATAGGCAGAAGAAAGATATTAACTATTTCTAACTGTTGAAATGATTTCATGTACGAAGTAACGGCCATGCCGCAGGAGGCAAAACCGAAGGCTATTAACACTGCTGCCGGGATTGCAAGTACACCCCAAATGCTGGGAATTAAACCCAAGGGTGCGACAACAACCATGAATGCACATGCATAACTAAATCCACGAAGAAGCGCCCAACCAATTTCACCAAGAGCGACATCGAGTGGACCTAGAGATGTTGCAAGCATGCCGTGATAGATACGATCGTGATTGAGTTTAAAGAAAACATTCATCGTAGAGTCATAAATTGCGCCGTTCATGGCACTCGTCGCCAAGAGCGCAGGGGCAATGAAAACGGCGTATTTAATGCTCTCACCGCCCACTGTGATAGATGGCAGCATCTTCCCGATGCCATAACCAAATGAGAGCAAATAAAGAACCGGTTCAACGAAACCGGATAAAACAATCATCCACGTCGAGGATCGAAAGGCGATGAATCCTCGCTCTAGTAATTGAGGAACTCGGCCCGAGTAATAACGCTCACCCATTTTTCCGACCCGCGCTTCGGCGATTGCAATGGCCATTGGAATAAACATCTATTTAGCCAATCGACGCGTAAAAATGCGAACGGAGAAGTAGAGACCGAAGATGAGCATTGCCGCAAGAATTGTAAAGTGAGCCCATAACAATGTTCCGGAAATTACATGGCCGTACGTTAAGTAACGACCTAACTCAGTTGCGTGCCACAATGGCGAAATCCAACCAATCCACTGTAAGAAGAAGGGCATTGAGGAAAGCGGAAAGAAAGTTCCGGAGAAGAGAAAGAGCGGCATCATGATGAATCGGCCAAGAACTACGAAGAATATGTTTTCATTCTCAAGTTTGGCGGCCACAGACTGCATCAACGCACCGAAGGAGACTCCTGCAAAAATCGCGGTAGGTATCGCTAGCCAAGCTTTAGGCGAGTCAAGTGCGCCAAAGGCCCACATGACGCCGAAGTAGAGAATTACTGTGTAAATTGTTCGAAGGAATGCAGCCAAGAAAACACCGATTGAGATCTGTGCACCGCTTAACGGCGTGGAATTCATTGAGTAAAAAGTTTTATGCCATTTAAATCCCTCAATTGTTGGGTAGACCGTCTCGTCCATAGCGCCCTGTATGGCAGCTTGGGCTAAAAGCGCAGGGGCTAAAAACGTTAAATATTTAACACCATCAACGCCAGCGGGCCCAACACTCTTGTCGATAAGCCCACCGAGGCCGATGCCCACCGAGATTAAGTAAAGGACCGGGTTGGCAATTGCGATGCCGATGATCATCCAAATCCACTTCATCATTATGCGAAGGCGGGCCTCTGCAACATAGATCGCACCACGCGCTTGCACTTTGGTCGCATCAACAAGGCGAGCTGACCCCTGACGTGTTGTTGAGATACTCATTATTCGATCAATGTTCGTCCGGTTAACCGCAAGAAAACATCTTCTAGCGAACTACGGCGCACTAATGAGGTTTTTGGATGCAGGCCAGCATCGTAAATTTTTTCAAGGAGGGACTCGCCATCGTCGGTATACATCAAGAGGCGATCGGGGAGCTCTTCAATTCGATCACACATTGCTTTCAACTTATCGGCGACCCCTTGATTGCGGTCTGAACCAAAACGCACCTCAAGAACCTCTTTAGTTGAGTAGTCCTTGATTAGTGATGCAGGGCTTCCCTCGGCCATAATTCTGCCTTTATCCATAACGATTAAGCGATCACATAATTGCTCTGCCTCATCCATGAAGTGAGTCGTGATTACTAGCGTTACGCCTTGCTCTTTTAATCTAAACAAACGATCCCAAAGAATATGACGAGCTTGTGGATCTAAACCCGTTGTTGGTTCATCCAACATTAGTATCTCGGGCTCACTAACAAGCGCGCGGGCAATAGTTAAACGTCGTTTCATTCCACCGCTAAGCGCCTCGACCTTTGAGTCGCGTTTTTCTTCGAGTTGAGCAAAAGTTAGAAGCTCTTCAATCTTCTCTTTTACAAATTTGCGCGGCAGACCAAAGTAGCGACCGTAAATGTAGAGATTCTCAGTAACGCTTAACTGCATGTCTAAGTTATCTTGCTGAGGGACAACCCCTAAATGCGCACGAATTTGCGGGCCGTTAACTTCGGGATCTTTTCCAAGAATTGTTAAGTCGCCAGCATCACGTTGGGAAGTGGCACCGATCATGCGCATAACCGTTGATTTACCCGCACCGTTTGGGCCCAAAAGACCAAAGGACTCACCCTTTGAGACATTGAAGTCAATGCCGTCAACGGCGGTCAAATCACCAAACTTTTTGGTGAGACCACGGGCGGAAATAAGGAATTGTGACATGGGCCAATATTACATGTGTATAGTTTCCACACGTGCGATTCATAAATACCCCAACCCACGATCTGACCTATGACGATGTTTTCATGGTCCCCAGCGCCTCCGAATTATCTAGCCGGATGGATGTTGATTTAACTTCTAATGATGGCTCTGGCACAACAATTCCTTTAGTTGTTGCAAATATGACTGCAATATCTGGCCGGAGAATGGCTGAAACAATTGCACGTCGCGGTGGCCTCACGGTAATCCCACAAGATATTCCACATGCCGTTGTCGATAGCGTTATTAAATGGGTTAAGACGCGACACACATTCTTTGATACTCCAATTACGCTAAACCCTCACCAAACCGTTGCCGATGCCGTCAGCTTGCTACATAAGCGCGCGCATGGAGCGATAGTAATTGTTGACGGTGGCAAGCCTGTAGGAATTGTTACGGAAGAAGATTGCAAGAGCGTTGATCGTTTCACGCAACTTCACCAAGTGATGAGCAAAGATCTCATTACGATGGCCGATAGTTTAGATGCCAGAGCTGCCTTTGAATTCTTAAATCTACATCGCCACAAATTGGCACCGGTCGTTTCACCAAAGGGTGATCTAGTTGGAATCATTACTCGAATTGGCGCCTTACGCGGGACTTTGTACGCACCAGCCGTTGATTCCAATAACAATTTGCGTATCGCGGCAGCCGTTGGCATTAATGGTGATGTCGCGGCAAAAGCTGCGGCCCTAGTTGAATCTGGCGCAGATGTCTTGGTAGTTGATACTGCCCACGGACATCAAAAGAAGATGATTGAGGCGCTGGCGGCAATAAAATCTCTCGGTTTATCGATTCCAATCGTGGCCGGCAATGTTGTTACTGCCGATGGAACGCGCGATTTAATTAATGCAGGTGCCACAATTGTTAAAGTCGGCGTAGGCCCAGGTGCAATGTGTACGACGCGCATGCAGACCGGTGTTGGCCGGCCACAGTTTTCAGCCGTCCTTGAGTGTGCAGCAGAAGCTAAAAAACACGGTGCGCATGTCTGGGCCGATGGCGGGGTACGCCATCCGCGCGATGTTGCTCTCGCCCTTGCGGCAGGTGCCTCACAGGTAATGATTGGCTCTTGGTTTGCCGGTACGTATGAATCTCCAGGCGACTTACAAAGTGATGTGAATGGCAAGCTATTCAAAGAGTCCTTTGGAATGGCATCTGCGCGCGCCGTTGCTGCACGCACGACGGGTGAAGATGCATTTGATCGCGCACGTAAGGCATTATTTGAAGAGGGAATTTCAACATCGCGCATGTATTTAAATCCGCAGCGTCCAGGAGTTGAAGATTTACTGGATGAGATTATTGCGGGGCTACGATCATCATGCACATATGCCGGCGCTCGCACACTTGAAGAGTTTGCAGAACGTGCAGTCGTCGGAATCCAATCATCAGCAGGCTATGCCGAAGGTCGCCCACTTCATTCATCCTGGGGCAATTAAAAACGCCCACCCGAAGTTGTATCTTGGCTTAAACGTTGTGAAAGATAGATCGGCACAATTGATAAAACAACGAGCGTTGCCGCAACAACATTGACTATGGGTGCTTGGTTGGGACGGAAAAGATTGTTATAAATCCAAATTGGCAAGGTTTGGATCCCGGGACCAGCAGTAAATGTAGTCACAACAATCTCATCAAATGAGAGACCAAAAGCAAGTAGACCTCCAGCAAATAACGCCGACGCTAAATTTGGCAACGTGATTAAGCGAAAAGTAGTAATCCCATTGGCTCCGAGGTCCATGGACGCTTCCTGAAGTGAAGTTCCCATACGTCGCAGACGAGCAATCGCGTTGTTATAGACAATTACAATACAAAAAGTTGCGTGTCCAATAACTACCGTCAACAAGCCAGTTGACATGCCTAACTGTTTAGTAAAAGCATTATTTAAGGCGATTCCAGTAACGACTCCAGGAAGTGAAATAGGGAGAACGACCAACAAAGAGATCACTTCGCGTCCGAAAAAACTATATCGGCTTACTGCAAAAGCTAAAGTTGTGCCAAGCAATAAAGCGATGGAAGTGGCCGATACACCAGCTAGAAGGCTCCATTTCAGTGCCGAGCGGACCCCCGTATTTTCAATGGCTTTAGACCACCAGAGCGTTGTAAAGCTAGTTGGGGGCCACGAAAAAACCTTGCTTGAATTAAAAGAGTTAATAACTACAACAGAGAGCGGAACATAAATAAATGAAAGACCAACACCCATAAGTGCCATGAGAACGTAACGTACTCAATATTTGAAATGACATCCATATGCGGAAACAACGCATAATCCTGGAA
>JBAXFS010000055.1:0-9882 GCA_037139795.1 Actinomycetes bacterium
AACCTAGACTTACTGAACCAGAATCAGCAGGGCTGCCAATTACCCCATACCCCAATACTTCAAGGGGAAAGAATACCGCACCGATTAGAGAGTTAATGCCGCAGTGATTCGGGCTAATGAGGCCGCTTTGCCGAGTAATTCCATTGATTCAAACAAAGGCGGTGAAATCGTGCTGCCCGTCGTTGCAATTCGAACTGCGCCAAAAGCAATTCGCGGCTTTAATCCCATATCCTCAATTAACGATGTACGAAGCGCAGCTTCAATATCAGTATGTGTCCAATTATTAACCGTTTCGAGTTCTTTTAGAGATCGCTGGAGTACTTCTTTGGCCCCAGAGTCAGTGACTTTAGCGAGGCTATCGGCTTCAATCGCAAAATCCTTAACAAATAAGAACTTAAGCATGGCTGGAACTTCGCTGAACATAATGATGCGCTCTTGGATAATCGGAAGTGCGCGCTTCACGAGTGCAATTTCATCAGGGGTTCCGGTTATGACATTAGCCTTTGTTAAGAACGGCAGTGCCCAAGTCAAGAACTCATCGATTGTCAGAGCGCGGATCTTATCTCCGTTAATTGCTTCGAGCTTTTTCATATCGAATTTAGCCGGCGAACTATTTACTCGCTCTACCGTGAAAAGCTCGCACAGCTGCTTCATAGTAATATTCTCTACGTCATCTCCAGGTGACCAACCGAGGAGCGCTAAGTAGTTACAGATTGCCTCTGGCAAAAATCCTTTATCTCGATACCAAGCGATTGACACTTCACCATTGCGCTTAGATAACTTGGCATTATCTGCCCCCATTACGAAAGGTAAGTGCGCAAAGACTGGATAGTCCGCAAGGTCAACACCCATCGCTTGATAGACGCGAATCTGGCGCGGAGTAGATGAGAGTAAATCCTCACCGCGCAGAACATGGGTAACTTTCATCAAAATATCATCAACGGCAACGGCCAATGTATATAGCGGAGAGCCATCAGCGCGGACCAAGACAAAGTCTGGAACAAACTTATGATCAAAGGCCATTTCCCCGCGAATTAAATCGGTAAATGTTGTTCCACCATCGGGCATTTGCATTCGTACCACTGCCCCGCGGCCTTCGGCTTTATAGGCTGCGATTTGGTTTGGCGTTAAGTTGCGACAGTGTCCGTTATATCCAGGTGCTTGATTGGATGCACGTTGAGCTTCACGAACTGCCTCTAACTCCCCAGGTGTGCAATAACAGTAGTAAGCATCTTTTTGTTCAATAAATTTTGCGGCCCAGTGCGCATAAATCTCTAACCGCTGAGATTGTAGATATGGCCCATTATCTCCACCGACTTCAGGACCCTCATCCCAATTAAGGCCCAGCCATTTGAGCGTATCAATTGCGGCATTGATGTATTCATCGGTCACACGTGTTGTATCGGTATCTTCAATGCGAAAAAGAAATGTGCCACCTGTGTGGCGGGCATAAGCCCAATCAAAGAGGGCAGTACGGATATTGCCTACATGCAGATCACCAGTTGGTGAAGGTGCAAATCGAACTTTGACTTTTTTCCCTTCTGTTGGACTCAATTTTTTCTCACTTTGTTAGTTAGTTCGCCAAGGCCCTCAATAGCCATAGTTGCGGTGCCACCCTCAATCATCGGGCCAATACCTGCAGGTGTGCCAGTCAAAATGACATCACCTGGCAAAAGAGTCATGACGCGCGATACAAAATTGATGATCTCTGGAACTTTAAACATCATCTCACTCAACTGTGCCGACTGCTTAATCTCACCATTAACGCTGGCAGTAATTCGTTGAGTACCGGGAATGAAATCGGTATCTATCCAAGGTCCAAGTGGACAGAAAGTATCGAAGCCCTTACCGCGCGTCCACTGGCCATCTTTTTTCTGTAAGTCGCGTGCAGTCACATCATTTGCAATGGTGTAACCAAAAATAACGTCTCTAACGCGCTCGAGTGGAACATCCTTACAGAGGCGACCAATTACGATAGCGAGCTCTGCTTCGTGATCTACCCGCTCGGACATATCTGGCCAGACGATAGTGTCATTGGGTCCGATTACCGAAGTATTCGGCTTTAAAAAGATGATCGGCTCATCCGGAACAACGCCACCCATTTCTGCAGCATGGTCGGCATAATTCTTGCCGATACACACAACTTTGGAGCGCGGAATTACTGGTGCTAATAAACGCACCTTTGTAAGTTCTATCGTTGCCGCACTCTTTTGAATCCCAGAGTAAATCGGATCCCCCGTTATGACATGGATAAGACCATCATCTTCGAGAACGCCAAATAATGGATCGGTACCAAGACCGGCATCAGGGCCAGGAGAAAAACGAACGATACGCATTTGGCGATTCTATCGCCTACTCGTGGTCCTCAATCTCGCGCTCTAATCGCTCAATTAATACACTGCTAATTCTGCGGCGGCGGCCAAGAGGGCGCTCAGATGTAATCGACCAACCATTGAGTGAAATTGTGCTGCCAGCGATAGGGACTCGGCCGAGTTTTTGTGCCATTAATCCGCCAATTGAGTCGACATCTTCAAAATCAGATTCGCTGATTTCGATCTTTAACTCATCGGCTAAATCTTGAATATGCAGCGTCGCGTTTGCTCGAGCTTTATCGGCAGAGAGCCACGTGAAGTGGTCCTCACCATCGTCGAACTCATCCTCAATCTCACCAACAATTTCCTCGATTATGTCCTCAATAGTAATAATTCCAGCGGTACCGCCGTATTCATCGACTACTACAGCCAAGTGAATTTGATCGCGCTGCATCTCTTTTAGCAACTCATCGGCCATTTTAATCTCTGGAACAAAATTGGCAGGGCGCATATGTTGTTCGATATTTTCAGTTTGCTCTGCTTCATGATGGTCCAGCGCCCTCCTGGCCAAATCTTTTACATAAACAATTCCAATGATGTTGTCCGGGCCAGTACCAATTACTGGGATTCTAGAAAAACCCGAGCGAAGCGCAAGGGAGAGACCTTGGCGCAGCGTCTTATCTTTTTCAATCCACACCATTTCAGTGCGTGGAACCATTAATTCTCGTACCAAAGTATCGCCAAGTTCAAAGACTGAGTGAATCATTTCATGTTCATCGGATTCAACGAGGCCACGTTCATGTGCTTGGTCCACTAAATCTCGAAGTTCGGCCTCAGATGTAAATGGGCCCGAGCGAAAACCCTTGCCCGGTGTAATCGCATTTCCAACGGTAATAAGTAGTTTTGTGACTGGGCCTAATAAAAAAGCAAGACCATAGGCGACGATAATCCCATATCGGGCATATTTATGGGGCTGTTGCTTTCCCAAAGTACGTGGGCCGACTCCAACCACAACGTATGAGAGCACCACCATAATTGCAACTGTCAGCGCCATCGCTTGCGCCGAAGAGTAATTGCGCAACAAAATTGATGCGAGCAACACTGTTGCCGTGAATTCACAGAGCTTTCGCACTAATAAGATGACGTTTAAATATCGTGCGGGTTGAGCGCTGTATTTTCGAAGAAGAACTCCCCCGCGTTTACCCTCAAGCTCTTCAACGACTATACGGGAAATTGAAGTTAAGGCTGACTCGCTCGCTGCAAGAAATCCGGCAAAGGCTAGGAGTGCGATAATGCTAATTATTGCGATTGGACTCATTTACTTTTTTTTCCAGTCATCTACTATTTTCTCTTGCAAAGCAAACATTGCGCGTTCCTCTTCGGGTTCAGCATGGTCATAACCGATGATGTGCAACAGGCCATGTGTGGCCAAAATGTAAACCTCGTGCTCAAATGAATGACCAGCTTCTTTTGCTTGTTCGGCGGCAAAACGTGGACTAATCATGATGTCTCCGAGGGTGACAACGTCCTCTTCGCTCTCAGGCATATCCATTGGGAAAGAGAGCACATCGGTACTGCCAGGCTCATCCATCCATTTGATGTGTAGCTCAGTCATGTACTCATCATCGATAAAACCAACGTTTAAATCACAATCGGCATTGAGTTTGAGTTGGCCCATGGCGTAAGTAAGAAGAGAAGTTATATCATCGCTTGGAACTAACTGCCCTGAAGTGTTTGTTACTTCTATGCTCATCTATTGCCGAATCGGGCGCAACGATTGGCGTTGCTCTTCAAAATTATCATAGGCCTTGACGATATCGCCGATTAAGCGGTGACGGACAACGTCTTCAGCAGTTAATTCAAGGAAGGCGATGTCATCGATATCACCCAAGATATCGCGAACAACGCGCAAGCCCGAATGTTGCCCATTAGGTAGATCGATCTGGGTTACATCGCCAGTAATAACCATCTTTGAGCCAAAGCCAAGGCGGGTTAGGAACATCTTCATCTGCTCAGGTGTGGTGTTTTGTGCCTCATCCAAGATAATAAAAGCATCGTTTAATGAGCGTCCACGCATATATGCAAGCGGAGCAACTTCAATTACACCCGATTGCATTAATCGCGGTACTGATTCAATATCGATCATGTCGTGTAGTGCATCAAACAATGGACGCAGATAAGGATCGATTTTTTCGCTCAGCGTGCCCGGTAGAAAACCTAGATGCTCTCCAGCTTCAACTGCGGGGCGAGTTAAAATTATTCGGTTAACGGTTTTATTCTGCAGCGCTGCAATTGCCATTGCCATCGCCAAGTAAGTTTTACCGGTACCTGCTGGGCCAATACCAAAAGTAATTGTGTGCTCTTCAATCGCATCGACATAGCGCTTTTGATTGGCAGTCTTAGGGCGAATAGTGCGCCCACGATTGCTCAAAATATTAAGGGATAGAACTTCGGCGGGATGGTCAATTGGTTTGTTCTCAAGCATTGTGATCGAGCGATTGACGGCATCGACGGTTAAATTGTTTCCAGAGCGAATCACAACCATTAATTCGGCAAAGAGATTTTCGAGCATCGCACAATCAATATGCGGGCCTCGCAAAGTGATTTCATTTCCCCGAACAGTAATGTTTACGGAGGGGAAGGCGGCTTCTACGGCACGTAAGTTGTCATCATGTGGACCGATGAGTGCGACCATGGGAATGGCGATTGGTACCGTGATCAGTGTGCGCTCCATGTAAGGATAAATCTACCTTTAACCGGGCGGCCATGCCAGCGAACGGCCGCCGAGAAGATGCAGGTGGGCGTGGAAAACGCTCTGACCAGCTTCGACACCGGTGTTAAAAACGCTTCGGTAACCCACCAAACCTCGCTCACTGGCGATATCTGATGCGGCAGTAAAGAGATCGGCAGTAATCGTTGGAGAAAGGCGCGCTAAAGCGGCGGCATTTTCAACGTGAATCGTTGGAACAATCAAAACATGGGTAGGTGCTTGGGGGGATATGTCTGTAAAGGCAACGACGTTTTCATTTCTAAAGACGATGTCGGCGGGAATATCTCCATTAACTATTTTGCAGAACAGGCAGTTCATGTCTAGGGCCACGTAATTACCATACCTTTAGCAGGGCCGAAACGGCTGCGACTGCCGCGATTCCAGCATGTGCCGAGCGCAAAATTGGTCGACCCATCAAAGCAACTTTTGCTCCAGCATCTCTAAATGCATCGATCTCAGTTGATGTTAATCCGCCTTCTGGGCCAATAATTATTAATAGATGGGCAACATTGTGCGATGACACGCAATCACTAAGTTTTGCTTCAGCGCTCTCATGAAAGGCAATTGCCAAATCACTTAAGGCAATCGCTTCACAAATTTGCTCGGTCGTTGCGATATCGGTTACTTCAGGAATGCGCAATCGCCGGGATTGCTTGCTTGCCTCCCGTGCAGTAATTGAAAACTTATCTGAGGCCTTACCAATACTTCTCGATGCCGCCCAAGGAACAATGCGATCAACGCCTGCCTCAGTTAATAGCTCAATCGCCTCTTTTGCGCGATCACCTTTTGGAAGCGCCTGCACAACGGTAATAGTTGTAGGCAATGCCTCTTGAAAACCGGTTGCCATAACTTCGACTTCCATTGACTTTTTCTTTATGGCAAATGCTTTGACTTGGCTCCACGCACCATTGCCATCTGCGAGCATGAATATCTCACCTGCAGCCATTCGCAAAACGCGGATAGCGTGATTAGCATCCTCGTTATCGAATTCGTAGATCTGTCCGATTTGAGTCGGCAGATCTTCAACGAAAAATAGCGTCAACATTACTTAGTAAACGCGCCCTTAATCTTAGAAAAGATACCGCCATCATGGCCTTTTACGTGGGCATCTCCCGCCTTTTCTCCACGAAGCTCGGCGAATTTCTTTAGTAAATCTTCCTCTTCACGGCTTAATTTTGAAGGCGTTATAACTTCTAAATGAACAATTAGATCCCCGCGCCCACCTTGGCGAAGACGGTTCATTCCTTTGTGCTTAATAACTATTGGTGCACCACTTTGCGCGCCTGCTTTGATGTGAACATCTACTGGTCCATCTAAGGATTCAATGCTGACAGTTGAGCCAAGGGCTGCGGCACTCATCGAAACAGCTAAGGACATATGCAAAGTATCGCGATCGCGAATAAGGTAATCATGTTCGGCTTCAACAATTTCGACATAGAGATCACCCGCTGGTCCTCCACCATGACCGACTTCACCGCGTCCGGATAGTTGAATTCGATTGCCGGTTTCAACACCAGCTGGAATTTTAACGTTGATATCTTGGCGCGCACGAACGCGACCTTCGCCTGCACATTCGCGACAAGGATTAGCAATGATGCTTCCATATCCAGAACATGGCCCGCATGGTCTGGAAGTCATTACTTGACCGATAACTGAGCGCACAACTTGTTGTGTTTCGCCGCGACCTTTGCACACGTTACACATGGTTGGTTGCCCACCATCTACGCAGCCACTGCCCGTACATTTTGGACAAACGACGGCGCTCTCTACGGAAATTTCGCGCTCAGTTCCAAAGCATGCCTCGTGCAATGAGACTTCAATTCGAATTAATGAATCTTGTCCCGCGCGCATACGTGGGCGTGGACCGCGTGAGCCACCACCGCCAAAGAATGCATCCATGATGTCACTGAAGCCCCCACCAAAGTTGGCACCACCGAAGTTACTTCCACCCATGTCATAGTTTTGACGTTTCTTGGGATCACTCAACGTCTCGTACGAGGCGGTAATCTCTTTGAATTGATCTTGCACTGCAGGATCTGGATTTACATCGGGATGAAGTTCACGCGCTAATTTACGATAGGCGCGCTTAATTTCATCGGCCGATGCATCTCTTGCTACACCGAGCGTTTGGTAATGATCTGCCACTTATGCGCCTTCGTTAATAAATCGTCCGACATAGCGGGCAACTGCAGACACAGCTGACATTGAACCAGCGTAATCCATACGTGTGGGACCGATGATTCCAAGGGCTCCAATGGATGTCTCATCTGAACCATAACCAACTGCCACCAATGAGGTTGTTTGAAGGCTGACGTCGGCCTGTTCCTGACCAATTCTCACTTTAACGCTCTGACTTGCATCCCCAAGTAGTCGAAGGAGAACGACTTGTTCCTCGAGTGCCTCTAGAACTGGATGCATCGTCGTTGAAAAATCATCGTGGAATCGCGCCAGATTAGCCGTACCTGCAAGAACAATCTTTTCTTCTGGGCGCTCCATGGCCATCTCAATTACCGATGACATAACAATTGCAACATCTTTTCGATCACGCAGTGTGTAACTCTCTAAAATTCCACTTATTCGATCGGCGACCTCAGGCAAGCGATGACCCATCATGGCGCTATTTAATTGCGTCCGCAGGGTCTGCAAGAAGTGCTCCGAAACATCTTGCGTAAGTTCGATAACGCGTTGCTCGATTCGCCCCGAATCGGTAATCAGGACCATCATTAATCGCGCTGGAGTTAATGAAACTAATTCAATGTGGCGCACACGAGATTTCACCATTGATGGATACTGAACAACCGCTACCTGTTTTGTAACATCGGCAAGCAAACGAACCGTGCGCAAGACAACGTCATCTAAATCTAAAGCGCCTTCAAGGAAAGTTTCAATTGCTCGGCGCTCGGGGCCAGATAAAGGTTTGACTTGAGCTAACTGATCGACGAACACACGGTAGCCACGATCGGTTGGAATTCGCCCAGCACTTGTGTAAGGCTGCTTAATCAAGCCCTCGTCTTCAAGGATTGCCATCTCATTACGGATTGTGGCTGGTGAGATACCTAAGCCATGGCGATCTGCAATTGATTTTGAGCCGACGGGTTCCTGCGTCGCGACGTATTCGTCGACAATTGCGCGAAGGATTTCTAAACGGCGTGATGACATAGTGTTGGCAAGGATACTAGAAAGTTATTTCTCGCACGATTCGGTCGGCAATCAAGCGCCCTGTTGGCGTCAATACGACGCGATTAACTGGCATTTCCAAGTAGCCATTCAATTGATAGGCCTCTAGAAGCTTAATCTGATTAGGCGTAAGTGAGGCAATCTCTAAGCCCTCTCGCATTCTGATTCCTAGCATTATTGCTTCAGTTTGCATCTGTATTTGACTTAACTCTTCGCTGTCGGCAACTGGTGATTCGCCCGCAAATAACTTTTGCTTATAAGCCGTTGGATGTTTAATATTCCAAAAACGCTTCGCATTGATATGCGAATGCGCGCCAGGCCCAAGCCCCCACCAATTCTTATTTTCCCAGTACGCAATGTTATGTCGACACTCATGGCCTGGCTTAGACCA
Source organism: Actinomycetes bacterium (assembly GCA_037139795.1). Lineage (GTDB taxonomy): Bacteria > Actinomycetota > Actinomycetes > Nanopelagicales > Nanopelagicaceae > Planktophila. The sequence goes on from JBAXFS010000055.1 coordinate 8,651, forward strand.
GTTGGATAGTTCATACCAAGAAAAACCATGCTTTTCACATAGTTCATCGACAAGTAAATACATATCCGCCATCAAATCATCATCGGGCATAGTTAAGTCACCGCGTTTAATTTGAGCTGCTAACTTTGTGCCGGTCTCGACAATCAATGCATAAGCACTAATGTGATCGATATCTAAAGCTAGGGCTGCCGTAACGGTATCTCGCCAATCGTTTAATGACTCCCCTGGAGTTCCGTAAATGAGATCAACGCTGATGCTGCCAAAACCTGCAGCGCGGGCCATGTCCACGGCCTTCCTAACATTCTCTGGATTATGCGTGCGATTGAGAACGGCTAAGACATGTGGCTTCGATGACTGCATTCCAAAGGAGATTCGGTTAAAACCAACTTCAATATATCGTTTTAGTTTTTCGGCAGTAACTGAATCTGGGTTAGCTTCAAGAGTTATTTCGCAATCAGGAGCTAAACCATTGCGCGCTTTAATCGCGGCAATAACTCGGCCTAAGTCATCTGCAGGCAAGAGCGATGGGGTTCCTCCCCCGAAGAAAATTGTTGGGACTTGATCTAAAGGGGCGGCATCGAGCTCTTTTAATACGGCATCGATGTAATCATTACTAACAATCTCTAACGTTGCGCCATCTTGGAGTTCATTGGGTGTGTATGTATTGAAATCACAATAGCCACAACGTTTAATGCAGTACGGGATATGAACGTAGAACGAGAGCGCCATAATTAAAGCTTTCGAGCGGCTTTCACCTTTTCAATGTCGGCATCGGTTGCAAGGGCGGCAACGAAGGCCTCCTGCGGAACCTCAACACGGCCCACCATCTTCATGCGCTTTTTACCCTCTTTTTGCTTCTCAAGGAGCTTACGCTTACGTGAGATATCACCGCCGTAACACTTAGCCAAAACATCTTTGCGGATTGCGCTAATACTTTCGCGGGCAATAATTCGAGAACCAATCGCGGCTTGAATTGGAACATCGAACTGTTGGCGCGGAATGAGTTGGCGAAGTTTTCCAGTCATCATGACGCCATAGGCGTAGGCCTTATCGCGGTGAACGATTGCGCTAAATGCATCAACGGCCTCGCCTTGAAGCAAGATGTCGACCTTAACTAAGTTACCTTCGGCATCGCCCTTTTCTTCGTAATCAAGAGATGCATATCCTTTAGTCCGGCTCTTTAGTTGGTCAAAGAAATCAAAGACAATTTCAGCAAGTGGTAAGTCATAGCG
>JBAXFS010000056.1:0-8623 GCA_037139795.1 Actinomycetes bacterium
TAATCGATCAAAATCAACCCGAAACACTTAGAAATCGATATAAATACTTTGGTTTGATGAGGGGATAGTCCTTGTATATCCTCCAAAATCCCCTTACCGTTTATTCCAGAAGAGATCCACAGGAGGAGTCTTCGCGGACAGGAATCACTGATTGTGGTGTGCCCTTTCGCTAACTTTAGATGGGAGAAACATGGCATACCAAGTGTCGCCACGTCTTCATAATGAAGATTTGGCACCTGCAAAAGTGCGTAACTGGGGACCATTCAGCATTTTCAATGTCTGGACCTCCGATGTTCACAGCCTTTACGGTTATTTCCTAGCAGCAAGTCTTTTCTTAGTTGCCGGCGGTGGACTTAAGTTCTTGTTTGCAATTGCTGTTGGATCGGTAGCAGTTTATTTCCTCATGTCTATGGTCGGAAATGCCGGAGTGAAAACTGGCGTTCCTTATCCAGTTCTTGCCCGTGCATCATTTGGTGTATTCGGTGCAAATATTCCAGCCCTCGTTCGCGCAGTGGTTGCAACGTTCTGGTACGGCGCTCAAACAAGTGCGGCTGCCGGAGCAATAGTTTCATTCCTTGTTCGATACAACGGCATGAAAACTTTCAATGACGGTAGTCACGTTCTTGGCCATACCAAGCTAGAGGTTATTTGTTACTTACTAGTGTGGGGCGCCCAATTACTGATCATCAGTAAGGGTATGGAAACAGTTCGCCGTTTCATGGACTTTGCAGGTCCCGCTGTTTGGATCATGATGTTGCTCCTTGCTATTGGGCTTTCAATTAAAGCCGGAACAATTTCATTTAACGTCAATATGCCTGCAAAGGATCTTGCAGATCTTGCAAAGAACCAGACTGGCTTCTCGGTTACTCCAGGAAGTTTGGCGGCGATGCTCGCAGTTGCTGCGACGTGGGTTACTTACTTTGCCGCACTTTATTTGAACTTCTGCGACTTCTCCCGCTTTAGTCCGAATAAAGAATCGCTGAAAAAAGGAAATCTTTGGGGACTCCCAATTAACCTTATTTTCTTCTCAGTCGTTGCCGCCCTTACAACAGCATCGGCATACAAGGTTTATGGCGAAGTTCTCCTTCAACCAGGTGCCATTTCAGCTAAGTTCGGCTCAGTCTTCTTAGCGCTGCTTGCTATGTTGACCTTTGCCGTTGCAACTCTTGGTATTAACGTCGTAGCCAACTTTGTTTCTCCTGCCTACGACTTTGCCAACATTGCGCCAAACAAGATCGACTTCAAGAAAGGTGGCTACATTGCCGCCGGAATCGCCCTTGTTTTGTACCCACTACATCCTTGGGATAACGCACCATCATTCGTAAATGCCATCGGCTCAACTATGGGTCCATTATTTGGAATCATCATGGTTGACTACTACTTGCTTCGTAAAGAAAATGTAGATGTCGATGCGCTATACACAGAAGATAAGAGTGGACCGTACTTCTTCACATCCGGATTCAACATGATTGCAATTATCTCAGCTCTCGTTGGATCAGTCTTCTCTAGCTTCCTACCTATCTGGGGTCCAGCCTCATATGACAAATTCGCGCCATATGGTTGGTTCCTAGGTGTGCTTGTAGCCGGCATCGTCTACTTTGCACTTAACGGTGGAAAGACTCCACACAAAAAGTAAGTTATAAATAAAACTGACCCGGGGCTATCAAGCCCCGGGTCAGTTTTATTTAAAGGGCTATTAATTCGACCCGATGAAATCCCATTTGTTACCGTAGATATCTACAAAGACAATTACTTTTCCATATTCTTCAGAGCGCGGTACATCGATGAAAACCACGCCCGCTGCCTGCATTCGGGCATAATCGGCATCAAACGTATCGGTGTGTAGGAAGAAGCCAACGCGGCCTCCCGTTTGATTTCCAATGCGGGAGCCTTGTGCCTCGGTTGCCGCACGTGCCAGAAGAATCGATGCACCATTAGTTCCAGGGCGAACTGTTACCCAGCGTTTATCGGGGGATAGGACAGTATCTTCAGTCAGAGTGAAGCCAAGAGTATTTGTGTAGTAATCGATTGCTCGGTCATAGTCATCGACAACAATTGTTGTCATCGCAAACTCCATAGCCATAAAGGCAGGCTACTGTGAATTAGCCAAGCGAGCGGAGAACCGCGGTGACTTTTCCTAAGATTTCGCAAGCATCGCCATCGATGGGTGCGAAGTCAGCGTTAGCTGGAAGCAACCAGATGTGGCCATTTTTTCGAGAAAATGTTTTGACCGTTGCTTCGCCATCAATCATTGCCGCAACGATTTCGCCGTTGTTGCAATCTTTCTGCGAACGAATAACAACGTAATCGCCATCGCAAATCGCGGCATCGATCATGGATTCGCCAACGACTTTGAGCATAAATAAATCGCCGCTGCCGACGATTGATTCTGGTAGCGGGAATGACTCTTCGACCTCTTGCTCGGCGGTAATTGGACCACCGGCTGCGATGCGACCCACGAGTGGAACTAAACGAGTCTTATCAACCGGTGCGCCGTTTTCTTCCGGAGTTAATTCAAGGGCGCGACCTTTGCTCTCATCGCGGCGGATGAAGCCTTTGGCCTCAAGAATCTCGAGCTGATACTTAACCGAGGCGGTACTGGTCAGGCCGACTGCCGCGCCGATTTCACGCATCGAAGGGGCATAGCCGTGGTCATTCATTGAGGCCTGAATGACTGCCAAAATCTCGGACTGGCGCGGGCTAAGTCCGGCCGCTGATGGGGTATGTGTGCTCATAGGTAGATGGTGACAGATATTCATCTAAAATTCAAACACCTGTTCGAAATTCGCTTGCCTTTTGTCAGTGGTGTGGTGTTTAATTGGGCTATTCGAACAAGTGTTCGGAGACCTTCCCAAGGTAGTTCGCAGGAGATGACCATGAGCGCAGTTACATTTAATTCAGTAGCCTCTCAAAGCAGTGTAAATCAAGGCTTTTTTGCCAATCCGTCCGGTGCCCTAACGCGCCGTGGCCGCCTTGCCCGCACTGTGGTCGTACTCTCGCTGAGCGTAGTTTTGGCCGCTGGCTTTGCCGCCCGCTCAGGGGCTGGGCAAACTGTGGTTCATGCCGTTTCCTACACAACCGTTGTAGTTCCAGCAGGGGCCACGCTCTGGTCTGTGGCTTCGGCATATAGCCATGGCGATATACAAGCGATGGTCGAGGCGATCCGTGAGGCAAACAATCTTCCTGGCTATGACGTTGCAGCTGGCGCTCGCCTTAAAGTCCCAACTTCGTAATCTCTGGAGTTAGTTAACCTGTAGTGATAGCCTTTACTTATGGCTCCTAAGGTAAAGGCTAAGAAAAGCGCGAAGCGGCCTGTTCCAAAAGTTAAACAGCCCGCGCAACGAGCCGGACGAACATCCACATCCCGCCTTAGCTCTAAAAATCAATTGACAGTACCCGTAGATATTCTGCGAAGAGTTGGTCTAGAGGCAGGGGATGAAGTGGAATTCGTAGTGAACGACGCTGGTTTTATCCAGATACAGGTAGGGGCACATGCAAATCCAATTTTAAATTTAGTCGGAGCATTTCCAGGAGTCTTTGATGAATTTGATCAAGAGAAAGAGCGAGCAGCATGGGATTAGTTCTCCTCGATTCATCGGTTCTGATCGGGTTAATCAATCCAGCTGATAAACACCATCTTCGGATAATGGAAAATTTTGAAGCCTCTAGTTTGTATGCAATTTCGGTACTGACATTGACCGAGGTCTTGCCACATGCCGTCGCTAAAGGCGTTGCCGAACAGGCACAGGCCCGCTTTGCGGCCAATCTGCATCAGATAGTCGATGTGAGTCAAGAAATTGCCATCGCAGCCGCTCATGTGAGGGCTAGAACCGGCCTTCGAACTCCTGATGCGATTATTAGCGCGACTGCGACAGCTGCAGGGGCAAAACTCTGGACTTGTGATGCCGCTCTGGCAAAGGCTCATAAAGGAGCCCGCCTCATCGCTTAAGGAGGTGAGTGCCAGCCCCGACACGCCCTAGGTGCGTGTTTTGGGCTACTCAAGTGGCAAACCCTCCTCCAATGCTTTATAGTTCCCACTAGATGTAGGGGTCAGATAGGCCAAAACTTCCATAAGTAGTGTTTTTAGGGTAGTTTTGGAAATCCCCTCTTTACATCTAAAAAGGGAAAAAGCAAGCAGGATGAAGGGAGACACGCCGAAATGATTTGTCCGTTTTGCAGACACGATGATTCCAGAGTCGTTGACTCCCGTCCCGCCGAAGATGGCACCCAGATTCGCCGCCGGCGCGAGTGCCCACAGTGCGGCCAGCGCTTTTCAACTCAAGAGGTCGCAGTGCTCAGCATCATCAAGCGCTCTGGCGCCACTGAACCCTTTAGCCGCGAGAAAGTCCTCGTTGGCGTGCGCAAAGCCTGCCAAGGCCGCCCAGTTAACGAAGATGACTTAGTTTTGCTCGCCCAACGCGTGGAGGAAGCTCTTCGCAGTACCGGTCAAGCAGAGATCGAGGCTCAAGAAGTAGGTATGGCTATTTTGGCCCCGCTTCGCGAACTCGATGAGGTGGCCTACTTACGATATGCCTCCGTATATCGTAACTTTGCATCCCTTGAAGATTTCGAAGGTGAGATCGCACTTCTCCGCGCTCTACCTTCGAATGTAAAAACTGCTGAAATCCCCCGGGCAGATGTAAGTAAAGAAAAAATCTCGGCCAGCACGTCAACTTCACGAATAAATAATTAAAGACCTACTAAAGAAATACGGGGATCCACATATGTCAGAGACGGTTATCAACCGACCAGCCAAGATCAAAGCTCACAACACAATCAAGGGCAAGGGCTTAACGATCGAGCGCATCTACACCAACGAGGGTATTCACCCATACGATGAAGTTAAATGGGAACGCCGCGATGTAGTGCAGCAAAACTGGAAAACGGGTGAGACCGTATTTGAGCAACGCGGTGTTGAGTATCCAGACTTCTGGTCTGTGAACGCATCGACGATTGTTACTACTAAATATTTCCGTGGAGCAGTCGGCGCCGAGAACCGCGAATGGTCACTCAAGCAAGTTATCGATCGTGTTGTACTCACTTACACAAAGGCCGGCAAAGAGCATGGCTACTTTGCAACCGATGCCGATGCAACTATTTTTGAACATGAATTGACTTATATGTTGATGCACCAGGTTTTCTCGTTTAACTCACCAGTGTGGTTTAACGTTGGAACTAATGAGCCACAGCAAGTAAGTGCCTGTTTTATTCTCTCTGTCGATGACACGATGGATAGCATTCTTAACTGGTATCGCGAAGAGGGAATGATTTTCAAGGGCGGCTCAGGTGCCGGACTTAACTTATCGCGCATTCGTTCATCCAAAGAGCTTCTCAAATCAGGTGGAACCGCATCTGGGCCAGTCTCATTCATGCGTGGCGCCGATGCCTCTGCTGGAACAATCAAATCAGGCGGAGCTACACGACGTGCGGCAAAGATGGTTGTTCTAGATGTTTCACACCCAGATATCGAAGAGTTTATTGAGACTAAGGTCAATGAAGAGAATAAGATTCGCGCCCTTCGCGATGCTGGTTTCGACATGGATCTTGGCGGCAAGGACATTATCTCTGTGCAGTATCAAAATGCTAATAACTCAGTTCGTGTATCGGACGAGTTTATGCGCGCAGTTGAAAAGGGTGAGCAGTTTGGTTTAACTGCTCGCTCATCTGGCGAAGTTATCGACACTGTCGATGCTAAGCAGCTCTTTAGAAAGATGGCAGAGGCCGCTTGGGCATGTGCCGATCCTGGAATTCAATATGACGACACAATCAATGATTGGCACACAAACCCAGAGACCGGTCGCATCAACGCCTCCAACCCATGCTCTGAGTACATGTCACTTGATAACTCATCATGCAACTTGGCCTCTCTTAACTTAATGAAGTTTCTTAAATCTGATGGTTCATTTGATGCAAAGACTTTCGGTCGCGCAGCAGAGATGATCATTACCGCAATGGATATCTCAATCTGTTTCGCAGACTTTCCAACTGAGGCAATCGGAGATACCACTAAGGCATATCGTCAACTAGGTATCGGTTATGCAAACCTCGGCGCCCTCTTGATGGCCTCGGGTCTTGCCTATGATTCTGACGGCGGACGTGCATTAGCGGGCGCCATCACTTCTTTGATGAGCGGAATTACTTACAAGCGCTCAGCCGAACTCGCAGGATTCGTCGGAGCATATGCAGGCTTTGCACAAAACGCTAAGCCTCACGCCCGCGTGATGCGCAAGCATGCATCGGCCTCATCATCGGCCAAATCTGAGACAACACTTGATCGCGATGTTTGGACCGAGGCAAATAAGGCCTGGGATGCATGTCTATCAACGGGTGAAAAGAATGGATGGCGCAACGCGCAGATCTCAGTTCTAGCCCCAACCGGCACAATCGGTTTGATGATGGACTGCGATACAACTGGAATCGAACCTGACTTCTCACTCGTTAAGTTCAAGAAGCTTGTCGGTGGCGGATCTATGCAGATCGTTAACCAGACAGTTCCAGCAGCCCTTCGCAAGTTGGGTTACACCGAAGAGACCATCGAGGCCATTGTTGAGTTCATCTCAGCCCACGGTCATGTTATTGATGCACCAGGGCTAAAGCCTGAGCACTACGACGTATTTGATTGCGCACTTGGACAGCGTTCAATTGCACCAATGGGCCACGTTCGCATGATGGCTGCATGCCAGCCATTCCTATCGGGTGCGATCTCAAAGACAGTTAACTTGCCTTCGGATGCAACGGTTGAAGATGTTGAAGAGGTTTATTACCAGGGTTGGAAGCTAGGCATTAAGGCTTTGGCCGTATATCGCGATAACTGCAAAGTCGGTCAGCCTTTATCTGATGGCAAAGCAGCCAAAAGCGATGTACCAGCATCGGCTACCCACCCTGCAACTCCACTTCGCAAGCGTCTACCAAAGTCACGCCCATCAACGACTACATCGTTCTCGGTTGGCGGAGCAGAGGGTTACATGACATCTGGTGCATATGCAGATGGCGCACTCGGTGAGGTATTCCTTAAACTCGGCAAGCAGGGTTCAACCCTGGCCGGAGTTATGGATGCTTTCTCGATCGCAGTATCTATCGGACTGCAGTACGGAGTTCCGTTGGAGACTTTCGTTGAGAAGTTTACGAACTTGCGCTTTGAGCCAGCCGGTATGACCGATGACGCCGATATCCGCATGGCACAGTCCATGATGGATTACATCTTCCGACGTCTTGCACTTGATTACCTGCCATTTGAAACGCGCAGTGCAATGGGGCTCTACACATCATCAGAGCGCGCTCGCGCACTGGAGACTGGCGAGTACACCGAAGACATCGTTGAAGATTACGAAAATCTTGAAGTTGTCGCACCAGTTGCAGCACCGGTTGCCGCTCCTAAACCAGTATCGGTCACAATAGACAGCAAGCAACAGTTTGGTTCATCAACTGAATTGATGGAGGCACTCTCTGGTGTTAAAGCCGATGCACCTCTATGCATGACGTGCGGTGTAAAGATGCGCATGTCAGGGGCATGTTATGTATGCGAAGGTTGTGGCAACACATCCGGTTGCTCATAAATCACAATTAATGAAAAGCCCCGCTGAGTACTTACTCGGCGGGGCTTTTTCTATGCCTAGAATGTGGGCGTGAAGAGAGCGTTAGTTGGCATATCAACCCTGGTGCTATTAGTTGGATGTGCGGCCCAAGCCAAAACCCCAGCACCGCAGCCGCCACCACAAATAAATCAATCCCGCAATATCGTGATTGATTTTGGCGGGGACACAAATGGCGTAGATCAAATCTCTTCTTTTCTAGATAATGGGGGAGACCCATTCGCAGGTGTTTCAAATGAGCTAACATCTGCCGATATTTCTGTAATCAATTTAGAAACGGCGGTCACAACGCAGGTTGAGCACCAAGTTAAGGAGTATGTCTTTAGTAGTAATCCATTAATTCTTAAAAAAGCCAAAGACGCTGGTGTGGATGTAGTAAATCTAGCTAATAATCATGCGGGAGATTTTCTGCGTCCTGGAGTTCAAGAGACGATTAAAGCGGCGCAGGCCGCAGGTTTAAGCGTCATTGGCGCAGGCAACAGTGCCAAGGAGGCTTGGGGTGCAAAGATATTTAGTATCCGAGGTACCAAAGTTGCTCTGCTGGGTATTGCAAAAATTAACGGAGGCGCAGGTACGGTTGCAAGCGGGGATTATGCAGGAACAACTAGTGGGTGGGATTCGAAAGCAATAGAAGATGCGATCAAAACCGCACTGACCCAAGCAAAAGTAGTAATCATCTACGTGCATTGGGGCGTTGAAGAACAAACCTGCGCTGCCGAACCTGAAATCAACGATGCCAAGAAATGGTTGGCCTATGGGGCGAGTGTGATTATCGGAAGTCATCCTCATCGCCAACAACCTGTAGTTCGATACGGCAGCAAGATCGTTGATTATTCATTAGGCAATTTCGCTTTCTATTCTAGAAGTGAAGAGAGCCTCAATAGTGGGATTGGCCAATTAACTCTAACGCCAAGCGGTGAACTCCTTGACTATAAATTCCTCCCGGCTCGTATTGACCCAAATACCGGCGCACCTCATTTACTCACTGGTGTTGATGCGACGGCGGCAGTTGATAAGAAACAAGCCGGTTG